>CAZEML010000085.1:0-16863 GCA_964513285.1 uncultured Candidatus Nemicrothrix sp.
AGGTCGTCGACGGTGTGCCCCTCAGCGACCACCTCGGCGTGATGGCCGTCGTGGTCTCGGGCGACTAGTCGTCGACGCCGACCGCGCGTCGAGTCACTCCCCGACGACGAAGAAGCAGAACGGGTGGCCGGCCGGGTCGAGCATGATGCGAATCCGGCCCGGATCGCGATCGGGCGGCTGGTGATCGGCGCATCGACCGCCAGCTGACTCGGCCCGTTCGATCGCTGCCACCACGTCGTCCACCTCGATCTCGAGATGGATCATCTTCTGCTGCTCGTCACCGGCTTCGGGCCACACCGGCGGTCGGTAGCTGGCTTCGGCTTGGACGTTGAGATGCACATCCGTACCGCCACGAATCTGGATCCAACCGCGTCCGTCGCGGTCCACGACCGTCCACCCGAGGATGGCGACGTAGAAGTCGGCGAGCGCTTCGGCGTCCGAGCAGTCGAGCGTGATGCCGCGAATCCGGGCGTGCGTCATGAGCCCTCGACCGTCGGCAGGTCAGCGAACAGCCATTTGCGCGGACGGAGCTCGAGCAACGCGACCCGGCCCACGTCATCGTCCTCGGCGATCCGCAGGTCCCAGTCGTACTTCGCGAGGAAGGCGTCGACGACCGCCGGCGGGCGTTCGTCGAGGTGGATCGTCACCGGCCCTTCGGCGACGATCGGGGCGTCACCATCTTCGAGCGAGACCGCGGCCTCCGGGTTGGTGCGCAGGTTGGCCACCCGCACCGATCCTTGTCCGGTGCCGACCCAGATGCGGTGGTCGACATAGACGAACCAGACGGGAGCGAGGTGGGCGCGGCCGTCGGGACGGGTCGTCGCCATCCAGACGTTCCGCTCGTGGTCGAGGCGATGTTCGAGGGTCGAGGCAGCCATGCCTCGACCGTAGAACTTCATGTCGACTCGAAGTCAAGCGTCTCCGGCTGATCGGCGGAGGACGCGGGCGGCGACCCGCATCCCCGCTCCGCCTGCGGCGCTCAGGATCCCGATCACCGCGAGGAGGACGGTGAAGGGGCCGGCGCCGGTGAAGGCGAGGGTGTCGGTCATGTCGGCTGAGCCGGCGACGGGTCCGGCGACGCCGACGGAACCGGTGTCGGTGGCGTTGCTCATGAGGGGGTTCCTGTCGTTGCGAATCGTGGGGGTGAGATCCAGCGGCACTCCGCTTCGGGTTGGCGCAGTGCTCGGATCGCGCCGTGGATGGTGACCGCCCGTTGCATCCAGTCCATGGCGATCAGATACGGAAACAGCGGGATCAGCCGCCATCGGCGAAGGGCGATGGCGCCGATGATCGCCCAGGCGACGTAGCCGGCGAGGTAGATCGCGAGCACGAGGCCGAGCCGTTCGGGGCTGTCCATCGCCGCTCGCGTGACGATCGTTCCGAGCACGAGCGGCCACAGCAGGACGTACAGCAGCCAGTCGAGGAGTTGGAGCGAGTAGGTCACCGAGAACCACGACCAGGTGCGCCCGACGCGGTGGCCGCGGACCCCTTGGAACGTGCCCCACATCCATCGCACGGTCTGGCGATACCACTCGCCCGGGGTGAGTGGATCTTGTACGTGGGCGAGGGCATCCGGGGCGTAGGCAACGCGGCCGAGCCGACGGGTCTGGATCTCGAGCAGCCACTGGGTGTCGTCGACGACGTAGCGGACGTCGTCGACGAGCAGGTCGGCCATGACATCGGTGCGGAACATCGAGTTGGCGCCGGGGATCACGGTGACGGCCCGGAGTGCGGCCTGCCCTCGCTTCACGAGGAGGCCATAGCGCCAGTACGCCAGCGCCCGCGCCCCGACCCATCCGTTCCAGCGCTGTTCGTGGCGCCAGTCCGAGCGCGTCTCGCCACAGGTGACGACGACGTCTTCATCTCGTTCGAAGTGGGCTCGGCAGCGACTGATGAAGTGCGGGGACAACACGGTGTCGTCGTCGACGATCACGACGTAGCGGTGATGGCGGTCGACGGCGAAGTGCTCGAAGAGACGGCGAAGCGCAGCCGGCTTCCCGATGTTCGTCTCGAGCGCGAGCACCTCTGCTCCGGCGGCTCGGGCGACGGCGGCTGTCTCGTCGGTCGACCCGTCCGACACGACCAGGACGCGGGCCTGGGTGGCGGCGGCGGTCACGGCTTCCGCGATCGTCGCCGCGCCGTCCTTCGTCGCGATGAGCACACAGGTGTCGGTGTCGGTCACCTCTCCAGGACGCCACGCGAACCTCAGGGCGAGATCAAGGCGCCGTCAGCGCCGACTCAACCGTGGCCTGGTGGGGCGATGTGGCGGAGGTGGACGGGAATCGAACCCGCCGGACAGGGATCACCCATCCCACCCGCTTTGAAGGCGGGGGAGCCCACCAGGCGCTCGGACACCTCCGTCGTCGACCCTATCGGCGAGCCTCGCCGTCCACCTCACCGGTGGCCGACTGTGCCCGAACGTTCATGTGGCAGCCGTCTCGGCGACCAGACACCGGCGTCTCGGTTGGTTAGCGTTCCGACCATGTCGAAGAACCGCATCCTGTTGATCGCCGTCCTCGTCGCCCTGCTCACCGTCTTGTCCCGCAAGGTCCGCGACGTCTGAGCCGGGTGGTCGACCGGCCGCCCATCTCCATCCCCCATGTCTGTGAAACTCGTTTGGGAACTCCCCCTCGATCCCGCCGGGGTCGTCGTGGAGCTCGACGGCGGTGTCCGGGCGCGCATCCGTCCGGGTCGACGAGGCGACGGTCCCGGGTTGCGAGCCGCGTTCGAGCGGTTCTCCGAGGAGTCGCGGTACTACCGCTTCTTCACGCCGACGCCCCACATGTCGGCCCAGGCCGAGGAGAACCTCACCGCGGTCGACGATGACCGCCAGTTCGCCTGGGGCGTGTTCGACCCCGACCAGCCGTCGGAGGTCGGCGACGAGTCCGGGTTGGGCATCGCCGCGGCCCGGCTCTTCATCGACGCCCACGAACCCACGGTCGCGGAGGCGACCCTCGCCGTGGTCGACGAGTACCAAGGCCGCGGTCTCGGGGGTCTGCTGATGGAGTTGCTGATCAGCACCGCAGCCATCCTCGAACTCGAGACGGTGCGGTTCGACGTGTTGGCCGAGAACCGGCCCATGCGCAGCGTGTTGAGCCGGTTGGGAGCGAAGGGGAAGGCGCTGCCCGACGATCGCTCGATCATCCGGTACGACCTGCCGGTCCCCGAGGGCGAGGTCGACCCGACGATCGGGGCCCTCTACGTGTTGCTTCGCGCCGCGGCGGCCGCCGACGACCCCGCGCCGGGCTAGAGCCCGTCGGACTCCTCGGGGGAGAAGTCCTCCCACCGGGCACCCGTGTCGGTCGTCTCGCCTTCGTCGTCGGTGTCGCCGGCGGCGGCTTCCGCTGACAGCGCCCCCTCGGGGTCGCCTGCCGCTTCGTCCACGTAGCCCGGCACGTCGCTGTGATCGTGCCCCTCGTGCAGTTCGCCGGTCACCACGAGCGCCGCCATCGCCGTCGTGATCGGGACCGCGGCCACCAGACCCATCGAGCCGCACAGCGTGCGAACGATCTCGACCGCGATCACCTCGGAGTTGGCGACCGTGTCGAGCGACTGATCCGAAGTCGAGAAGAGCAGGAGCAGCGGCATGCTCGCACCGGCGTACGCGAGCAGCAGCGTGTTCACGGTCGACGCGATGTGCTCCTGGCCGATGCGGATGCCGGAGGCGAACAGCTCCGCCCGGCTCAGGTCGGGGCGGCGATCGTGGATCTCGGCGACGGTGGCGACCTGGGTGATGGTGATGTCGTCGAGCGCGCCCAGCGCGCCGATCACCGCGCCACCAAGCAGGAGCGCGGCGAGGTCGATGTCGTTGGCGATGAACGGCAGGATCAGCGCCTCTTCGGTGCCGAGGCCGGTGATCCGGGTGAGCTCGAAGAAGATCCACGAGAGCGCGAGGGTCAACAGGAGCGCGCCGAGGGTGCCGGCGAGCGCGACGGTCGTCGTCGGCGAGAGCCCGTGGGTGACGTACAGGCTGACGAATGCGATCGCCGACGCGCCGACCACCGCCACGAGCAGTGCGTTGTTGCCGTCGAGGACCGACGGGGCGACGAACCCGACGAGGGCGACCACGGTGAAGGTCATCGACGACAGCGCGAGCACACCGCGGCTGCGGCCGAAGCCGACGACGAAGATCGCGAACACGACCGCGAGCCACACGAGCGAGGTTCGGCGATCGAGGTCGGCGAAGAAGTAGGTGTTGGTCGACGGTTCGTAACCGAGGATCACGTCGTCGCCGGGCGACATGCTGGGGATCGAACTGTCGAAGCGCAGATTGATCTCGGGGAGGATGACGAGGGCACCGGCCTCGGGGCCGTCGTTGACGATGAGGGTGACCTCGCGGCAGGTCTGCGGGTTCTCGTCGGTGGAGTAGCTGCAGGGACCGTCGCGCTGTTCTTGCACGGTCGCGCCGACCCGTTCGCTGACGAGCCCCAGGTCGTCGGCGTTCTGGATCGCCTCCTGGCGCCCCTCGCCGGTCGGCCACAGGACGATCAGGGCGACGAGGGTGAGGAAGCCGATGGTGGCGACCAACGCGGCGACCACCCGCAGCATCGGGACGCTCGCCCAGCGCTCCCAGCCGCCCTCGAGCCCATGCCCATGGCCGTGGCTGTGGCCGATCGACTCGTGGTCGTGATCGTCGTGCCCGTCGGCGCTCATCGGGACCATGGTCGTTTCGGTGCCCGGGCCTGCTTCGACCGCCACCACCACGCCGCCCCCATCGCGCCGGCTCCGGCGATCGAGGCGAGCGTCGACGGCTTCGGCGCTCGGACCGTCCGGGCTTCGAGCAGGGGCTGTGGGTTGTCGAAGACCCGGATCTCCCAGCCTCGGTCGGTCGCTTCCTTCAGCAGCGCCTTGTCGGGGTTGACGGCGACCGGATGCCCGACCCGTTCGAGCATCGGGAGATCGGTCACCGAGTCGGAGTACGCGTAGGAGCCGTCGAGATCGAGGCCGTAGCGCTCGGCCTCCTCGTCGATCGCGGTGACCTTGTGTTCGCCGGCGGAGTAGAACTCGACCTCGCCGGTGTAGCGGCCGCTCGCATCGATGCGGGCCCGGGTGGCGATCGCGCTGTCGACCCCGAGGTGCCGGGCGAGGGGCATCACGATCTCTTCGGGCGAGGCCGACACGAGGTACACGCGGCGGCCGGCTTCTTGATGCGACTCGATCAACTCGACCGCCTCGGCGTACACGAGCGGATCGATCACCTCGGTGAGCGCCTCGTCGACCAGGCTCGAGATGCGTTCCTTCTCCCAGCCCGACGCGACCTTCAACGCGGTCTCGCGCATCTTCTCCATGCGGCCTTCGTCGGCACCGAGGTAGCGGAAGACGATCTGACCCCACAGCGCCCGGGCGACGAGCCAGCGGTTGAGCATGCCCTCTTGGTGCAGGCGGGGCCCGAAGGCGAGCATCGCGGCCTTGGCGATCACCGTCTTGTCGAGATCGAAGAAGGCGGCCTCGGTCACCCTGGCATCGTAGGCGCCGCCCTCTCGGTGAAAGCGCCGGCGGTCCGCGGCCCGACCTCGCGGCTCGATGGTCGCGGTCCACGTTGGTATCGCCGATGCGGATCTCTAGGGTCGAACCGACCACGACTTCCCCGTCGAACCCTCGTTCCGGGAGACCGTCGTGTTCATCATCTGCCGATCGCCCAAGGGTGGCGTCGGAACCTCCGTCGTCGCTGCCGCCATCGCGCTGCACTCCGCCCGCGCCGGCACCGACACCCTGTTGGTCGACCTCGCCGGCGACCAACCCGACCTGCTCGGCGTCGCGTCGCCCGAGTTCGGGGTGGCGGACTGGCTGAGTGGCACCGACGTGCCCCTCGACGGTCTGGCCGCGCTCGAACTCCAGATCGCTCCGCATCTACACCTCCTCGCCCGGGGGTCGGCGCCCTCGGTCGATCGGCTCGACGTGCTCGGCGGCGTCTGCGCCAACGCCCGGCGGACCGTCGTGGTCGATGCGGGCGTCGCCACCGACACCCACTGGGCAGGAGGCCGAGCCGAGGAAGTCGTCGTGCTGCGGGCCTGCTACCTCGCCGTTCGACGAACCGGGTCGCTGCCGTCGACCAGTCGGTTGGTCGTGATCGAAGAGCCCGGTCGTGCCCTGCGAGCGACCGACGTCGCCGCCGCCGTCGGGGTGCCGGTGTGGTGCCGCCTCTCCCTCGATCCGGCCGTCGCCCGCTCCGTCGACGCCGGTCTTCTCGGCGCTCGTCTGCCTCGCTCGCTTCGTGGCTTGGATCTGGCTCGATGAGTCAGGAACGCACACTCGCCGACCGGGTCCAGGCTCATCTGCTCGATCACCCCGACGCCGATCCGGCACTCGTGCTGGGTGGGTTGGCGCCGTTGCTGCCGCATGACGATCGCAGCGAGGTGCTCCGCTTGGTTCGAGCTCGTCGTGGGGGTCTCGGGCCCATCGACGAGCTCCTGCTCGATCCCGAGGTCAGCGAGGTCATGGTCAACGGCCCCGGGCCGGTCTGGGTCGAGCGGGTGGGGCGGGTCGAGTCGTCCGAGGTCGAGCTCGACCGTCACGAGATCGACCTCCTCGTCGAACGCCTCGTCGTCCCGATCGGACGCCGGGTCGATCAGCGATCCCCATGTGTCGACGGGCGCCTCGCGGACGGCAGTCGGGTCAACATCGTCGTGCCGCCGATCGCGCTCGACGGGCCGTACGTGACCATCCGGCGCTTTGTCCTCCAGGAGGTCGAGCTCGCCGACTTCGGCGCCGACGCCGGCGCCGTGCTGTCCGACGACGTGGCGCGCCACCACAACCTGATCGTCAGCGGCGGTACCGGCGCGGGCAAGACGACCCTGTTGAACGCGATCGCGGCCGCCATCGATCCGGCCGAACGCATCGTCACGGCGGAGGACGCGGCCGAACTCCGGCTGCCGCATCCGCACGTGGTTCGGCTCGAGACGCGTCCGGAATCCGCCGAACAGGTCGGGCTCGTGACGATGCGCGATCTGGTCCGAAACGCCCTGCGCATGCGTCCCGACCGGATCATCCTCGGCGAGGTCCGGGGCGGCGAAGCGTTCGACCTCATGCAGGCGCTCAACACCGGGCACGGTGGCTGCCTCTCCACCGTCCATGCCAACCGAGCGACCGACGCGCTCCGACGGCTGGAGAGCCTCGCCGTGCTCGGCGGCGACGGCTTCCCGCTCGACGCCGTCCGCGAACAGATGGCGCGTGCGATCGATGTGATCGTCCACGTCGACCGAGGCCCCGATGGGCGGCGGGCGATCGCCGAGGTCGCCGACGTCGGCGACGACGGCACCGTCGCGACCCGGTGGTCGCGCCCGTGACGGCCTGGCTCGGCAGTCGACGCCGGCCCCGGTCGGTCGGTCGTGATGCATCGCCCACAGCGATGGCGAGCGGGGTCGCGGCGGCCGCGTTGCTGTATCGCCGTCGGCGCGCGGCTGAGGCCGACCTCGCCCTCACGCTCGAGCTCCTCGCTCGCGAGCTGCGGGGAGGAGCCAGCGTGACGATGGCGATGGCTGCGCTTCCCGAAGAGGCGGATCTCGGCTTGCGTCTCGCCCGGCAGCGCATCGACGACGGCGCTGCGGTGGGCGACGAACTCGACCGCTGGAGCGAGTCCCTGCCGGACGGAGACGGTGCACTCGTGCGAGCGGTCCTGCGCCTGGGCATCTCGACGGGGTCGGCGCTGGCCGATGCGCTCGATCGCACCGCGACGGTCTTGCGCGAACGCCGCCAACTCACCGACGAGCTCCGCGCGCTGTCCGCCCAGAGCCGGGCCTCGGCCACCATGATCGCCGCCGCGCCGGTCGGGTTCCTGCTCGTGTTCGCGATCGCCGACCCTGCCGCACTCTCGTTCCTGATCGCGTCCCCGCTCGGCTGGATGTGCCTGGCGGCGGGGCTCGGCCTCGACGCGCTCGGCTTCTGGTGGATGCGTCGGCTGGTCGCGGCGGTCACCGGATGAGCCGGCTCCTCCTGGCGACGGCGCTGGCGATGTTGCTCGTCCTCGCCGCCGTCGGTCCCGGTGGGCGCGTAGTGCCTCGGGGGCGCTGCGACGGCCGCTTCGCGATGCCACCCGTCGTCGCGATCGCCCGCCGGATCGAATCGTGGCTTCCGTCGCTTCGTACGATTCGAGACGCCGAACTCGTGGCGGGACTGACCGTCACGCTCATCGTCGGGTTGCTCCTGCCGCCGCTGTTGCTCGCGGGGCCGATCGGGCTGGGAGCGGAGGCGGTGCGACGGGAACGGAAGGCGACGTCGACCCGACAGCGGGCCCTGACCGACGCGCTCCCGGAGATGATCGATCAGTTGGGTCTGGCCGTCGGCGCTGGACTCACCCTCCCGGTCGCGCTCGCTTCGGTGCGTCGTTGGCAGGACGGGCCGATCCGTGAGCTGATCGACGAGACCATCGCCCGCCTCGACGCCGGCGCATCGCTCGTCGACTCCCTGACCCACCTCGGCCACGGGCTACCCGACAACGCGCGCCGGCCGGTCACCGTGATCATCGCCGCGACCCGCGATGGTGCCCCGCTCGGCCAGAGCCTCGCTCGCGCCGCCGACGAGGCACGCCAGTCGCGTCGACGCGAGGCCGAGGTGCGCGCCCGGCGGCTCCCCGTGCTGATGCTGCTGCCGCTCGTGCTCTGTGTCCTGCCGGCCTTCGTGCTGTTGACCCTCGTCCCCCTCGTCGTCGGCTCGCTCGACGGGCTCGCCATCACCGACGGCTTCCCCGAACCCTGACTCCCCGTTCGAGACCTCCGAGACAGGAGACCACCATGCACAAACCATCCGTTCCGATCCCGCCCCGCTTCGTCGGCGACCGAGGGCAGGCGACCGCCGAGTACGCCCTCGTCATCCTGGGCGCCGCCGCCCTCGCACTGCTCGTCATCGCATGGGCGGCCAACACGTCGGCGGTGGGTGACCTGATGGACGCCGTCCTCGATTCCGTTCGCGGGCGCGTCGGATGAGGTGGTGGGGCCGGGTCCGTCGTTCGGGCCCGGCCACCGCCTGCCGCCGGTCGCGAGGCCAAGCCACGGTCGAAACGGCACTGCTGTTGCCGGTCATCGCGCTCGCGTTGCTGGCCGTCATCCAGATTGGGCTGATCGTGCACGCTCGAGTGATGGTCACCCACGCAGCACGCGAGGGAGTCCGGGCCGCGGCGGTCGATCGAGGCTCAGGCGAGGTCCGAGACGCGGTCATCGCCGCCAGCGGGCTCGCGCCCGACCGTCTCTCGGTAACGAGTACCGGATCCGCCGAACGGGTGACCGTGATCGTCCGCTACGAGGCGCCGACCAACGTCCCGTTGATCGGACCGCTCATCGGCGACGTCGAGTTGATCGGTGAGGCGACGATGCGGCGCGAGGACTGAGTGTCGTCCGGCTCAGCTGACGAGGAGCTGCGACGGGTACTCGTTCGAGCCGAACTGGAGCCACACGTCGTGGGTCGACGACTGGGCCACTGCCACCGTGACGAGGATGTGCTTCCCCGCGGGAACGACATGGTCGATCGAGCCCAGATAGACCTCGACCTCGCCGAAGTCCGAACCGAAGCCGACCTGGGCGAAGCCCGACTGGCCGGTCAACAACTCGGTGCAGCCCGACGAGGGCTGGTCGCACTGCACCAGACCGACGAGCAGCACCGCGAACCCGTCCTGGTAGTCCTCGATCGCGGCGTGGATCCGAAGGAACGTCTCGCCCTCGATCGGGGTGTCCTCGAAGACCGTGAAGCGCCATGCCTGCACCTCGGGGTCGTCGATCTCGATCAGGCCGTCGACCGAGCGCGGCACCGTCAGGCCGGGGTCGGCGTCGCCGTCGATGATCGCGGTTCCGCCGCCATCGATGTTGTCGACGAGGTTCAACACGTCGCCTGAGCCGCCGCCGAGGAAGCTGTTGTCGAACGCCTCCTCCGGCACCGTGGTGGTGGTCGGCGGCGCCGTCGTCGTGGTGGTGGGCGGCACGGTGGTCGTGGCGGGTGGCGCGGTCGTCGTCGCGGGTGGTGCGGTCGTCGTCGGCGCCGCGGTCGTGGTGGTGGTCGTGGTCGTCGTGGTGCTGGTGGTGGTCGTCGGGGCGGCGGTGGTCGTCGGCGCGGGAGCCGGCGTCGTGGTCGGCGCGACCGTGGTGGTCGTCGGCGAGTCCTCGACCGTCACCCGCTCGACCGCCAGCTCGATCGGCTGAGAGTCGGGCTCGAGCGCGGGGATCACCATGCTGCTGGCGGCGACGGTGGCCACCGCCATGCCCGTGGCGACCGTCGCCGGCACGGTCGCACCGCCCGAGGCGACGGACGTGATGATCGGTGAGTTCGCCATCCACGACAGGAAGCTCCACCTGGTCCGCCGCTTCGTGAGCGACAGGGCGAGGAACGCACGAACGACCTCGGGGTCGAAGTGGCTGCCGCTGGCCGAGGCCAGCTCCGAGCGGGCCTCGTCGAAGCTGACCGGCTCCTTGTAGGAGCGGGCCGAGGTCATGACGTCGAAGGCGTCGACGACCGCGATGATGCGGCCGGCTCGGGAGATCTCGTAGCCGGAGATGCCGTGGGGGTATCCCGCGCCGTCCCAGCGTTCGTGGTGATCGAGCGTGGCCTGGGCCCACTCGCCCAGCCACTCGCGCAGCGGCTGGACCATCGCCCAGCCTTCCTGCGGGTGGGTCCGGATCTGGGCCCATTCGAGTTCGGTCAGCGGCTCGACCTTGTTGAGCACCGCAGCCGGCACCGAGAGCTTGCCGACATCGTGGAGCAGTCCGGCCCAGTGCAGCTTGTGTCGTTCCTCCGCCGAGAAGCCGAGCTGTTCGGCGACGAGGTCGGCATAGGCCCGAACTCGTTCGGTGTGACCGCGGGTCGCCCGGTCGTGGGCGCTGAGCTGGGCGACGAGCGCGAGGAGGCGCTCAGCCGCGATCTGGGGGGTGTCGTCGTTGAGGGCGCCGGCCTGCACATCGCGGGCGAGCTGGCGGGTGGTGCCGTAGCGCAACGCGACCCGGAAGCGGGAGGGCACGTCGTCGGGGAAGACGATCGTCATGCGCAGCAGCACGGTGAGCGGCAGCAGCCGCTTGGCGAGGCGGTCGAGCAGCCGGATCGCGATGGTGCAGCCCGCGGAGAGGGCGACCCATCGAGCGACACCGTCGATCAGGACCGACGGCGGGCCGAGGGCGAGATGCACCTGCCACGCCGCGATGGTGACGACGATGATGGGCGCGAGCGTCAGCGCGATGCGCAACGACCAGGCCAAGCCTGGTCGCGCCACCCACTGAGGGGCCTCTGTCGTCGTGACGTCCTCCATCACCAATCCCGTCGCGGGCCCATGAACGCCGATGAGTGGGCCTCAGGACCTACGTCGGCCTGTTTCGACGCGTTTGAAGGTTTGCTTGACTACAGAACGCTGTTTAACAAGGCGACCGCTCCGGCCTTGTCGAGCGGCTCGTTGCCGTTCCCGCACTTGGGGGACTGCACGCACGACGGGCAACCGTCGCGGCAGCCACACGCATCGACCGCGTCGAGCGTGGCCTGCAGGTGGGCCTCGCCCGCCTCCCATCCGAGCTCGGCGATGCCGGCGCCACCGGGGTAACCGTCGTAGATGAAGATCGTCGCCCCGTCGGTGTCGGCGTGGCGGACCGTCGACACGCCGCCGACATCCCAGCGGTCACAGATCGTGAACAACGGCAGCATCCCGATCGCGGCGTGCTCCGCCGCGTGCAGGGTGCCGGCCGGGTCGCCGCCCTGGTCGACGACCTCGTCGATCACGGCGTCGTCGACGACGTACCAGAAGGCACGGGTGACCAGCCGCTGCTCGGGCAGGTCGAGCGACTCGTTGGCCAGGATCTTGCGGGAGAAGGTGTCGCGCAGCTGGTACCCGAGCACCGACGTGGCGACCTCGACCTCGCCCAGGTGAAGCGTCGCCCGGCCCACGCGACGGGAGTCGAGCGTACGCAGGACCCGGATGTCGATGTCGCTGCGGGCCTGGGTGTAGGTCGTGTTGTCGCACTCGACGACCCGGGCCTGCTTGTCGTGGAGGTCGAGCTCGACGACCTCGAAGCTCTGGCCCCGATGAAGGTAGATGGCCCCGGTGTGCACGGCGGTGTAGGCCCGCGACTCGTCGACCGTGCCGATCAGCCGCTCGGTGTGGTGATCGATGATCTGGATCTCCGACGCGGTGCCCGACCGCAGACCGATCTCGCGGGACGGGTAGCCGGTACCGCACCAGTGCGCGAACGGTTCTTCACGCCCGTTGCGCCAGCGGCGGCGCAGTCGCAGCCGGTCCTCACGCACGAGATCGCGGATGCCGTCGTGGAGTTCCTCCTCGGACCACCAGCGCAGATCGTCGTAGGAGAGCGGCAGCTCGTAGGCCGCGCACGCCAGATGAGGACCGAGGATGTAGGGGTTGGACGTGTTGACGACCGACGGCTCGGGTTCGCGCTCGAACACCTCGTGGGGGTTGCGCATCAGGTAGCGATCGAGCTGGTCGTCGCCGCCGACCATCACGGTGACGCTGGGGGCGCTTCGGCGCCCGGCCCGGCCCGCCTGCTGCCACATCGAGGCGATCGTGCCGGGGAAGCCGTTCATCACGCAGGCGTCGAGGTCGCCGATGTCGACGCCGAGTTCGAGCGCCGACGTGGCGACGACCCCGCGCAAGGAGCCATCGGCCATCTGATCCTCGATCGCGCGGCGCTCCTCGGCGAGATAGCCGGCTCGGTAGGACATGACCGACCGCCTGAGGTGCGACGGCACCCGTCGGCTGATGTCGGCCGCGATCAGTTCGGTGCCCTTCCGGCTGCGGCAGAAGGTGATGGTGCGATGACCGGACGCCACCAACGACGCGCTGACCGTCGCCACCTCGCTGTTGGCGGACGAGCGGGCGCCACTCGCTTCGTCGAGCAGCGGTGGGTTGAGCAGCGCGAACCGGCGGGGCCCGGTCGGGGAGCCGTCGTCGGTGATCGACGTGACCGGCGCCCCGCACAGCGCGGAGGCGAGCCGTTCGGGCTGGCCGATCGTCGCCGAGGTGAAGACGAAGGTCGGGTCGGCGCCGTAGTGGCGGCAGATCCGTCGGAGCCGCCGCAACACGTGCGCCACGTGGGTACCGAACACCCCTCGCAGCACGTGGAGCTCGTCGATCACGACGACCCGGAGCCGCATGAAGAAGGCATCCCACTTCTCGTGCCGGGGAAGCAGCCCGCCGTGCAGCATCTCGGGGTTGGTCAGCACGACGTTGGCGTTGTCGCGGATCCAGGCCTTCTCCTCGGGCGTGGCGTCGCCGTCGTAGGCCCCGGCCGCGAGCTTCGGGATCTGGAGCGCGGTCAGCGAGCGCAGCTGATCGTGCGCCAAGGCCTTGGTGGGGTAGAGGAGGAGTGCGGTGCCCGGCTTGACCGGGTCGGCCACGGCCTCGGCGATCGGCACCTGGAAACACCGAGACTTGCCCGATGCGGTGCCGGTGGCGATCACGACATTGTCGCCTTGGCGGATGGCGTCGATCGCGGCGGCCTGATGGGTCCAGAACCGCTGGTCGGCGAACGCCTCGGCTACCGCGTCGGGGAGCGGGCGTTCGAGGTCGGCGTGTCGCTCGGGGCGGGGCTCGAGGTGCTCGACGTGCACCAGGCGACCATCGGCATCGAGCTCGTCGAGGAGGGCCTCGAACGGAGCAGCCGGGTCAGAGGCGAGCGCCATGGGCCGATGCTACGGGACCCCTGTGACCGAATCACACGCGTGTGGTCCGATACGGTCGATCCGTGGATCTCGTGGTGCACGCGCACACCACCGGCGATTGGCGAGTCCTCACCGTCGTCGGCGAACTCGATGTCGTCGGCGCGCCCGAGCTCCGCCAGCACGTGCTGCGCGAGGTCGCCGGCGGTCACCATCACCTGGTGCTCGACCTCACCGGGGTGGCCTACATCGACTCGTTCGGGCTCGGGGTCGTGATCGGTGCGCTCAAGCGGGTCCGGCTCCTCGATGGCGATCTGCGACTGGTCGTTCCCGAGGCACGCGTGCGCCGCGTGTTCGAGATCTGTGAACTCGATCGCGTCTTCACCCTCCATCGCGAGCTCGATCAGGCGATGCTGGTCTCATGAGTGCCGAGCTGACGAGCGACGACCTGGTCGAGTCCACGCCCGGCCGCCTGTCGTTCGAGATCCCGGCACGGACCGACTTCGTCTCCTTCGCCCGCGTCGTGATCGCCAGCGCCGCCGAGCTGCGCCCCGACATCGCCCCCGAGCGCATCGAGGATCTCAAGCTCGCGGTGTCCGAAGCGGTCACCAACGCCATCAACGCCCACTCCCGAGCCGGCCGCGGCGACCGCATCCGACTCGAGTGTCACCTCGCCGAAGACGAGATCACCGTCGTCATCCAGGACCACGGTGGCGGGTTCAGCACCGGCGACGTTCCGAGCCTGCCCGAGCCCGATCATCCCGACCGACTCCTGCACGAGTCGGGCCTCGGACTCCACCTGATGTCGATGTTGACCGACGAGAGTGAGGTCTCGTCCGACGACGACGGCACCGATGTCAAACTGGTCGTGTATTCGTCCAGACGTCGCCGCCGCGGGTGAGGCGACGCTAGCTTCCCCTTTCGTCATGGCCACGGAACGACTCGATCCCTCACCACTCACGTGGATTGGTGGAGAGCGTCGGCTCGCGCGCCGGGTCGGTCGACCGGTGCGCGACTTCCTCGCGATCGAGGCCGCGAGCGGGCTGCTGTTGATCGCCGCGACGATCGTCGCCCTGGTCTGGGTCAACTCGCCGTGGGGCGACAGCTACCACGACTTCGTCGACTTCCACATCACGCTCGAGATCGGTGGCCTGCTGACGATCGACGAATCGATCGGCCACTGGGTCAACGACGGCCTGATGGTCATCTTCTTCTTCGTCGTCGGTCTGGAGATCAAGCGAGAGCTCGTCAGCGGTGAGCTTCGAGATCCGCGAGCCGCGGCGCTCCCGGCCCTCGCCGCGGTCGGCGGCATGGTCGTGCCGGCCCTCATCTACTTCGCCATGAATCAGGGCGGTCCTGGCGCGGATGGGTGGGGCATTCCGATGGCCACCGACATCGCGTTCGCCATCGGTGTCGTCTCCTTGCTCGGCAACCGCGTCCCGAGCGCGATGAAGGTCTTCTTGTTGACCCTGGCGATCGTCGATGACATCGGCGCCATCGCCGTCATCGCGATCTTCTACACGACCGACCTCAGCATCGGTTGGCTACTCACCGCCATCGGCCTGACCCTGGTGGTCTTCCTGATGAAGATGGCGCGGGTCTGGTACGTCCCGCTCTATGTGGTCGTCGGGATCGGGTTGTGGCTCGCGGTCTTCGAGTCCGGCATCCACGCCACGATCGCCGGTGTGGTGCTCGGCCTCATCACCCCCGCTCACCCGCTGCGCTCTTACAGCCCGGGGCACGCCGACGCCGCAGACAACGTGCACGTCGGCGCTGCGCTGTCGGGTCAGGCCAGCCCGTCGGTGATCCGGCGAGCGAACTTCGAGCTCCGCGAGCAGGTCTCGGTCGCCGAACGGCTCGAGGACGCCATCCACCCGTTCAGTTCGTTCATCATCATTCCGATCTTCGCCCTCGTGAACGCCGGCATCGAGATCTCGACCGATTCGCTCGAACACGCGGTCCGCAGCGACGTCACCTTGGGGGTCGTGTTCGGCCTCGTGGTCGGCAAATTCGTCGGCGTCACCCTCTTCACCTGGATCGGTATCCGCACCGGTATCTCGACGCTCCCGCGCGGCGCGACCTTCACCCATGTCCTCGGTCTCGCCCTGATCGCCGGCGTCGGTTTCACCGTGTCGTTGTTCATCACCGGACTGGCGTTCGATTCGCCAGGAGTCATCGATGACGCCAAGCTCGGTATCCTCGCCGCGTCGACCATCGCTGCGGTGCTGGGTTCGCTGGTGCTGTCACGAGCGAACCCGGTCATCGAGATCGAAGTCACAGAACCCGAAGACGACCCCGTGGAGTCAGCCTGATGGGCAACGCACTCGTCATCGTCGAGAGCCCGGCGAAGGCCAAGAAGATCCAGGAGTACCTGGGCAGCGAATTCACCGTCGAGTCGTCGATCGGTCATGTTCGCGACCTGCCGCGCAACGCCGCCGATGTCCCGAAGGCCTACAAGGGCGAGTCGTGGGCCCGCACCGGCATCGATGTCGACAACGGTTTCAAACCCCTCTATGTCGAGAACCGCGACAAGAAGGACCACATCCGCCTCCTGAAGAACCTCCTGAAGGAAGCCGACGAGCTCTATCTCGCAACCGATGAGGATCGTGAGGGCGAGGCGATCGCCTGGCACCTCATCGAGGTGCTCAACCCGCGGGTGCCGGTGAAGCGCATGGTCTTCCACGAGGTCACCGAGAAGGCGATCCAGACCGCCCTGGCCTCGCCGCGTGAGCTCGACCGCAAGATGGTCGACGCCCAGGAGGCCCGTCGCATCCTCGACCGCCTCTATGGCTACGAGGTCAGCCCCGTCCTCTGGAAGAAGGTCATGCCACAGTTGTCGGCTGGCCGGGTGCAGAGCGTCGGTACCCGGCTCGTCGTCGAGCGAGAACGCGAGCGCATGGCGTTCATCTCCGCCGACTACTGGGACATCAAGGGCACCTTCGCCGCGGCCCAGGGCGATGACCAGCGCGAGTTCTCGGCCGCGCTGGCCACCATCGACGGGGTTCGACTCGCGAGCGGCCGTGACTTCGGCGACGACGGGCGTCTGGCTCGCGACGACGTCACCGTGCTCGACGAGGCCGGCGCGCAGGCGCTGGTCGGCGCGCTCGACGGCGTGCCCTACGAGGTGCGGTCTCGTGAGACCAAGCCCTACCGGCGGCGGCCGGCGGCCCCGTTCATCACGTCGACCTATCAGCAAGAAGCCGGGCGAAAGCTCGGGATGAGCGCCCAGATGGCGATGCGCGCCGCGCAGGGCCTCTACGAGAAGGGCTACATCACCTACATGCG
>CAZEML010000086.1:0-16789 GCA_964513285.1 uncultured Candidatus Nemicrothrix sp.
CGAGACGGGCCGCCGTCCGGTGGCGGCGACGGCGGAGGCACCGAGAAGTTCCGCGAGGCGGTAGGGCGTGAGGAAGGTGACCGCGGCGATGCCGCCGGCTCGGCCCAGGGCTCGCCGCGCCGCGATACCGACCTGGTTGGACGCCACGATGACCGACACCGGTCGGAGGGCATCGCCGCGCTTGAGCCGGGCGATCTCGGCCGCCAGCGCCTGGTTGGCGTCGGCGCCGTACGGCGTGGTCTCGACGTGGATCATCCTCCGCTGATCGTACGCATGCCCCGTGACACCCGACGTCGAATCGGGAGGTCGCTCATCCTCGGTCGGGCAGGTCGTACTCGGCGATCACCATCGGGTTGTCGTCGTCGAACAGGCACAGCGTGGAGGCTTCCGCCACCTCGCCGTTGGGTCGACGTCCGGTCCCGGGCTGTCCGGTCACGCCGTCGCCCAACTCCCGACGGAAGTGGTCGGCGGCGGCTTGGAGTCGAGCGACGATCTCGGGATGGTCCGCCGCGATGTCGGTCGTCTCTCCGATGTCCTCGTCGAGGTCGTAGAGCTCAGCGATCAGCTCTCGTTCGCCTCCACGGCGGCGTACGAGTCGCAGCTTGTACCGCTGGTCGCGGACCGCCTCGAGCGAGGTGCTGTAGTAGTACGCGAACGTCTCGTAGGGCGACGGCGCTCCGGCGGTGATCACGTCGGCGATGTCGTGCCCGTCGATGACCGGGCCGTCGGGCACCGACGTGCCGGCCCAGTGGGCGAGCGTCGGCAGGAAGTCCATCGCGGTCGTCAACTCGTCGCACTCGCTGCCGGCCGGCACGACGCCGGGCCACCGGACGATGCCCGGGACCCGCATGCCGCCCTCGGTGGTGCGGGCCTTGTTGCCGCGCAGCGGTGCATTGCTGCCTTCGCCGGGACGGGCGAGGGCGCCGTTGTCGCTGGTGAAGATGACGATCGTGTCGTCGGCGAGGCCGAGGGCGTCGAGTTCGTCGAGCAGGACACCCGTTGCCCAGTCGATGGCGTGGACCGCCGCGCCGTAGGGCCCGTTGCGGGAGTCGGCGTGGAACATCTCCTCGACGTAGAGCGGGAGGTGGACGTGCATGTGGGCGAAGTAGAGGAAGAACGGCTGATCGACGTTCTCGCGGAGGAACTCGACCGACCGTTCGACGTAGCGGCGGGTGAGCATCGTCTGGTCGGGCTGCTTCTCGACCACGTCCGCGCCGTTCATCAACGGCAGCGGCGGGTACGGCAGCACGGGTGGCGGGGTGAACCCGACCGCTTTCAACGCCTCGGCGTGCTCGATGTTGGCGTCGCCGATCTGGGTGCCCATGTCGTTGCTGTACGGCAGCCCGAACCATCGGTCGAACCCGTGGTTGGTCGGCAAGAACTCGGGTTGATCCCCGCAGTGCCACTTGCCGACGATCTCGGTGACGTAGCCGGCGTCCTTCAGCACCGAGGCGATCGTGTGCTCGTCGGGGTTGAGGCCGTAGCGCATGCCGGGGAACAGGACGTGCAGTCCACCGAAGTCGTCGAAGCCGATGCGCGACGGGTACGAGCCGGTCAGCATGGCCCCGCGTGACGGCGTGCAGACCGGGGCGGCCATGTAGAAGCTCGTGAGCCGCACACCTTCGCGGGCGAGTTGATCGATGCGAGGCGTGTCGTGGAGCTCGGATCCGTAGCACCCGAGGTCGCCGTAGCCGAGATCGTCGCAGTTGATCAGCACGATGTTGGGACGGCGGGTCATGGCCGCAGGGTAGGTGCCGAGTGCGTCAGGGTCGACTCTGGGAAACTGCACGGGTGCGGCGGTACCGGTGGCTGGTGGTGGTGGGCTTCGCCCTCGTGATGTCGGGGTGTTCGGGAACCCAGCACATGGGCGTGGCCGCCCAGGACGACGGCAGCGTCGAGCTGTGGTCGTACTGCACCAACGAGGGCTTGTTCGGGGCTCGGATCCGGACGCCGGACGGGGTGTTGGGCGTGATGGACGCGACGATCGACGGGCAGGAACGAGTCGTGTTCCCAGCCGACGTGCTCACGGACCTCGAGCCGGACGACATCGTCACCTTCGAGTCCGACTACGCGGGCACCGGCTTCTTCGCCGAGCCGCTGACCATCGCCTTCGGCGAGCTCGAGCCCGGCACCGTGGTGATCACCGGCACCGATCCCGAGATCGTCACCCCGGAGGCGTTCGAGGATCAGCGCGTCCGCTGCGGCTTCAGTGCGACCCGGGTCGCCCTGTTCATCGGTGGCGGCATCGCGATCGTGGGCCTCGTGGCGTTCCTGGTCGTCGTGCCGATCATCGGGTTGTTGTGGTTCGTCCGCAGACGGCGCCGCGCTCAGGTCACGACGTTCTGAGGACGGTGTAGCCGTCGACGACCGTGAGGTTGGCCGACGTCGTCGCCGGGGGCAGGTCGAGGCCGTGGGCCTCGTTGCGGACCTCGCCGATCCACTTGGAGTGCTGGTACTCGTGGTTGACGACGGCGACGAGCAGCGTGCCGGCGATCATCCGGAGTTGGTCGGGGGCGCCGACGTTGCCGGCATCGATCTGCCCGATCCGGAAACGGACCCGGTCGGCGATCGCGCCGCGGTAGTCGAGGATCCGGGCGACGTCGGGGAGCGCGCCCCGCTCCCGTTCGGCGGTGGCCGAATCCATCAAGCCGTCGAGTTCGGGGTCCGGCGACGGTTCGGCGGCGGTCAGGTTGCGGACCATGAAGTGGGCGACCGCGGCCTGGTGGCCGAGGTGCCAGCCGATGCCCGACGACTCCTCGTCGGGGCGCCAGACGATCTGCTCGTCGGTCAGCCCGTCGATCAGGTCGGCCGTGTACGCAAGCGAGCGGTCGTACTCGTCGAGCAGGTCGGTGAGGGTCGGGCTCATGGGTGGGTCCTCTCGGATTCGGACGGTTCGAGGATGGCGGCGACGGCTCGACGGGCGGCGAGGAGCGCACCGTCGATGTGGCCGGGGTTGTCGGGCGCGGTCTCGGTCGACGCCCAGTGCAGCCGGCCGTCGTAGCTCGGGGTCTGGAAGGCGCGGTGCCCGTAGGTGGCGTAGTCGCCGAGCGGCAGGGTCTCCGGCGCGCTGGTCGCCCGTTGGGTCGACCAGTCCGCGAGTTCGACGGCGAGGGGCTCGGGGTGACCGGGGAAGAGTTCGGCGAACTGCGCGAGCACCTCGGCGGTGGTCACCGGGCCTTCGGGCCGCTGCGGCGCGAAGCCGAACAGTGCTGCGCTTTCGCCATCGGGCCCGCTCATGTCATGGAGTTCGCGGATCGGCCCGAGATGGCTGATCCCGGAACCGGACAGACCGTGGCGGCGCCAGAACGGCTCGGCGAAGCGGACGACGACCTTCGTCGTCGTTCCCATCCACACCGGGGTCGCGGCGGCGACCGACGCGACCATGGCATCGAGCGGCGGGGTGAACGCGAGGTCGGTCGTGGCGAGCGCAGGCGGCAGGGCGACGACGACGTGCTTGGCGACCACCGCACCGAGCGTGGTGGTGACGCGGACCGCATCGGCCAGCAACTCGATCCCGGTCGCCGACTGCTCCAGTCGGATCACGCCTTCGGGAAGCAGCGCGGCCTCGGCCTCCGCCAACGCTTGCGCGCCGTCGGTGAAGCGACCGGACGGCACGTCGAGGGGGTTGCCCTCGATGCGCTTGGTGTGGGGGCGATCGTGATAGATCGCATCGCCGCCGAGGTGCTGGGGGTGGACGCGCAGCCCGTGCTCGGCCACGACCTTGTTCACGGCCCGTTCCTGAGGCCAGAACCATGTCGCGCCGAGATCGACCGGCGTGCCGGCCGACTCGACGGTGTGCAGCCGCCCGCCGATCCGGTCTCGTCGCTCGAGTACCGACACGGTTCGGTCCTGCTGATGGAGGAGCCGGGCCGCGTGGAGCCCGCCGATTCCTGCGCCGATCACGACGACGTCGACTCGCTCCTCGGTGATCGGTTCCGGCGGCAGGGGCACGAGCACTCGAACGCCCCGACGTCGGATTTGATTCCGTCAGCGTCGGATCGCGTCCTCGATCAGTTCCATCCGATGGTCGAGGTCTCGGCCGTCGTCGGCGATCCGCCGGATGGCGTCCGCCATCGGTTCGCGCAGCGCCACCGTGTCGGTCCGGTTGAGTTCCCAGATCTCACCGAGCAGCTCGACCAGTGCTGCGGGGTCGGCGTTGCTGGTGAGGGGGAGGATCAGGTCGTGGGCGCCGTGCGCTCGTAGGTCTCGGACGTGGAGGTCGCCGACATGACGATGCAGCCGAGTGACGATTCGTTCGGTGGCCTGATCCGGGCCGGTGCGCAACGGCAATCCGGTGATCAGGAGTTCGTCGCCGACGTGCACGAGATGCGCCCGTTGGCGGAGTTCGACGGTGCCGCCCGCCGCGAGGGCATCGGCGTCGACCTCGACGGCGGGACCGGTCGGGAAAGACGGCGGTCCGACGATCTCGACCAGCTCCGTGTCGTCCGCCCCGGCCGCGGCCGCACGGATCGCGGCCACGACTCGACTGGGATCGTGGGGCGGGTGAGGCCCGCCGCTCGCCATCGTGCCGTTGATCAGGGCGATGGGAAGGGGGCCGAGATCGTCTCGTTCTGCGTGGAGCGCCGCGGCGCCGAGCGCGGTGAGGCGGGATTCGGTGTAGCGGGGGTTGGCCGGCGGATCGTCCGGTGACCCGATGTTGCCGTGATGGTCGATGAGCGCGAGGTGCACGACCCACGGTCGGCCCAGGTCGAGCATCGGCTCGTGGGCCACCGCCGGACCGATGCTCGTGTTGGCGTGGACCCGCTCGAGGATGCGCGCCGTCTTTCGGTACGGGGAGCGGGGGAAGGCGGCCTCGTCCTCACACGCCGAGAGGATCACGAGGTCGAGCAGGCTGAGGCCGGTGGCGTCCTTCACGGGTGGTGCTCCGTCGGGTGGCAGCGGATCGTACGTGCCGCATCGATCGAGATGTCGGTTGCCGCAGCGTCGTGGGTGTGGATGTCGGTGGCGTCGACGAAGCGGGTGATGAGGTCGACTGAGCCGTGGTCGGTGTCGGCCCGCCAGCCCCACGCCCAGGGAAGGTCGATCGTGTCGGCGATGCGTCGACGGCCGAAGCGCCGATCGATCGTGGCGTCGAGCTGGGTGAGGGCGGCCACGACGGCCGAGCGGTTGGCGGGGTCGGCGTCGACCACGATGTCGAGGTCTCGCGGTTCGACGTCGTCGCCGCAGAGCCGGCGGGCCACCGATCCGACGACGACGAACCGGCAGTCGTGATCGGCCAGCGCCCGGAGGATCGGGAGGGGGTCGATGACCGCGGGCATCGTCAGCCCTCGGGCGGGGCGACGAAGTCGATGAGTTCCTCGACGGCGCCGAGCAACGGCGCCTCGAGATCCTTCCAGCTGGTGACCTTGCCGAGGACGTGCTTCCAGAACGCGGCGGGCGTGGCGTTGACCCCGAGGGCGGCGATCACGCCTTCCTTCCAGGGCTGCCCCATCGGGACCTCGGGCCAGCGCTCGATGCCGATGACCGACGGCTTCACCGCCTGCCAGATGTCGACATACGGATGGCCGGTGATCAACACGTTCGGGTCGTGGATCGAGTCGGCGATGCGTTGTTCCTTGGTGCCGTCGACGAGGTGGTCGAGCAAGACGCCGAGCCGTCGGCGATCGCCGGGCCGGAACCCGCGGACCCGTTCGGCGAGGTCGTCGGCCCCTTCGAGCTGCTCGACGACCACGCCCTCGACCCGAAGATCCGCGCCCCAGACCTTCTCGACGAGTTCGGCATCGTGGATGCCCTCGACCCAGATCCGGCTCGCCCGAGCCACCCGAGCCGGGACGTCGCCGACGTCGATCGAACCGCTGGCGGTGATCTTCGGGGCGTCGGGTTCCGCGGTCGGGAGGACCAGCTTGCAAGGCACGCCCTTGCCGTCGATACCGACCCGAACCGACCCGTCGGCGTAGCGGACCGTGTGGTCCTTGCCGTAGCGGTCGCGCAGCACCAGCCGTGGAGGTGCGAACGAGACCAGCGCACCGACCACGCCCGTCGTTCGGTCCTCGAGCACGAGCCCACGCCGCGCCGCGACGACGGGATACTCCCGCTTCGTCTTCCGGGGCGCGTTCGGGTCGAGCGGCCCCGAGAGCATCCCGTCAGTGTTGTAGCCACTCATGTAGAGGCGGTGTTGTAGCCGTTCATCTGGAGGTGACCGTAGTGGCTGGATCGCCGTCCGAGTGGCCACTCTGGGAGCGATCACTCCTATGATTGGAGTGTGGACTATCACGTCGAGGAACTCGCCGACCGCACCGGAGTCGCCGTCGACACGATTCGCTACTACCAGCGCGAGAAGCTGCTGGCCCCGCCTCGCCGCGAGGGGCGGCGCGCCTTCTACGACGACGCCCACCTCGAACGCATCCGTGAGATCCGGGGCCTGGCCCAGCAGGGCTTCAGCCTGGCGCAGATCCGCGAACTGTCCGACCCCGACCGTGCCGGCATCCTCACCGACCTCGCGGCCCACAACGCGGTCGATCCCGACCTCGACAAGACCGAACTGGCCCGCCGGGCGGAGATCCCCGAGTTCTTGATCGACGTGATCGTCAGCGCCGGTCTGCTGACGCCGGTCGGCGAAGGCGCCGACCAACGGTTCGCGAGCGACGCGGTCGACATGCTCGTCGCCGCCCGCACCCTCGTGAACGAAGGGGTCTCGCTCGAGGAACTCACCGCCCTCGCGATGCGTCACGCCACCCACGTCGAGGACGTCGTCGACGACGCGATCGAACTGTTCAAACGCAACAGCGACGCCAAGGGTCGCGAGCGGGAGGAGTTGGTCTCGCTCATGCACCGCCTGGTGCCCGTCGCGTCGTCGCTCGTCGGCCAGCACTTCGAACGCACGCTGCGCACCCGAGCGCTGGCCCGCCTGGGCGACGAGACGCCGACCGGCGGCGGCGTGGTCGTCTTCGCCCGCAAGCTCGACGAGCGGGTCGATCCGGTTGCGATCTTCGGGGCCGCGACCGACCATCACCGGTCGCTGTGGATCCGGCCCGACGAGGATCACGCCCTCGTTGCGCTCGGCGCCGCCGAGCTGATCGAACCGCACGGCGAGACGCGATTCTCCGCCGCGTCGGCCGCCCGTGCCGCGCTCGGTGCCCGGATCCGGCGCCACGGTCCGGCCGATGCTCCTGCGCCGGTGCTGATCGGCGGCTTCTCGTTCACCGCCGGATCCCGCCCGATCGCTCCCGACTGGACCGGCTTCCCCGATGCTCGCTGGGTGCTCCCCGAGGTCACGGTCGTCGACCGGGCCGACGGGTCGTGGTTGCTCGCCGCGACCGCGCTCGACGAAGGCGAAGACGAAGCCGCCGCGCTCGACCTGCTCGAGGCCCGGTTGGAGGAGATGGCGTCCGAGCCCGCTCCGGCGCCGGCTCAGCTCGGCGAGATCGTGCGGGGCGATGCCACCAGCGAGGACGACGACTATGTCCGCCTCGTCGCCGACGCGATCGCCGACATCCGGGCCGGTGAGCTCGACAAGGTCGTGCTGGCTCGCATCCTGCGGCGGGGCCCGATCGACACGCCTGCCGTGCTCCGGGCGCTGGCGGACCGGTTCCCGTCGTGTGCCACGTTCGCGTTCGGTGTCGGCAACCGAGCCTTCATCGGCGCGTCGCCCGAGCGCCTCGTCACCCTCGACGGGCGTGAGGTCTCCACCGTGGCCCTGGCCGGCACCACCGGCACCGGCTGGGACGAGACCTCCGACGCCGCACTCGCGGCGGAGATGCTGGCGTCGCCCAAGATCCGGGCCGAGCACCAGTTCGTCGTCGACGACATCACCGCCCGCCTCGCCACCCTCGGCCTGGTCGGTGAGACGGCCGACGAACCCGACGTCATGCGCCTGGCCCGCGTCCAACACCTACGCACCCCGATCACCGCTCGGGTCGAGCGCCGCGCCGGTGGGGTCAGCGACATGGACGTGTTGCGTGTCGCCAACGTCCTGCACCCGAGCCCGGCCGTCGGCGGCACCCCGTCGGATCCCGCGGTCGAGTGGATACTCGAACACGAGGGCTTCGACCGCGGCTGGTATGCCGCGCCGGTCGGGTGGACCGATCTCGACGGCAACGGCGAACTCCGCGTCGCGCTACGTTCGGCGCTCGTCGACGAATCGCAGGTCCAACTCTTCTCCGGTGCCGGCATCGTCGCCGACTCCGTCGCCGAAGACGAGCTGGCCGAAACCGGCGTCAAGCTCCGAGCCCTTCTCGACGTCATGGAGTCAGCCCAGTGACCGATCACCCCGACCCCACGATCGCCACCGATCCCGTCTACGGGCCGATCGCCGCCTTCGCCGGGCAGCTCGCCGCCCACGGGGTGCGCGATGTCGTCATCTCGCCCGGGTCGCGTTCGACCCCGCTCGCGGTCACCTTCCACGCCCACCCCGAACTGCGCACCCACATCCAGCTCGACGAACGTTCCGCCGCCTTCTTCGCCCTCGGCCAGGCCAAGGCGTCGGGCCTGCCCTCGGCCCTGATCTGCACCTCGGGAACCGCGGCGGCGAACTATCTGCCCGCCGTCGTCGAGGCCAACCACGCGTGCGTGCCGATGATCGTGTGCACCGCCGACCGCCCGCCGGAGCTGCGGGGATGGGGAGCGGGGCAGACGATCGACCAGGTCGGCATGTTCACCACCAACGTCCGGTGGGCCACCGACCTGCCGATCCCGTCGGACTGGTCGGAGCCTTCCGCCCGGATGGCCGCCACCCGCGCGTTCGAGGCGGCGAGCGGCGACGGCCGGGGCCCGGTCCATCTCAACTGGCCGCTCCGCAAGCCGCTCGAACCGATCGACGGTGTGCCGGTCCGGCAGTTCGCCGCCATCGACGGAGGGTCCGGCCTGTGGAGCTCGACGGGCGAGCCCTTCGCTGCGCTGGCCGGGGTCGAGAAGGGCGTGATCCTCGTCGGCCCCGACGCCGCGCCCGGGGTGAAGCCCGGCTTCCGGCTCGCCGACGCGATCGGCGACTTCGCCGATGCGGTCGGCTGGCCGATCATCGCCGAGCCGATGACCCAGCTGCGCTTCCGGAAGCGGTCGTCGCTCATCGCCGCCGGCGAGCACCTGCTGAAGCACGGGGCGGTCGTCGACGAGCTGCGGCCCGACGTCGTCGTGCGGTTCGGCGGTGCGCCGACGACGGGACCGGTCAACCAGTGGCTCGAGCGGGTCCGGCCCGAGCAGGTCATCGCCGTCGACCCCGAGCGGCGCTGGCACGACGCATCGTTCACGACGACCTCCCACCTCACGATCGACCCCGTCATCTTCGCCATGAACGCCGCCGGGCGCATCGGCGTCACCCCTGGCGCATGGCTCGACCGGTGGCGAGCGATCGACGATGCGGCAGCCGGCGCGGTCGACGGCGTGATCGAGTCGAACGACCGCAGCAGCGGCTCGGTCGTCCGGGATTTGTGCGCCATCGCCGACGGCGCACCGCTCTTCGTCATGTCGTCGAACTCGATGCCGCCACGGGATCTCGATTCCTTCGTCCCCGCGGGAACGCCCATCGGTTTCGTCGGCAATCGGGGTGCGGCCGGGATCGACGGCATCACCTCGACCGCGCTCGGCTTCGCGAGTCATCTCGGCGACGAGGTGCCGGTCGTCGTGTTCACCGGCGATCTCGCGCTGTTGCACGACATCGGTGGTCTGTTGGGCGTGGCCCGAGCCGGGCACCACCTCACCGTCCTCTGCGTCGACAACGACGGGGGCCAGATCTTCTCGATGCTGCCGATCCACGGCCGGATCGACGGGGCCGACTACGAGACCATCTTCCGGACGCCGCACGGTGTCGACCTGGCCCAGCTCGACGGCTTGGCGGACATCAACGTCACCGCGATCGACGACGGCGACGACCTCCAGGCCGCGCTGCGATCGGCGACGGCGACGTCCGCGCCCGGTGTCGACCTGCTCATCGTGCGCGTCGATCCCGACCACGACATGGCCGTCCGGGCCGAGGTCCGTGCGGCTGTCGGCGAGGCCATCAGCCCGTGACCGTCGTCGTCCTCCACGGGTTCACCGGCAACGGCGAGACAATGCGCGACCTGGCGAGTCGGATCGACCCACACGCGATCGTTCCCGACCTGGCCGGCCACGGCGCCGGCCCGCATCCCGACGATCCGGGCCGGTACTCGATCGAGGCGATGGTCGACGACGTCCTCGGTCTCGGCGACGACCCGATCGATCTCGTCGGCTACTCGATGGGCGGCCGGGTCGCCTTCTCCGCCGCCTGCCGTTCGCCGGAGCGGGTTCGCACCCTCAGCCTGATCGGCGCGTCCGCTGGCCTCGCCGATCCCATCGATCGCGCCACCCGAGCCGCGGCCGACGACGACCTTGCGACGCTGATCGAAGACGACCTCGACGGGTTCGTCGACCGCTGGATGGCCAACCCGCTCTTCGCGACCCAGGCCCGCCTCGGCCAGAAGTTCGTCGCAGCATCCCGGGCCCAGCGGCTCGCCAACGACCCGCGGGCGCTGGCCACGAGTCTTCGCCGCGCGAGCACCGGGCGGATGGCTCCGCTGCACGAGCTCCTCGGCCGCTGCTCGATGCCGGTCGGGCTCATCGTCGGTGCTGACGACCCGAAGTTCCTCGGGATCGCCGACGACCTCGTCGGTCGGTTGCCCGACGCCCGCACCCACGTGATCGCCGAGGCCGGCCACGCCGCGCACCTCGAGCAGCCGGCGGCCGTCGCCGCGGCCGTGATCGAGACCATCGGTCGAGCATGACGGTCGACGTCCTTCCCTACGACCTCGCGCTCCGGTCACCGATGGCCACCGCCCACCGGATCGTCGCCGAGCGGCGCGGGGCGCTGGTCCGCCTCCTCGATGGTGAGGTGGTCGGCTGGGGCGACACCTGCCCGATGCCGGGATGGTCGACCCACGATCTCGACACGCTCGTCGCCCACCTGACGGTGGCGACCGCGCAGACCGATGGTGACGTGGATGCCGCCCTCGAGCAGCTCGAAGCCGTTCCCGAGGCTCGGGCTGCGCTCGCCGGTGCAGCGGCCGACATCGCCGCCCAGCGAGCCGGGTTGCCGCTCGCCGCGCAGTTGGCCGCCTCGCCCCTGGATCGGGTCGCCGTCAACGCCACGATCGGCGCGGCCGACGTCTCGCTGGCCCTCACCAACGTCAACCTGGCGATCGCCAACGGCATCACCACGGTGAAGCTCAAGGTCGCCCATCGCCGGCTCGAGGCCGACCTGGCCCTGATCGAAGGCGCTCGCCGTGCGCTCGGCGACGACGGCGAGATCCGACTCGACGCCAACGGAGGCTGGCACCCGGAGGCGGCCGCCGAAGCCCTCAGCGCGGCCGCGCCCTTCGACATCGCGTTCTGCGAGGAGCCGACGTCGGGCATCGATGCCATCGCCGCGCTCGGCGCCGAGTCGCCGATCCCGCTCGCGGTCGACGAATCCGCTCGCACGGTCGACGACCTGGCCCATGCCCTCGGCACGGGCGCGATCGATGTGGTGATCGTGAAGCCGCAGGCGCTCGGCGGCCCCGATCTGGCGATGCGGGCGATCGGCCTGGCCCATCAGGTCGGGGCCACGCCGATCGTGACCTCGATGATCGACTCCGCCATCGGCGTCGCACACGCGGTCCACGTCGCTGCTGCGAGCGGGGTGAGCACGGCGCACGGGATCGCGACCTCCGCGCTGCTCGCCGCCGATGTCGCCACCCCGCTGGCGGTCGACGACGGACACATCGTGGTCCCGGCGATCCCGGGCCTCGGGGTCACGCCACACTGGCGACCGTAGGGATTTCCCTACCTCGTCGGGGTCGGCGGCCCCACCCCGACCATGGCGGGTCGCCGGATTCCGGCCCCCAGCCCCTCTTCCGCACGATGGCGATGGCCTCGTGGCCGCCATCTGCGAAAGAGGACAGTGATGACCATCACGATCGAGATCACCCGGACGCGACTCGTCGCCTTGATCATGGCGCTCGTGCTCGTCGCCCCGGCGACGGCGTTCGCCGCGAGCGTGTTCGACGACGTCCCTGAGGATGCCTTCTACGCGGCCCCGGTCGAGTGGGCGGCCGACAACGGCATCACCACCGGCAAGAGCCCGACGACGTTCGCGCCGCTCGACCTGATGAACCGGGCCGAAGGGGTGACCTTCCTCCAGCGCTACGAGAACAACGTGGTCGCGCCGCGCTCGGACGCCCGGCAGGCCCAGATCGACGCGCTGATCGAGCAGACCGAAGCCCTCGCGCAGGACGCCGACCTGCTCCCACGGGTCTACTTCGCACGGGTCGCGGCCGACGGCACCATCGAACACGACGGCCAGTCGGATCTCGCGGTGGAGCGCGTGGGCGATGGCGACTATCTGGTGACGCTTCCCGAGGCGGCTGACAACTGTGTGCTCGACGCGACGTTCTACGCCTCGGCCGACATCGGCGGGGAACTCCTCCAGCGGTTCGGTGAATACCGCGGCCCCGCCGCCTCGGTGTTCGCCATCCGCTGGACCGAGCAGGGGCCCAACGACATCCGGGTGTTCACTCACGAAGACGATGGTGGGAACGAAGACCTCACCGACCTGCCGTTCGCCTTCACCGCGATCTGTGCCTACCCCGGCGGCGCGGTCGGCCCGTGAGTACCGGGGTGACGGCGGTGTGCATCGATGCCACCGTCGCCGGTAGGTTCCCGGCCCGTGGATCTCTACATCATCCGACACGGCCGACCGGTTCGTCAGACCGTCGGCGAGGACGAAGGCGCCGACCCCGACCTCAGCGACACCGGGCACGAACAGGCCGCCCGCACCGCGGCGTTCCTCGAAGGCGAGGACATCCACCACGTGGTGTCCTCGACCATGCGGCGGGCGTTCCAGACCGCGGTACCGACCGCGGAGATGTTGGGCGTCGAGGTCGAACAGCTCGACGACCTGATCGAGAGCGATCACCGCTCCAACACCTATGTGCCGCTCGAGGAGATGTCGGCCGACGATCCCGACACCGCCCACTACTTCGATCTCGACAACCTCGAGGACCACATCTTCAGCGATGGCATCGAGGCCTTCCAGGAACGCGTCGTCCGCGGCTTCGAGCACGTGATCGCCACCAATCGAGGCAAGCGGGTCGCGGTCTTCTGCCACGGCATGGTCACTGTCGTGTACCTGAAGTCGTTGATCGGCATCGGCGACGTGCTCAGCCTGCGACCCGACTACTGCGGCATCACCCGCGTGCAGGCGAGCAGCACCGGCATCCGCAGCGTCCGTTCGTTCAACGAAACCCATCACGTCGGCGACCTGATCGAGCGGTGAGCGGTTGACCGGGTGGAGCGGCGTACCATCAGCGCCGTGAGCCTCACTCTGGTCGTGATGGCCGCCGGACTCGGATCCCGATTCGGTGGCACCAAGCAACTCGCCGTGATCGGCGCCGACGGCGAAGCGTTCCTCGACTTCGCCATCAAAGACGCCCTGGCGGCGGGGATGGACAAGGTCGTCCTCATCGTGCGCAGCGACATCGAGGACGACGTCCGTCGCCACGTCGACGCCCAGCACCCGGGCCTCGCGGTCGAGTACGTCCTGCAGGACACCCACGGCCCGTCGCGGGCCAAGCCGTGGGGCACCGCCCACGCGGTGCTGACCGCGGCGCCGGCGGTTCCGGGCGCGTTCTGTGTCCTCAACGCCGACGACTACTACGGGGCCTCCACCTACCAGGCGCTGGCCGAGGCCGCCGCCGACCTCGGCGACGATCGAGCGCTCCTCGCCGGGTTCCGCCTCGATCAGACGCTCCCCGAGATCGGCGAAGTGTCACGAGGGATCTGCGAGGTCGACGGCGACGAGCTCGTGTCGCTGGTCGAGACCCACGGCATCGGTCGCCGCGACGATGGGTCGATCACCTCGACCGACCCCGAGGGCGTGCTCGCCGACGACGCCGTCGCGTCGATGAACTGCTGGGTGTTCCCGAACAACCTGTTCGCCCATCTCGAGACCGGCTTCGAGACGTTCCTCGCCGAACACGGCGACGAGGAGAAGACCGAGTACCTCCTGCCGACCGTGGTCAACGAGTTGAAGGCGGCCGGCGTCTACACGGTCGAGGTGGTCCCCACCGCCGAGCCGTGGGTGGGCGTCACCAACCCCGACGATCTCGAAATCGCTCGCCGACGTATCCAGGACGTCCGGGCGTAGCCCGACCCGCCTGCGCGCTCACTCCGCTGCGTCGGGCGAGGCGCGGTAGCGACCGAGGCGGCGCCAGCGCTCGACGATGGCGACCGCGTCGAGTCGGTCGTGGCGTTCCCACGCGGTGCCCGCGTTGTAGTCGTCGATCCGCCGGTTGAGCTGCTCGACCCGGGCGATCACCGCCTCCTCCGACGGCTCGCGCCACAGCCCCGGCATCGCCGCCGCGACCTCCCGGCTGAGGTCCTCGGCCCGCAGCTTGCTGCGCTCTCGCCCCGCGAGTCGTGCTGCCCACCAGCCGGGCGGACGGATCCGGTCGAGGTCGCGGATCGGCTTGCCCGCGCCCTCGAGCCCGTCGAACAGGCCGGCCTCGTAGCCGGCCCGGATCCGCCGATCCGCGATCTCCTCGAACGCGCCCATGACCGCGAGGGTACCGAACCGGTCGGTTCAGTCTCCGGTCCGGCCGTCGATGCTCTCGCGGATCAGATCGGCGTGGCCGCAGTGGCGGGCGTACTCCTCGATCATGTGAACCAGCACCCAGCGAACGTTGGCCATGTGCCCCTCGCTCGATGGATGGATCAGCATCTGATCGAGATCGGTCACCTCGGCAAGGACCGCCTCGCTCCGTGCGATCGCGCCACGGAGATGGCCGGTGACCTCATCGGCCGTCATCCCGGCCGCGTGCACGAACACCCGCCCGGGATCGAGTCCGTACTCCCACGACGCCCACGGTTCGATCGGGCCGCGGCCGGCGAGGCGGGCATGGAACCAGATGTCCTCCGCGAGCGCGGTGTGGAGCACGAGCCCGCCGATCGACAGCGGTGAGGGGCCCAGGGTCGTCTGAAGCTGCTCGGGATCGAGGCCCTCCGCCTTTCGGATGAGTACCGCCCGGTAGTAGGCGAGCATCGCCTCGAGCGTCTCGCGTTCGCCACGATCGCGGAGGTCCGGTGGGAGTTCGGTCGGCATATGCCCGGCCACCGTAGGGCCGCTCCGAGTCGGTCAGCTGAACTTTGTCGTGGGGGAGGTGAGGCGTTCGCCGTCGACGATCAGGTCGACCTTCTCGTTGTAGAAGCAGATCAGTCCCTTGACGGGGGCCGACTCCGGCAGCGGCTCGTCGTAGCCCCACGCGAGGTCGGCGTGCTCGACGCCGTCGACGGTGACCGTCCAGTAGCGGGCGAAACCCTTGTAGGGGCAGCCGGTCGACGTGGCGGTCGGCGTCAGGTGCTCCATCCGGACGTCCGCCACCGGCAGGTAGTAGCGGGGCGGCAGACCCGTCTCGTACAGGATGGTCGGGTTGTGGGAGTCGGCGACGACGGTGCCGTCGACCTCGACGACGACGTGGCGGCTCGAGGGTTGGGCGTCGACCCGTCGGTACGGATCGCGGGGATGGATGAAGACCTCTTCGTCCTCCTCGAACCATTGGTCGACGTCGGCGAATTCGATCTTCACGTGGCCCGGCAGCTCGTCGATCGTCGCCGTCGGGAGCGAGTCGTCGTGGACGTCGGCCGCGGGGATGTACCAGTAGGGGTAGTACTCGTGCTCCCACACGAGCTGGGCGGCCTTGGTGTCGACGACGGTGCGGTCGCCGCGACGGCCACGGATCCACTTGGGGGTCGGTTCGATCCGGAGAGCGCTCATGTCGGTGTCAACGCGGCGAGCGAGGGGTGGATTCCCGACCTGTGTCACACTCCGACGATGCTGCCTCCCGTCGTCACCCGCCACGCTCCCAACGCCATGGTCTCGACCATCGATCATCTCGCGACCGAAGCGGGCGTCGACCTCCTCCGGAAGGGCGGTTCTGCGGTAGATGCCGCGATCGGCGCCAATGCCGTGCTGTCGGTCACCTGCCCCAACATGTGCGGCATGGGCGGCGACCTCTGGGCCCTCATCCATCATGCCGACGGTGCCCCCGATGCGCTCGACGCTTCAGGCATGGCCGGCTCGGGCGCCGATCCCGAGCGAGCGCGAGCCGAAGGGCTGACCGCGGTGCCGATGAAGGACGACATCCGGGCGGTCACGGTCCCGGGTGCCGTCGACGGTTGGTTGGCGATGCACGAACGCCATGGCCGCCTCGACCTCGCGACGGTGTTCGCCGACGCCATCCGCTTCGCCGAGCAGGGCTTCCCGATCCACCCGACCCTCAGCGCCACCCTCGATCGGGTCGCTGGCGTCGAACACAACGACCTGCCCGCGGCCGCCCCCGCCGGCACGATGGTCACCCGGCCCGGTTCGGCTCGTGCGTTGCGGGCGATCGCGAACGAAGGGCGAGCCGGCTTCTACGAGGGCGAGTTCGGCGAGGGCCTGCTGGCTGCGGGGCCCGACGAGTACGTGCCGTCGGATCTCGAGACGGTCCAGGCGCGCTGGGTCGACCCCATCTCGGTCGACGCATTCGGTCATCGGGTGTGGTCGGTGCCCCCGACCAGCCAGGGCTACCTCACCCTGCTGTCCGCCGCGATCGTCGATGGGTTCGAGTTCGACGACGACGGGCGCGGGACCCATCTCCTCGTCGAGGCGGCGATCCAGGCCGGCCACGATCGCCCGACCCAGCTGTTCGACGGCGCCGACCCCGCGGTGCTGCTGTCCGCCGAGCACATCGCCGAGCGGCGAGCGGCCATCGATCCCGATCGGGCCGGCCATGTCGAGACCCCGAGCTTCGACGGCGACACCACGTATCTCTGTGTGATCGACGGCGACGGCATGGGGGTG
>CAZEML010000087.1:0-16271 GCA_964513285.1 uncultured Candidatus Nemicrothrix sp.
CGGACCGGCACGAGCATCACCTGGCACGACGCCGACGCCGACGAGCCGCCCGGCGCGTCGTTGCGCCGGGCGGTCGCGGCTGCGGTCGTCGACGACGACACCCGAGTGTGGGCGGCCGGGGAGGCGGCCGCGGTGCAGGCGATCCGCAAGCACCTCTTCGACGAGCGCGGCACCCCTCGTGGCCACACGACCATCCGGGGTTACTGGAAGGTCCCTCGCTCGTAGCGGAGCGAGGAGCCCACGGTCTCGTCAGTCGGTCGTCGCGACGCCCGCCTTGTCGTCCTCGAAGCGGTCATAAACCGACGGCCAGAACCGGTCGCGGGCCGACCAGATGCCGCCGATGCCGAACTTGATGACCAGGATGGCGAAGAACGCACCGACGCTGTACTGGAACAGGGTGTCGACGACGTCCTCGGCGACCGCGAGCTGGTCGAGGGCGGCGAAGCCACCGATGAACCACACGAGGCCGACCACGAAGCCGGTGATCGTGCGGTCGTAGTCGAGGTGGGCCACGGCGGCGCCGACCAGTTCCCGCACGATGTTCGCGATCGCACCGGTCAGCACGACGATCACGATCGCCACGAACACGTTCGGGATGTAGTCGATGATGTCGTCGAGGGCGTCCTGCACCGGGTTGTCGCCGAACACGCCGATCGTGAGCTTGAGCACGATCAGCATCAGCCCCCAGTAGACGAGCTTGGCGAGCAGCTCGCCCGAGTCGGCGTAGCCGGCCCGCTCGACCTGGGCGCCGAGGCCACTCCGGTCGACCAATGCGTCGAACCCGACGCGGCTGAGCAAGGCGTGGAACACGCGCCGGATCATCCGGGCCACGAACCATCCGATGACGAAGATGACGATGGCTCCGACCAGCTTCGGGACGAACGTGGCGACGTCGTCGAGGGTCTGCTGGATGCTCTCGTCGAGCTCGATTGCTGCGAGCATGATCTGGATTTCTCCTTGGTGTTGCACCCGCCTCGTGGGCACCCAGCCCGACGGATCATCACCTCGCGAAGTCGCGAAGAATTCGAGGCGCCCGCACGGCGGCCCCTAGGGTTCGGCCATGGCCGAGCTCCCGCCCACCGAACATCGCGATGTCGTCGTCATCGGCGCAGGAATCTCCGGGATCACCGCGGCGTACCACCTGCAGACGATGTCCCCCGACCGCGACTTCACGATCCTGGAGGGCCGCGCCGACCTCGGCGGCACCTGGGATCTGTTCCGGTATCCGGGCATCCGATCCGACAGCGACATGTACACGCTCGGGTTCAAGTTCAAGCCGTGGACCAACCCCAAGGCGATCGCCGACGGCCCGTCGATCCTCGCCTACCTGAACGAAACGGTCGACGAGTTCGACATCCGCCGCCGCATCCGCTTCAACCATCTGGTCTCGGCGGCGAGCTGGTCGACGGAGGATCAGCGCTGGACCCTCACCGTCGAGCACGGCGACGAGTCCTTCACCATGACCGCCGGCTTCATCTTCATGTGCACCGGCTACTACTCCTACAAGGGCGGCTACAAGCCCGAGTTCGCCGGCAGCGACGACTTCGGCGGCGAGATCGTCCACCCCCAGGAGTGGCCCGAGGACCTCGACTACACCGACAAGCGCGTGGTCGTCATCGGCTCGGGTGCGACGGCGGTGACCCTCGTCCCGGCGATGGCCGACGACGCCGCCCACGTCACCATGCTGCAGCGCACACCGACATGGGTGGTCTCCGCGCCGTCCCAGGACCCGGTCGCCAACGGCCTCCGCAAGGTGCTGCCCGACTCGCTGGCGTACACCCTCACTCGGGAGAAGAACCGCCGCTTCACCGAGATGATCTACAACCGCACCCGCACCAAGCCCGAGAAGGTGCGCGAGAAGCTCCTCAAGGAGCTCGGCAAGCATCTGCCCCAGGATCAGATCGACGCCCACTTCACCCCGACCTACAACCCGTGGGATCAGCGGCTCTGCCTCGTGCCCGACGCCGATCTGTTCGAGGCGATCAAGGCCGACAAAGCCACCGTCGTCACCGACACGATCGAACGGTTCACCGAAACGGGCATCCAACTCGACTCCGGCGACCATCTCGATGCCGACATCATCATCACCGCCACCGGGCTCAACCTGGTGACGATCGGCGACATGGACTTCGACCTCGACGGCGAGAAGCTCGACTTCTCCGAGACCTGGACCTACAAGGGCGTCGCCTACTCCGGCATTCCGAACCTCATCTCGGTGTTCGGCTACATCAACGCCTCGTGGACCCTCCGCGCCGACCTGCTCGTCGAGTACGGCTGCCGCCTGCTCAACCACATGCGCGACACCGGCACCGCGACCGCCACCCCGCGCCTGCGGCCGAGCGACGCGACGATGGCCCGGCGGCCGTTCATCGACGACTTCCCCGCCGGCTACATGCAGCGGATGATGCCGATGCTCCCCAAGCAGGGCGACCGCGAACCGTGGGTCAACACCCAGTCGGTCAGCAAGGACAAGAAGCTGATCGGCGAAGCTCCCGTCGACGACGGGGTGATGATCTTCCAGTGACTCGCCGAGCGTTGCTCGGACGGTTCCGCCCGAGTGCTCGCACGATCACCCGCCGAGCACCCGGTCGAACATCTCGGTCGTCGCCGCCCAGCCGACCGTCGCCGCTTCCTCGTGATAGTTCGGCGACACCGGCCACGTGTACCCGTGGTCGGCGCCGTCGAAGATGCGGAGGGTGATGTTGTCGAGTCCCTCGATCGCGTCGAAGTACCGCTGGTGCATTTCGATCGACTGCACCTGATCCGCGGTGCCGATGCCGATCCACAGATCGCCGATCTGGTCGACGGTGAGGTGCGGGGAGGCGTCGGTGTCGTCGGTGAGGAACGACGGGTGCCACATGGCTCCCGTCGGGAACCGGTCGGGCATCTCCTGCATCGCCTTGTGGACATAGCGGGCGCCGAGACAGAACCCGATCGTGCCCATCGGCCCGTCCCACCCGAGCGCGGCCAGCGCCGCGTCGCGGTCCATCTGAACCTCGCCGTCGTCGAGGCTGGCGAGCATCTCCATGATCTTCGCTCGCGCCGCCGCCATCGCCTCGGCGTCGTCGACCGGGTCGAAGCCGATCATCCGGCCGTGGCGATGCCACAGATCCGGGATCGCGACCTCGTAGCCGGCCTCGGCGAGCGCCGCCGCGAACGTGTGCAGCGACCCGCGGATACCCGGGGCGTCCATGAAGATCAGCACCCGCTTGCCGCTCCCGCCCTCGGGTGCCTTGTGCACGATGGCCATGGGGCCGTCGGCGGTGTCGGTGTCGATGATCTGCTCGGTGATGGGCATGGCGTCCTCCTCGGTGGTCCGGACCGTAGTGCGCCTGCAAGACTCCGGCCCCATGACGACGACCTTGGACTGGTACGGCTGCGCCACCTTCGCGATGAAGACCGCCGGGCTCACGATCATGCTCGACGCCTACATCGACCGGATGGAGAGCGCGCACGGCCCTCGTCATCCCGACGGACGTCACTACACCGCCGACGACGTCGACGAGTGCGACTGGATCGTCGTCGGGCATTCCCACTTCGACCACTTGTGGGGCGCCGAACGGATCATGGCCAACACCGACGCCACCTTGATCGCCAGCTACGAGTCGATCCGCCTGATGGAGCAGGCGGGCGTGCCGGTCGACCGCATGATCTGCGTCGCGGGTGGCGAGACGATCGATCTCGGCAACGACGTGACCGTCTCGGTGTACCCGAGCCAGCACTCCTGTGTGTGGAGTCATGAACAGATGGGGCAACCCGACCTGGTGTGTCTCGGTGAACTCGGTGTCACCTGGCAGGAACAGCAGGCCAAGATGCGCCAGCTCTACGAGTGGTTCCAGACCCTCGGCGAGGAGGCGATCACCCACCTGCTCGAAGGGGCGCCGGGCCACTCCGACCGCGGCGACGGCGGCGCCCTGGTCTTCGTGTTCGAGACGCCGGACGGATCGGTCTTCTACCAGGACACCTCGGGCCACTGGTCCGGCATCTTGCGCGACCTGCGGCCCGACGTCGCCCTGATCGGCGCGGCCGGGCGGGGCAACATCGACGGCGAACCGATCCAGGGTTCGCTCGCCCAGTTCGTCGGCCGCCAGGTCGACCTGCTCCGACCCGAGAAGGTCGTGCTCACCCATCACGACCTCTGGATGCCCGGCTTCTCGATCGAGACCGACATCGAGCCGATCCGCGACGAACTCGCACGCGTCGCCCCTCGTACCGAACTGCTCGAACCCGGTTACCTCGACGGCACCGTCATCCTCGGCTGACGGCGCCCGCTCGGTGGTTCAGAACGTGCCGTTGAGCGCCGACGCATCGCCGGTGAACTCGATCCGCACGATCGGAGCGTGTTCGACGAGCGCGTCGATCGACCCGGTCTGACCCCGGTACCAGCCCGTCACCGGCGAGCTGAACACGCGACGCCGTTCCTCGGGATCGGTGACCGGTTCGGCCCGCGCCGGCACGGCCAGATCGGTCGACTCCTTGAACACGAACGAGAACTCCGGATGGCCGAGGAGGTTCGCCATCCAGTCACGCGGCCAATACTCCCGCTCGGCGTGGCCGGCGCCGGGAGTGCCACAGATGTAGACGACGTCGTCGACGACCATGAACCAGATCTCGGTCGTCCGCCATTCCCCGCTCCGGCGCCCCAGGGTCACGATGTCGATCGTGAGGTCGCGGCGGAGGGCTGCTCGGGCGGCGTCGAGGTCAGCGGGAGACATGCCCCGACGCTAGGCGGCGCCGCCACCGCTGTCAGCCGAGCGGTGCCCCCGGCGGAAGCGCACCGATCGCGGGGAAGTACGCCGCCGCGGTCGAGGACAACGAGTCGCTGGTGAGTGCGGCCGCGGGGCCGACGAGGCGGAGATCGTCCACGCCGCCGTCGAAGTGGCTCAGCGGGTCGCCCGACTCGACGGCGACCGGCGACGCCGCGACGGCCGGGTCGAGCTCGAACCGGCCGTCCGGCATCCGGAAGCGCCACTCCGAGCCGTCGTCGCCGTCGACGAGGAGGTACAGGTTGCCGGCCACGGTCCCGAGCCGGCTCCAGGGCGCCGGCACCGCGTCGAGGTTCACCGGATCGATCACCGGGATCCGGGTGGTCGTCTCGGCGAAGACGTTGTCGACCACGTCGATGTTGCGCATGTGCGTGTCCGGCGAGGTGTGGAAGCCGATGCTGCTCGGCCGATAGTCCGCGCCGATGTTGAGGTGGGCGCCGTTGCCCACGAAGGTGTTGTGCGCGATCCAAATGTCGCGAGACCCCGAGGTCTTGACGCCTGCCTCGCCGTTCGAGGCGAGGATGTTGGCTTCGATCACCGCTCCCTCCGACACCTCGAAGTAGGCGCCGTGCCGGGCGTTCCCCGCGGCATGGTTGGCGACGAACGTCAGGTCACGGCACTCGAGGTCGCACCAGAAGCCGGTCGCCCGATTGTCGCTGAAGTCCGAGAACGTGACCTCGATGGCGCTGGACCGGGTGAGCTTCGCCCCTGCGAGGACGCAGTAGGTGCCGCCGCCACAGTTCGCGCCGTCGAACCGCTCGGTGTTGTTGGCCTCGAACCGCGACCGGGTGATCGTCACATCGTCGAGCCGGTCGCCGGACATGCCGCGGGCGCCGTTGTGGGTCATCGAGACCCGATCCAACACGAGGCGATCGGCGTCGACGGCGACCAGCCCGGTCGCACTGCTCCGGGTCAGGATCACATCGCGGAGCACGACGTCGCTGGCACCGTCGAGCACCACCATCGCGTTGCCGTCGAGGTGGCGAGGCGAGAACGCCGTGATCGTGATCCCCTCGACCGACGAGCCCGACGCACCCGACGCGAGCATGAGGGCCCGGTGGCGACTCGTGATCTCGACGGTGCGACCGGTCGGGTCGTCGGCGAGATGGATCCGATCGGCGCTCCGGTCGACGAAGAAACCGCCGGAGCTCAAGGCGTCGAGGCTGGCGACCTGGCGGAGGGGCTGACCGTCGAGGAAGACCTGCTCGAGCAGGCCGGCGTTCGGCGCGACCCCGGTGATCTGTGATGGGAGGATGTTGCCGTCGGCGGGCAGCGGGAACTCGAACCGGTCGTCGGTGTAGTCGTGCACCCATCGATCCCCGTCGGCGACCCAGGCGCCGACGACATCGGCGCCGGACACGACCGGTCGTTCGCCGGCGGCGGCGACGAAGCGCAGCGACTTCCCGATCCAACCGCTGTCGTTGGAGAACGACTCGCGGTAGGCGTCGCCGTTGTCGTGGACGACGATCGTCGAGCCAGCAGGCGCCGCTGCGACCGCCTCGGAGATCGTCGCGTGCCCCTGCCCCGGACCGACGTGAATCCCGTCGGCCGAGACCTGGCTGGTGAGCGCGCCGGCTTCGGATCCCGCCCGGGCGGCGTCCCAGGTACCGGCGGGCAAGACCGGACCGGCGGGCGCCGCGGGGGCGATGGTGGTCGTGGTCGTGGTCGCCGGTGCGGTGGTGGTGGTCGTCACCGGACCAACGGTCGTCGTGGTGACCGCAGCGGCGGCGGTCGTCGGAGCGGCGGTCGTGGTCGCCGGCGCAACCGTCGTCGTGGTGGTGGTCCGGCGGTCGAACTCGTCGGCCGGCGGCGGCGGCTCGGCTGGGTCGGCACCCGGTTCAGGAGCCGCGGCAGGCTCGAGCGGCCCCACGAGGCGCTCCACACCCGAGACGGTCGGCGACGAATCCGGTGGCGCGGTGACCGACTCCGCGGTCCCCTGGCACGCCGCCGCGACCACGGCCAATCCCGCGATCGCGAGACGAACCCGCGACCCTGCTCCAACCATACGCACGATGAAAACGTCGGCCGACCGGGCCCCGATCTTGACCCGCACCACGCAGAGGTGACCTCACGACCACCGAGCATGAGCCGATTGACCACGCTGCGTTACCTCTTCCGTTACGTTTCCGTTACACTGGCGCCGCGCGGTAGGTGGAACGGAGACGACTCAGGTGAATTCGGGCGACCGTCGAACCCGAACCGCGGCCGTCCTGGCGACGGCGGTCATCGCGGCGCTGCTAGCCACGACCGGCTCGTTCGCCACCGCCGGCGCGGCGTCGTGCACGACCCCGTCCGCGACGATCCACGTCGACGACGCCAGCGGCTCCAACGGCAACGCCGGTACCGCCGCGAGTCCGTATCGCACCATCCAGCACGCCGTGAACCAAGCCGACTCCGGCGACACCATCCTCGTGCGGGGCGGCGACTATCGCGAGTCGGTCGTGGTGCAGAACAAGACCGTCCACCTCGTCGCCGAACCCGGCGAGACCGTGTACCTCACCGGCAGCACGGAGATCGACTCGTGGACACCGCTCGACGGCAACCGCTGGCGATCCACCAACGCGCCCGCGTCCGGACTCGACGGCAACTTCAACGGCGTGCTCATCGACCCCGATCACCCCCTCGCCGATCATCTCGCTCAGGTCTACGTCGACGGCCTCGAACTCGAGCAGGTCGCCAGCGCGAGCGACGCCACCGGCAACCGCTTCCACGTCGACGGCAGTGGCCGGGTCACCATCGGCACCAGCCCGGCCGGTCACTACGTCGAGGTTTCCAAGCGCAACATCGGCGTCGCCTTCTACAACGCCGACAACTCGAGCCTCACCGGCTTCGTCGTGCGCCGCTACGCCACCAACAACAGCGACCAGGGCGCGATCGTCATCGACGATGCGTCGAACGGCGTGATCCTCAGCGACCTGCGGGTCAGCGACAACAGCAATGTCGGTGCCCAGATCCTCGGGGACGACGTCGTCGTTCGCTACTCGACGTTCGAGAAGAACGGCCGGATGGGTATCAACGCCGACCGGGCCGACCGGCTCGAGATCCACAACTCGCGCTTCACCCAGAACAACGACCAACGCTTCGCGGTCGGCGCGGCGTCGGGTGGGGTGAAGATCACCGCTAGCTACGTCACCGAGATCCGCGACAACCGGTTCGACAGCAATTACTCCCACGGCCTCTGGATCGACGTCAGCAGCCTCCGGGCCGACGTGTTGGCCAACACCGTCGAGAACAACGACCGGTACGGCATCCACATCGAGGTCAGCGCCGACGTGCTCGTCGCATCCAACACCGTCGTCGGCAACGAGCGTGGCATCCAGATCGGTGAGTCCAACAACGTCCAGATCTGGAACAACGTCGTGCTCGACTCCGCGGAGCAGGCGATCACCGTGCTCGACGGCTACCGCGACGCCGCGAGTGGCGCCATCAACCCCGCCTTCGACCCGCCCTACCGCGACGGTCCCCAGAACCATCCCGCCGAGATCACCTGGAACATCGAGGACGTCCGCATCCACAACACCGTCATGGCCCGCGGCGACCGCACCGACGTCTCGACCCTGCTGGTGAAGGACCCGAGCGGCGAGGTCTCCGCCGACGACGTCAACATCATCACCAGCCACAACCTCTACCACCGCACCACGACCGCCCTGCCCAAGTGGGTCGTCGGCTGGGACGACGAAGCGTTCACGACCGTGGGCGGATGGCAGGCTCGTCCCGGCAGCAACGGCTCGGGCTCGCGCGAGACCACCGGCACGCTCACCGCCGTCCGCAACGACGCCGCCGATCTCCGGGTCAACCCGGGCGGCCCCGGTGACGGCACCGGCGTCGCCCTCCCCGAGTGGATCGTCAGTCGCCTCGGCGCGAGCAGCGACGACATCGGACTCGCCCGCACGACCAGCTCCGACATCGGGCCGCGCGGCTGCGGCGCCGGAGGCGGAGGGTCCGGCGCAGGCGGGGGCGGCACGTCGACGGGCCCCTCGGCTCCGCTCGGGTCGGCCACCTTCGTCGATGTCCCGGTCGGGTCGTACTACGACCAGCCCGTCGGCTGGCTCGCCGAGACCGGCGCCACCACCGGCACCACCCCCACGACCTTCGATCCCGACGGTCTCGCGACCCGAGGCCAGTTGGCCACCTTGCTGTGGCGCCTCGCCGGGTCGCCGTCGGCCACGCCGGGGTCGGCGACCTTCAGCGACGTGGTGCCGGGGAGCTTCTACGACACCGCGGTCGGCTGGCTCGTCGCGACCGGCGCCACCACCGGCACGTCCCCGACGACGTTCTCACCGAACGACTCCGCGACGCGCGGCCAGCTCGCCACCTTGCTGTGGCGTCTCGAGGATCGGCCACTCGACCACGCCGGCTCGTCGTACTTCCTCGACGTGCCGCGAGGCGCCTACTACGACCTGGCGGTCGGCTGGCTGGCCGACACCGGCGCGACGACCGGCACGAGCCCGTCGACCTTCTCGCCGAACGACACCGCCACCCGCGCTCAGGTCGCCACGATCCTGTGGCGACTCTCCTGGGGAACCTGACGCTGACCCTCGGCGATCCGCCGATCAGATCTGGTGGCCTCGATCGACACAGATGACGAGGGCCTCGTCGATCACCGCTTCGATCTCGGCTTCGGTCTGCGCGGCGCGCATCTCGGGAACGAGCTCGGCGAGTTCGACGACCGCTGACGGCTCAGCCCGGTCGGCGGCCGCCGCGGTGTACTGGAGTGCGTCGTCGAGCAGCGACTGACGCAAGGCATCACGAGCGAACTCGGCGTTGGCGCAGGTCAGCGTGGCCGTCTCGTCGAGATCGATCCGGACGCCGGCCTCGTTCTGGCCCCGTTCCTCTTCGGGCGGCAGACCGGTCTCGGCGGGAAGGGTCGTGGTCGTCGCCGTCGACGCGGTGGTGGTCGGAGCCGCCGAGGTCGTCGTCGTGGCCTCGGGCTCGTCGGCGGGTTCCTCGTCGTCGGGGCCGGGTGCGGCGTCGTCTTCGATGGTGGCGGTGGGTTCGTCCGCGTCGACGTCGCCGCCAGCTCCGTCGTCGGTCGCGGTCGTGTCGTCGTCGCCGTCGGTCTCGTCGGCGGGTTCGACGACGTCGGCGCCGGCATCCTCGGTCGGGTCGTCGTCGCCGCCGCATGCGCCGGCGAGCAGCGCCAGCGCCGCGAGGGCGGCGAGCCAGCGGGCGACCCGTCGATCGGTCGAGATCTCAGACATGCGCACAATCACCTCGGTCGGGGGATGGGAACCAAGCGTAGGAGTGTCCCGGAGGACCCATCGGTCGGCTCGGGGGCGACGTGAGGACGGTGCCGCCTCGGTCGGGGTCGGTTCAGCGGCCGGTGGGACGCACGAACAGCAGGAGGGTGCGAGCGATGATTCGCAGGTCGAGCCCGAACGACACCCGCTGGACATAGTCGACATCGACATCGATGTGTTCGTGCAGGAGCTCGTGGCGGTACTCAGAGACCTGCCACAGACCGGTGATGCCCGGCACCACGACGTGGCGGGGATGGTCGCGGAAGCCGTACTTCTCAGCGACCTCGGTCAGCTCGGGACGGGGCCCGACGAGGGTCATGTCGCCGCGCACGACGTTCCACAGCTGGGGGAGCTCGTCGAGGCTCGTCTTGCGGAGGAGCCGACCGAGGGCGTTGTGGCGAGGATCGACGTCGGATTTGTGCGTCACGCGGCGGTCGCTGCCACCGGTCGACCGATCGGCGGAGCGGCGGTCCCGGGTGCGCCGATCGGCGGCCATCGTGCGGAACTTCAAGATCTCGAACGTCTCACCGTCGCGGCCGACGCGGGCCTGGCGATAGATCACGCCCTTGCCGAGCTTGACGCGCAGCAGGACGGCGATGAGGCCGAACAGCGGAAGCAAGGCGACGAGCAGCACGGCGGCGAGCCCTCGAGAGACGGCGTACTTCACCGCGAGGTACCGGGTCGGCAGCGCGAAGTCTTCGGCCCGCTGCGTGGTCGGCTCGACCACGGTGAGTCGAGGGGTTGCCGTCGGTTGTGGTTTGACCTGTGTGCGACGAACGGGGTTCACCCGTTCAGTCACGTGCCCGTTGGTTGTCATCATTCGCCCTTGTTTGCTGCCCAGTGGCCACACCACCGAGCGTATGCATCGCCCTTTTCGTGATCATGAGCCGAACTACCCGTTCTGGGTCCTTCATTCGGCTCATACCCACATGGTCTTGACCGTTTGCCCTCCGGCCTGACCACAACCCATACACCGTCTGCGGCGAAACCTACCACGGAGAGTAGGGCAGCGCGTGGTATTGAACCCGGTCCGGCACACTGAGCGTGACCGAGCCGACCACCGCTCAAGACCGCTCCCCCATGGCCGATGGCCCTACGTTGCGACCGAGAGGCCGAGATGTACCAGTCACCACTCCAACTCAACGACTCCTCGACCCTGCTGCGGGCCGCCTGGCGGTTCCGGCTCGGCGTCGCGGCCGCGATCGTCCTCGGGCTCGTGCTCGGGCTCGCGGCCGGCATGCTCCGGTCGTCGGACACGACGGCGAGCACGACCCTCGTGCTGCGTGACGCCAACGCGGTCGACCGCACCCTCCCGAACGAGAACGAGACCGGCGCCTACACCCGGTTCGTGCAGGCCCAGGCGATCCTCGCCACCAGCCCCGAAGCGGTCGACCGGATCAGCGAGCGCACCGGCCTCCCGGTCGATGAGGTCGAGGCCCGGATCTCGGCCCGCCACGTCGCCTCCGCCGATGGTCTCCGCATGGCCACGATCGGATCCTCCGAAGCCGATGCGACCGAACTCCTCGACGCGATGGTGGCCACGTTCAGCGAACTCCGCCAAGCGGACATCGCCGCCCAGCAGGCGACGATCACCTCCGCGCTCGACGAACTCCCCGACGGTGACTCTGCGATCGCCCAGGGCCAGACCGACGCCGAGATCGAACAGCGCCTCTATGGCGACGGTGTCGCCTTCTCCGACACCGTCGAGGTCACCGCCCCCAGCACGATCCTGCAGGTCGGCCTGCCCGCGATCGCCCTGGCCTTGCTCGCCGGCGCCGCGGCCTTCGTGCTCGCCGGCGTCGCCGACGACCGCAACCCGATCCTGTGGGGCCTCCAGGACCTCAAGACCCGCTACTCGACCCCGATCCGAGGGCTCGTCACCCCGGTCACCGGCGAACAGGCCGTCGCGTACGAACAGTTCGCCGCCGAACTCGAACGCGACCTCGTCCAGGGTGGCGACGCGCCGACCGTGCTGCTCGTCGGGGCGGGTACCTCGGCGGTACAGAAGTCCGACGTGGTCGCCGGCCTGTGTCGAGCACTGGCCGACATCGGGCTCGACGTCGCCATCCTCGGCGACGACCAGAGCCCCGACCTGCGCTCGAGCACCGACACCGTCTTGTACCGCACCGGCGACGACGGCTCGACGGTGACCGAGATCGGCTTCCGTGGTTCGCTGCTCGACTTCGTGCAGACGCCGGACTTCGACCAGACCCTCGTCGAGGTTCGTCGCAAGGCCGACATCGTCATCATCGACAGCCCGCCGCTGCGGGTCGACGCGACGGCGGCCCGAGTCGCCGGCAAGGTCACCGACATCGTGATCGTCGTCCCCGACAACGCGCCGATCGCCGACGTCACCAACACCAACGACGTGATGAGCCGATCGTCGGCCACCCTGCAGGGCCTGCTCGTCCTGACCGGCAGCCGCACGGCCTCGCCGTTCGCCGCCCGCGTCGCCGAGGACGACTGGCTCCGCATCGAGCCGACCGTCACCGGCAGCGACGACGTGCTCGACGACGACTACGACGACTACGACGACGAGGTCGCCGTGCTCTGGAACCGCCGCCGCAGCGACGACGAGGTCGGCTGATGGGCCTCTCGATCGGTGTCTACGGCGCTCGCGGGGTCCCGTCGACCTACTCCGGCTACGAGACCTTCCTCACCACCTTGCTCCCCGAACTCGTCGAGCGGGGCCACGACGTCACCATGTACTGCCGCACCGGCGAAGGCATGGAGTCCACCCCGTGGAAGGGCGTCCAACGCAAGGTGCTCCCCGCCCTTCCCGGCAAGAGCTTCAACACCTTGAGCCACGGACTCGTCGCCGCCGTCGCGGCGCGGGTCAAGCGTCACGACGTGATCCTCGCGGTCAACGTCGCCAACGCCGCCTACACCGTCGTGGGTCGGGTCACCGGCCAACCGACCGTGCTCAACACCGACGGCCAGGAGTGGGACCGGGGCAAGTGGGGCAACACCGCCAAGAAGGTGTTCCTCGGCTCGGCCAAGATCGCCGGCCGCTGCGCGTCCGGTCTGATCGCGGACTGCAAGGCGATGGGCGACATCTACCGCGACGACTTCGACGCCGACTCGACGGTCATCCCGTACTGCGCGCCCGACCTCGACTGGGCCGCCGACCCCGGCAACGTCACCCGCCATGACCTCACGCCCGGCGAATACCTGATCATCGCCGGCCGGCTCAACCCGGAGAACAACATCCACCGAGTCGCCGAAGCGATCGCGGAGAGCGACCTCCAGCTGCCGCTCGCCGTGCTCGGTGCGGCCAACTACGAGTCGCCGGTCGTCAGCCGCCTGCAAGAACTCGCCGAGGCCGACGATCGGATCCGGCTGATGGGGCACGTCGGCTCCCGGACCGAGTTCCTCGATCTGTTGCACCACGCCAAGGCCTACCTTCACGGCCACTCCGTCGGCGGCATCAACCCGTCGATCGTGGAAGCGATGTCGGTCGGGTCGCGGGTGGTCGCCTTCGACACGACCTTCAACCGTGAAGCCCTCGGCGAGTCCGCCGCGACGTTCACGTTCGAGCACGACGGTCTCCGCAAGGCGATCCAGACCGTGCTCGACTCCAGCCCGGCCGAGGACGCAGCCGCTCGGGCCGGCGCCGCCGCCCGGATCACCGAGGAGTACGGGCTCGACGCGGTCGTCGGCGCCTACGAACAGCTTCTGATCGAAGCCGCCGAACACGGTCGTCGCACCGGCCTCGTCGTCCCGACGCGGTGGAGCGCCCACGACGTCCCCGTCTGACGTGACCACCGTTTCGCCGCGCCCGCTGGTCGCCCGTAGCGACGATCGCATCCGTCGGTCGTGGTTCCCCGCGATCACCGTGTGCGCGATGGTCTTCGTCAGCGACTTCGAATATCGACAGCGCGACCTGAACGCGGCGCTCGAAGGGTCGGTCGACTTCGCCATCTTGTTCGAGCTCGTCGTCTACTTCGGGCTCGCCGGGATCTTCTTCCTCGGCGCGGTCGCACCCCGCGGTCGCCGACTCCCGCCGCCCCTGCTGATCATGTGGGCCTACACCCTGGGTCTGGTCGCCAGCGCGCTGTGGGCGCCGTCGATGGTCTTCAGCGCGGTGCGCGGCCTCCAGCACCTGATCCTCGCCGCCATGGCCACCGTCTTCGCCCGGCAGGCGGACGAGCAGGACTTCTCCCGCATCGCCGGCGCCTACGTGATGCTCATGACCGGCTTCATCGGCCTGGGCTTCGTGTGGAGCGTGGCCCCGAGCCGCCAGGTCGCCGGTCGCTTCAACTGGGCGGCGACCCATCCGGTGGTGGCCGCCGCGCTGCTGGTCACCTCGGTGATGATCCTGCTCGCCTGGACCCGGAGCGACAGCGGCCCTCGGCCCTTCCGCCCCGCGTCGGTCTACCTGCTGCTGCTGATCCACGTCGGCGCCCTCGCGGCGACCCAGACCCGAGGCTCGATCTTCGCCGCCGCGGTGGGCGTCATCGTCTGGCTGGCGTTGGCCGTTCGGCGCCGCAAGGACCTCGTCGTCTTGGCGTGCTTCCTCGTGCCGGTCGGCGCCTTCTTGTCTCGTGGGGTCGTCGAATCCCTGATCCTTCGCGGTGAGTCGATCGAGCAGCTGCAGACGCTCAACTCCCGGACGACCCTCTGGGCCGAGGCGATCGGCGTCGTCGGCCAGAACCCGCTCCTCGGCCGGGGCTACTTCTCCGCTCGCGAGATCTTCCTCGAGACGATCGGCCTCGGCGGGGCCCACAACGCCTACATCGAGGTCCTGGTGAGCTTCGGCATCCTCGGGGTGCTGCTGCTCACCGCGCTGATCGTGCGGGTGTTCGCCGTGCTCGCCGTCATCCGCCGCACCCCGCAGGGGCCCCTGATCGCCGCGGTGTTCGCGTCGCTGCTCGCCAACGGTCTGACCGCCCAGTACTGGGCGCAGGGCGGCACCGGATCGAGCGTGTGGTTCTACGTGATCATCGCGTGGGCCTCGGCCGTGTGGTCCCGCGAGATGCGCGATCGCGAGGCGTCAGTCCCGCCGGTCGACGCCTCGGTCTGAACCTGATCCGGCGCTGCGGCGGGATCAGCGATCGGCCAAGAACGGTGTGATCGCCTCGAGCAACCGGGCGCGGTAGGTGTCGACGGTGAAGCGTTCGAGCATGCGCTCACGCCCCCGCTCCCCCATCGCCCGGCGCAGGGCAGGGTCGGCGATCACCCGCTCGATCCCGTCGGCGAGACCGTCGGGATCCTGGGCCGGGACGATGACGCCCGTATCGTCGTCGGCCACGACCTCACACACGCCACCCGGGCCGGTCGCCACGACGGCGAGGCCCCGGATCTGGGCTTCGGCCGCGACGAGCGAGAACTCCTCGGGCGCGACCGACGGGACGATCGCGATGCCGTAGCCGGCATAGATCGACTCGACGTCGGACTTGTGACCGAGCAGGCGGACCCGGTCGTCGACCCCGACGTCGCGGATCTGGGCGCGCAGCGCCCGCTCGAGCTCGGCGTGTTCGGGGAGGGCATCGCCGACGAGATCCACCTCGACGTCGATCCCGCGCTCGGCGAGCAGCGCAACCGCCTCGACGAGGACCGGTTGCCCCTTCTTCGGGTGAATGCGGGCCGGCACGACGATGCGGTTCGAGTCGGGGAGCTCGAACGGTTCCGGCGGGGTCGCGACGCCGTTGTACACGACTTCGCTGCGACCCTGGATCGACGATGCGAACGTGGACCGCGTGAACTCGGAGTTCGCGAGCACGTGATGGGCGAACCGCGGCAGGTGGCTGAGCACCAGCGCCTCGAGTCGCCCACCCAGGGCCCGCTCGTGGACGTGCAACACGACCGGGCGGCGCAGCACCCGCAGCAGCGGCAACGGCGCCACCGCGACGGTGTTGACGTACACGATGGACAGATCGTGCTGTCGGATCATGGACCGGGCCGTCCAGACGGTCTTGAGCGTGCGGACCGCCATCGAGAGCCCGCGGATCGGATGCAGGTTGCGCCGGCGGATGGCGAAGTCGGGGACGACGTGCACGATGGCGCCGGCCGCTCGGGCCTGCTCGATGAAGGGACCGTCGACCGCAGAGAGCACGACGACCCGCACGCTCTCGGTGATGGCCGGCAGCGCGTGCAGGAGCGCCCGATCGGACCCGTACAGATCGGCCGAAGGCGTGAGGATCAGCATCCCCGGCCGGCCGTCGGCCGCATCGCTCGAACCGAGCGCCGGCTCCGTCACGCTGAGATTGTCGCCTGACATGTGTCGGGCTCCCGTCGGTCGAGTGGACGGTATCCGATCGGCAGG
>CAZEML010000088.1:0-16217 GCA_964513285.1 uncultured Candidatus Nemicrothrix sp.
GCACGCCGCTCAAGGCCAAGGTCAACGTCGCTCGCGTCGTGATCGCCGGCTTCTGTGTGCTGTGGGCGCTGCTCTCGGGCCTTGCGGCGTGGACCTTCGACGAGCGCCAGGACACCGTCATCACGCCGGAGATCCAGGCCGAACTCGACGACGTCATCGCGCGGTCGCGGCTCCCAACCGACGATCCGAACAACATCCCGGCCGCCGAAGCCGCGGCCGAGATCGCTCGGATCAACGCCGCCGCTCAGCAGGACGAGGCCATCTTCGACAACTTCACCAGCGAAGGACCTCAGCTCGGCTACCTGGCCATCGCCGTGTCGGTGTTCGGCCTCGCCGCCAGCATCCCAGCCGCCGGCTACATGGGCCTCGACGAACAGAAACGATGGCGGTGGTCGGTGATCGTCGCCGCCGTCGGCACCGGCATGATGACGCTCGCCGCAGCGTTCATCATCAGTGTGTTCCGAGTCGCCGACCCGAACTTCGTGGCCGGTGCCGGCGCGTTCCTCTACTTCGTCAGCGGAGCCTTCCTCGCCATGACCTCACGTGGCGTGATGGCCGAGTTCCGCCGATCCCGCGTGTTCGCGGGCGACACCGACGAGATCGATCTCACCGACACCACCGTCGATGAGGCCGAGGAGGCGCTCGCTCCGGCGTAGCCCATTCGATGTGCCCGACGCCACTAGGTGGTGGGCACGACTATGCTCTTTCAGGTCTTTGGTCAGGCCCTGCGTTCTGGCCGGAGAAACACAACCATCCCGGGAGGGGAATCCCAATATGAACAGCAAGAAGAAGAGCCTCTGGCTCGCCCTGCTTGTCGTCTTCGCACTGTTCGCCGCTGCGTGCGGTGACGACGATGACGACACCAGCACGGCCGACGATTCTTCCGACGACGCCGATGCCGCCGCTGATGACGACATGGCCGAAGAAGAAGATGACATGGCCGACGAAGAGGCCGACGACGACATGGCCGAGGAAGACGACGACATGGCCGACGAGGACGCCGCTGCGGCGCTTCCCGGCGACGGCGTCTCGGTGACCATGGCTCGCGCCAACTGGTCGACCGGCTACATGCAGGCCGCCATCTACAAGCAGCTCATGGAAGAGCTCGGCTTCACGGTCAACGAGCCGGCCGACCTCGAGCTGCCCCCGTCGAACTTCTTCACCGCTCTTGGTGAAGGCGAGGTCGACTTCTGGGCCAACTCGTGGTACCCCGGCCACTCCAGCTGGTGGAACAACGAGCTGACCGACGGCTCCATCGTGGGCGACAAGATCAGCGTCGTCGGCGAGGAAATGCTCGCCGGTGGTCTCCAGGGCTTCCTGACGAACAAGTCGATCGTCGATGAGAACCCCGGTCTGACCATGGACCAGATCAACGACACCCCGGCGCTCGTCGAGCTCTACGACCAGGGTGACACCACCCCGGGCGACGGCATCGTGCAGATCCTCGGTTGCCCCGAGGACTGGACCTGCGACGACATCATCAACGAGAACATCGAGTTCGCCGGCTGGACCAACATGGCCCAGACCAAGGCCGGTTACGACGCGATGATCGCTGAGGCTGTTGGCCGCGCCGCCGACGGTGTGCCGTTCATCATGTACACCTGGACCCCGTCCGCCTACGTGACCCAGCTCATCCCCGGCGACAACGCCATGTGGCTGGCCATGGACGAGGACTCGGTGCTCGACGGCTCGATCACCCCCGAGTTCAACCAGCGTGTTGACGGCGTCGCCGTTCCGGCTTCGCTCGGCACCGACACCTGCTCCAACGATCCCTGCCACCTCGGCTGGGTCGCTGCTGACATCCAGGTTTCGGCCAACAACGACTTCCTCGCCGCCAACCCGGCTGCGCAGTCGCTGTTCGAGCAGGTCAAGATCCCCGTCATCGACGTGGCTCTCCAGAACGTCCTCTACAACAGCGGTGAAGACACCACTGAGGACGTCAACCGTCACGCCGCCGACTGGATCGCCGCCAACCGCGATCAGGTCGACGAGTGGATCGCCAACGCCCTCGCGGCGGGCTGATCTGACGATCACTTGATCAACCGTCCCCTCGGGGGCGGATGAACGTGAGAAGGGGTGGGGCACAAGCCCCACCCCTTCTTCGTTTTCTCGTTCGACACGGTCGGGCGCTGGCCCCGTCGGGTCAGTCGGGGAGGATCACCGCTTGGGCGGCGACGACCCCATCGGGGGTGTCGGTGATCGACGGCGACCCGTACAGGACATAGCCGTCGTCGAGGGCCTCGCTGACACGATCACAGAACGTGCGGTCGTCGGGGCCGGTGAGGAGTCGGTATCGCGGTCGGGCTTCGCTCATGGCCGCATCGTAGGCGGCCCACCCGAGGCCGAGACGGCGAGGGCCTTCCCCAGGTCGGTGAGCAGGTCGCCCGGATCCTCGAGACCGATGGAGAAGCGGATCATCGAATCGGTGATGCCCATCTCGGCCCGCAGCTCAGGAGCGACCCGACGATGGGTCGTGGTCGCCGGATGAGTGACCAGGCTCTTCGTGTCGCCGAGGTTGTTGGAGATGTCGAAGATCTGCAGCGCGTTGACGACCGCGAACGTCTCGGCCTGGTCGGCATCGAGCTCGACACACACGACCGTGCCGCCCGCCTCCATCTGGCGGCAGGCGAGTTCGTGGTCGGGATGTGACTCGAGGAACGGGTAGCGCACCGAGCGGACCCGTGCGTGTGACTCGAGTTCGCGAGCGAACCGTTCCGCGGCCTGGGCCTGAGCCTGGACCCGGAGTCGGAGCGTCTCCAATCCCTTCACCAGCACCCATGCGTTGAACGGGCTGAGGCTGGGGCCGGTGTGGCGCAGGAAGTCCTGCAGATGATCGGCGTCGAACTGCTCGCTGCACAGGACCGCGCCGCCGAGGGTGCGGCCCTGGCCGTCGATGTGCTTGGTCGCGGAGTAGACGACGATGTCGGCACCGAGTTGGAGCGGGTGCTGGAGCACCGGCGTGGCGAACACGTTGTCGACGATGACGAGGGCGCCGGCGGCATGGGCGAGTTGGCTCACGGCGGCGAGGTCGATGATCTCGAGACCCGGATTCGACGGCGTTTCGAGGAAGACCGCCTGGGCTCCCCCTGCGAGGGCGGCCTCCCATTGGTCGAGGTCGCGCCCGTCGACGAGCACGGTCTCGACGCCGTAGCGCGGGAGGATGTCGGTGACGATCACCGAGCAGCTGCCGAACAGGGCCCGGGAGGCGACGACCTTGTCGCCGGCCGTCAGGAACGACGCCATCGAGGCGAACACGGCCGACATGCCGCTCGCAGTGGCGCGGCAGACCTCGGCGCCTTCGAGCAGACGCAGACGTTCCTCGAACATCGAGACCGTCGGGTTGCCGTAGCGGCCGTAGATGTAGCGATCGGCGTCGCCCGCGAAGGCCGCCTGGGCTTCCTCGGCCGAGCCGTAGACGAACCCGGACGTCGTGTAGATCGCCTCGGCGGTCTCGTCGAAGTGGCTGCGACTCAGGCCGCCGCGGACCAGCTTGGTCGCCTCGGCCCAGGAGTCGACGCCGTCATCGGGGCTCATGGGTCAGCCCTGATGCCACGGGAGGTCGGCGTGCTTCCAGCCGACCTTGCCCGGGCCACCCTCGAATCCCTGGGTGACGTTGTAGGTGGTGCCGTACCCGGCGGCCTCGGCTGCGGTGGCCGCACCCTGAGAACGGGCGCCGCTGCGACACAGGAACAGCAGCGGGGTGTCCGGAGCCAGGCCATCGGTGGCGTCGGCGAGGAAGTTCGGGTTCGGCTCGCCGGTACCGAAGAGGGTCCACGTCGCGAACCGCACCTGCTTGCCGATCGCCCCGAGGTCGGGAACGCCGACCGAGGACCACTCCTCGGGCGTGCGCACGTCGATGAGCACGGCGGTCTCGTCGTCGGCGAGCATCTGGTAGGCGTCGTGCACACTGATCTCGGTGAAAGGCATCGGCTGTCCTCAGGTCGCGCACTCCGATTCACCGATTTCCGCGGTGAACGGGGCGAATTCGTCATAGTCAATGTAGAAGTCCGGCGCCGTTTCCGGCTCGGGGAAATGGTCGAGCTCCTTGAGCTCGGCACCGATCGCCTTCGCCCCGCCGACCCGATCGAGCCAGGTGCGGAACGACTCCCCCGCTTCGCGCTCGTCGACGAACCGGCGAACGACCCGCACGACGGCCTCAGGCGCGTTCTTGGCGGGGAGGCGCGTGGCCTTGTCGCCGAACACGGCCTGCGCTTGGCCGACGTGCCCACCGAGCAGCATCTGGTAGCCGGGTGCCGATTGCCCATGCGCCCGACGCTCGGCGCCGAAGAAGCCGATGTCGGCGATGTGGTGCTGGCCGCAGCTGTTCGTGCAGCCGGAGATGTTGATGCGCAGACCGCCGACCTCGGCGAGGCCCTCCGCCTCGAGCCGATCGCCGATCGCCTTCGCGAGTCCACGGGATTGGGTGACGGCGAGGCTGCAGGTGTCGGCGCCAGGGCACGAGACCACGTCGCGGATCAGCTCCGCGCCGGGGCGAGCCATGTCGAGCGCTTCGAGCCGGTCGAACAGCTCAGGGAGCTGGGCATCATGCAAGCCACGGAGGATGAAGTTCTGCCGGTTCGTCGCTCGCACCTCGACGCCGAAGTCGCGAACGATCTGAGCGACGCCTCGGAGTTGCGCGGCGGTGAGGTCGCCGAGCTGGCACCACGCGTAGGCCGACACGGTGCCGTTGCTGACACCGCGGACGACGTTGGCCTGCTCCCACTTCTGGTACGGCGAACGGTTCCCGAGTTCGACCCAGACACCCTGCCCGATCGGCGTCGCCGCCGCGCCGAGGCCGAGTCCGGCAGGGGCGTCACCCTGTTCCTGGACCAGGGCCGGGATGCCACCCGGCCACGACGACGAGGCCGACAAGAACTGGCGGTTCTTCAGCACCCGTCGCTGCGTCTCGTCCCAGCCAAGCGTCTCCACCACCCATTTCATGCGGGCTCGGAGCTTGTTGTCGCGGTTGCCGGTCTGTTCGAAGGTGCGCACGATCGCTTCGATGGTCGGGAGGAGATCCTCCTTGGTGGTGAAGTCCTCGATCGCTCGCGCCTCGAACGGCGTGGCACCGAGGCCCCCGGCGATGAAGACCCGGAACCCGGTCTCGACGGTGCCGTCCTCGAGCGTGCGCGTGGCCGGGATGACGCCGGCGTCGTTGAACATCGCCTGCCCGCAGTCGGTCTCACATCCCGAGAAGTTGATCTTGAACTTGCGCGGGAGGCGCTGACCGATGCTGTTGCGCAGGAAGTGGTCGTTGACGGCCTGGGCCCAGGCCGAGATGTCGAGGATCTCGAACGGGCACGCGCCGGCCAGGTGGCAGCCCTGCACGTTGCGGATCGTGTCGCCACACGCCTCGCGCGTGGTCAGTCCGACCGACCCCATCAGCGTCATCACCTCGGGGAGCTGGGTCAGCTCGATGAAGTGGAACTGCAGGTTCTGACGGGTCGTGATGTGGCCCCAGCCCCGGCTGTAGCGCTCGGCGATGTGGGCGAGCATGTCGAGCTGATCGGGGGTGATCGTGCCGTAGGGCATCCGGACCCGGATCATCTGGTTGGTGCCACCCTGGCGCTGGCCGTAGATGCCGTTGGTGAGCCGGAAGACGCGGAACTCGTCGTCGCTCATCTGTCCGTCGAGATAGCGCCCGAGCAACTCGCGGAACTTCTCGATGTCGGCCTTGATGGCGGGGTCGCGGACCACGGGCAGGGGTGCGTCGCCGGTGGTCGTGCGGTCGTCGATGAGGGTCATGCGCGGGGGTCTCCGATGAGGGATGGATGGGAACGGTCGGTGAGCAGACCCAGGAGGGTCGGATCCTGCGGGTCGAGGACGGGGTCGCCGGCGACGGCGCCGATGACGATGACGGACGGGTTGTCCACCCGGTCGACGCCGAGGGCGGCGAGGGCGAGGTGCCGAACCCGTTGGGTCGGGGTGGTCGCTTCGGTGATGATCGCGACGGGCGTGTCGTGGTCCATGCCGGCGTCGAGGAGTCGCTCGGCGAGATCCCGAGACCGGCGGGCGCCCATGAGGATCACGAGCGTCGTCCCGAGTCGCGCGGCCGCCTCCCAGTCGATGGCGGTCTCCGAGGCGGGGTCCTGCATGCCGGTGAGGACGGTGAACCCGCTGGCTCGCCCTCGATGGGTGACCGGGATACCCGCCATCGCCGGACCGGCGATCGCCGACGTAACCCCGGGGACGATCTCGACCTCGATGCCTGCGGCCTGAAGGTCGAGCGCTTCCTCGCCTCCCCGCCCGAAGACGAACGGGTCACCGCCCTTCAGCCGAACGACGCAGTCGGCGCGGCGGCCGGCGTCGATCAGGACGCGGTTGATCTCGGTCTGGCGAACCGACTTGCCGTTCGGGTTCTTGCCGACGTCGATCCGTTCCGCCCACGGGGCGATGAGGTCGAGGATCTCGGCGCCGATCAGACGATCGTGGACGACGATGTCGGCTTCCCCGAGCAGCCGGGCCGCCCGGAGGGTGAGGAGGTCAGCGGCACCCGGGCCGGCACCGACGAGATGGACGGTCACGACACGACCTCGAGGCCGAGATGGCGCCGCACGGTCTCGACCGCATCGTCGGCTCGGCCGGCTCGGACGAGCTCGTGCAGCGAGTCGTCGAGGGCCTGATCCCAACCGTCGAGCTCGCTGGTGCCGAGCTCCCGGCGGGCCTCCCCGCGCACCTCGGCGAGAACGTCGAGCAGCTCGCTCCAACTCGGGTCGAACTCGTGCTCGAAGCGTCGTCGCAGCCACTTGGACAGCGCGGGGCTCCGACCATTGGTCGAGACCATGACCGACAGGTCCCCTTGGCGGGCGACCGACGGCAACGTGAACGAGCAGTTGGCCGGATCATCGGCCGAGTTGACCCAGATCCGACGGTCGCGAGCCTCGGCCGCGACCTGCGCGTTGACGGCCGGATCGTCGGTGCAGGTGATCACGAGGTGCATGCCGCCGAGGTCTCGGACCTTGAACCGCCGCCGCTTGAGGTGCAGCGCCCCCTCGAGCCGTTCGAACTCGGGGTGGATCTCCGGGGCGACGACTTGGACGGTTGCGCCGGCGTCGAGGAGTCCTCGCGCCTTGTGCAACGCGACGGCGCCACCGCCGACGACCAGACAGAGCGTGTGGCGGAGGTCCAGCATCACCGGGTACCTCGTCGCGGTGGTCGAATCGTCGTGGGACATCGCCGTGTGCTCCTCGGTCAAATGCCGACCTCTCTGATCGGCATTTGCGGGAATCTACGACCGAGCCATCGGCTAACACCAACCTTTTTCCCGGAAATGTCTGGTCGCATGTCACAGACGGCGCGCGAGACCGCACCCACCATCGATGCTGCGGCTGCGCTCGGTCAGCCGGGAGCGTGGGCGAGAAGCCAGTCGCGCAGCGTTGTGGTGGCCGAGGGCAACGGGCGACCGGCGCGAGACAACAACGGAAACGCGACCCCCGTGTCGACGCTCGGACCCACCGGCACGAGCCGGCCTTCGTCGAGCAGTTCGCGGACGATGTGCTCCCAGCCAAGGGCGACGCCCGTACCGGCAAGGGCCGCCAGCAGGACCAGCGAGTAGTCGTTGGACCGGTCACCCGGCACCCCGCCCGACACCTCGACCCCGTGATGCGCGAACCATCGGGGCCAGTCGAACCGGGGCCGATAGCGCTCTTCCAGATGCAACAGCGGTGCCGCCCGCAACGACGCCGGATCCTCGTGGTCGAGCGTCGCCGCCAGGTCAGGCGACGCGACCGGGATCAGCCGCTCGGCGCAGAACGGCACCGAATCCAACGTCGGGTCCTCGACGGTGCCGAGCGGGATCCACAGGTCGGCACCGTCGCGGCCGACCTCACGATCGGTGTCGGTCGTGAGCACCCGCAACTCGATGTCGGGATGCTCACGCTTGAATTCCGGGAGTCTGGGGGTCAGCCAGTACGCCGCGAGCGAGGTCGAGACCGACAAGGTGACCGAGCCGTCCGCCGGGCTCTGAACGGCCACCTCGATCGCCGCGTCGATCTCGGCGAGGGCGGGCGCGACCCGGGCGACGAGCAGCTCGCCAACCCCCGTCGGCACCACACCATCGCGCCGCCGCTCGAAGAGGTCGACGCCGAGCGCGTCCTCGAGCCGGGCGACCGCGTGACTCACCGCCGACTGCCCGACGCCGAGCTGATGAGCGGCGCCCGTGAAGCTCCCGGCCTCCGCGACCGCGACGACCACTCGGATACCGCGATCCGAGGCCAAGGACGAGGTATCGATCTCTGTCATGCCAGAGTGAAAAAATATCGCATTTTCATCATGACCGCAGTCGTTCACACTGACGAGATGCACGCGCTCGCCGACATCGTCGACCTCGACCGCTACCCGCTCCACGAGCCTGGCTCCACCGCCTATGTGGCGGCCGTCGACGAGGCCCGTGAGGGTCTGCGCTCGGTCGGGTGTGCCGTGATCAAGGATCTCGTGCGACCCGAAGCCGTCGCGTTGCTCAACGACGAGATCGCCGCTCGCAAGCACACCACCCACTTCTCGACCCAGGTGATGAACCCGTACTTCCACACGGAGGTCAACGACGACTACCCCACCGACCATCCGGTCAACACCTTCCTCGAGCGATCGAGCGGCTTCATCCCCGGCGACTCCTGGGAGCAGGACTGTGCGACCGATGTGATGTTCCGGGCGCCCGAACTCGCTCGCTTCCTCGCCGACTGTCTCGAGATCCCCGAGCTTCACTGCTACGCCGACCCGCTCGCCGGCCTCACCGCGAACATCCTCGATCCGGGCCAGCTCTTCACCTGGCACTTCGACACCAACGACTTCGCGGTCACCGTCCTCGTGCAGGAAGCCGACGAGGGCGGGCTCTTCGAGTACTACCCCGCTATCCGCAACACCGACGACGAGGGGTTCGACCGCATCGCCGGGGTCCTCGCGGGCGAACGCGACGGGGTGCACACCCTCGACCTTCGGCCGGGCGACATGCAGATCTTCCGGGGCCGCCACAGCCTGCACCAGGTCTCGCGCGTGCCCGCCGCCAGCCGCCCGCGCCACGCCGCGATCTTCGCCTACACCGAAGAGGCCGGGGTCATCGGTCGCCTCGCGCGCACCCAGCAGCTGTTCGGTCGGGTCCTCCAGGAACACATCGACGCCGAGGACGCCCGCGTCCGCTCCGACGCGCTCATCGACTGATCGCCTAGGTTCGGGCCATGGCCAGAACCTGGGAACGAGCGATGGTGACCGGCGCGTCGAGCGGCATCGGCCGGTCGATCGCCCAACAGCTGGCCGCGGCCGCCACCGACCTCGTGGTCGTCGCCCGAAACACCGAGCGGCTCGACGAACTCGCCGCTGAACTTCCGGTCGAGGTCGAGGTGCTCGGCGCCGACCTCGGCGACCCCGCCTCGGTCGACCAGGTCGCCGAGCGACTGCGCGACGACACCACGCCCATCGACCTGCTGGTCAACAACGCCGGCCTCGGTTTCGCCGGCCCGACGCTGTCCACATCCGACGAGGACGACGAACTCACGGTGGCGGTCAACGTCGTCGCCCTGCATCGACTCTGCCGGGCGGCCGGCGCCGCGATGAGCGACCGAGGCGGCGGGGCGATCCTCAACGTGTCCTCGATCGCCGGCGACATGCCCGGCCCGCAGTCGGCGACCTACAACGCCACGAAGGCGTTCGTCACGAGCTTCAGCGAAGCCCTTCACGTGCAGCTCAAGCCGCACGGCGTCACCGTCACCGCCCTCTGCCCAGGCCTCACCCGCACCGAGTTCCAGGAACGTGCCGGCGTGGGCGACATGGACGCCCCCGGGTTCGTCTGGCAGTCCGCCGACGAGGTCGCCACCGCCGGCCTGGTCGGTACCGCCGCCGGGAAAGCCGTGGTCGTCTCCGGCGTGGTCAACAAGGCCGCCGCCGGGTTCCTCCGGGCACTCCCCCGCGGTGTCACCCGCGGGATCGTGGCCCGGGCCCGGGTCTGACCCGGTCGGATCAGGCGTACACCAGCTCGTCCTCGGACTCCGACGCATCGTCGCCGTCAGCGTCGGCAGCCAGAGCCTCAGGAACCGAGGTCGATGCCCCGCTTGCGTAGCGGAACTGGGAGACGAGGCGGAGGAGTTCCGCCGACATCCCGTTGAGCAGCTGGGCGGACGTCCGAGTCGTGGCGGCCGCGTCGCTGGCCGCACCGGCCGCTTCGGTGACCGAGGAGATGCTGTGGGCGATGTCGCCGGAGTCGTTGGCGACCTCGGAGAACTGACTCGACATCTCGGCCGCCGTGACGTTCTGCTCCTCGATGGCGCCGGCGATGGCGGTGAACATGCCGTTGATCTCGTCGATGATGTGGCTGATCTGGCCGATCGACTCGACCGCGACCCGGGTGTCGGCCTGGGTGGCGTCGATCCGGCTGCTGATCTCCTCGGTGGCGTCGGCGGTCTGGGTCGCGAGTTCCTTGACCTCGTTGGCGACCACGGCGAAGCCCTTGCCGGCTTCGCCGGCACGAGCCGACTCGATGGTGGCGTTGAGGGCGAGCAGGTTGGTCTGCTCGGCGATCGAGGTGATCATCGCGATGACCGCACCGATCTCTTCACTGCGTTCGCCGAGCCGGGCGATCGTCGCGCTCGCTTCCTCGGCGGCGATGACCGCCTTGGCGACCATGGCGGCGGCGCTGGTGGACTGGGTCGAGATCTCCTGGATCGAGGCCCGCATCTCCTCTGAGGCGGCGGACACGGCACTGACGCTGTTGCTCACCCGCTCGGAGGCATCGGAGACCTGCACGGCCTGGTTCGAGGCCTGGCCGGCGGCGGCCGCCATCGAGTCGCTCACACTGTCGAGGTCCTCGGCGGAGTCGCTGAGATGACCGGAGTTCTGACCGATCAACGCCACGGTGTCCTCGAGCTTGGCGACGAAGCGGTTCACGGTCTCGCCGATCTGGCCGATCTCGTCGTTCCCGTCGACCTCCACTCGCTGGGTGAGGTCCATCTCGCCGCTGAAGGCGTCGCTCATCGTCCCGAGGAGGGAGTGAATCGGCCGGGTCAGCAGGCGAGCGAGCACGAAGACGGCGGCGAGTCCGGCGATCAAGGCGGCGACGGTGCCCCAGATGACGGTGCTGCGCAGGAAGTTGGTCGCTTCGTGCTCGTTGTGGATCGCTTCCGCGAGGAGCTCCTTCTCTTGGTCGATGCCCGAGACGAGGTTGGCGTGGATGGCATCGGTGTGCTCTGAGTCGAGTCCCGTCGCCTCGAAGTCGAGCACCTCCTGCATGTCGGCGGTTCCGGCGTTCACGGCTTGCCGAAGCTCGATCCCCGGCGTGGTGACCTCGGCCTCCCAGGCCGAGATCCGCTGGTCGATGTCCGTCCACTGGGCGAGGGCCTCTGGCTTGTCGACTGACGCTTCCTTGAGCTCGGCGAGGTGATCGTGGGCCTCGCGCCTGCCGTGGTCGAAGGCCTCGAGGTAGGACTCCTTGCCGGTGAGCAGGTAGCCGCGGTAGGCGGACTCCATCTCCAGCAGACCGTTGAAGGTCTCCTCGACGAGGAGGAGTTCGTCGTAGGTGCGGTTGACCTCGGCCACTCGTTGCTGGCTCGCGCCGGTCATCCGGTAGGTGGTGAAGCTCAGCGCCGCCATCGCGGCGAAGACGATGCCGACCCCGACGAGAAGCTTGTTGCGGATGGAGAGGTTCTTGACGTATTGCACCGGGGACTCCTGAGGTCTCGGCCCCGCTGTTTGCGACGACCGTGGGGGGATGAAACCGGCGGCGATCGATGCCGTCGGCTCACTTCGCAGGCTCGTCATGCGCCAGAGACGGATGAGTCCGATTTGAGTGGATTTCCAAAGTAACCACTGTTCGGCGGACTGAATTCAGTCCACAGAAAACCACACTAATTCAGACTGAATTGCGGATGGGCTCGATGGCTAATCACGAGCGCTTCGCAGACACCGGCCACGTCAACGCTGGCGTAGGTTACTCCGTGAGGCTCACCGGGAAGTCGGTGAGCAACTCCGGGCCGTCCTCGGTGATGAGGTACTGATCCTCGAGCTTCACACCCTCGCCGTCGTCGCGCGACCCGATGAAGCTCTCGCTCGTGAGCACCATGCCGACCTCGAGGTGGTCGTCGAGGCCCCAGTCCTCCCACGCCCACGGGTGGTAGATGTCGGGGTACTCGTCGCACTGCCCGACCCCGTGGAACTTGACCGAGTAGTGGCGGTACTGCTCTCGGGGCGGCATCGTCGAGTCGAGGGTCAGCTCGCGGAAGCTCCGGCCCGGGGTGAGCATCTCGGCGTTGGTCTTCACCATCTCGTCAGCCATCTCGAAAAGCTGTCGTTGGTGCGCGGTCGGCGCCTTGTCGCCACACACCCACGGGCGGGAGATGTCGATCATCATCCCGTAGGCGCCGACGAGGTCGGTGTCGTAGGCGACGATGTCGCCGTTCTCGACCACCCGCGCCGACGCCTCCTGGAACCAGGGGTTGGTGCGGGGACCCGACGCGAGGATCTGGGTCTCGATCCATTCGCCGCCCCGTGCGATGTTGCCCTCGTGGAGTTGGGCCCAGATCTCCCGTTCGGTCATGCCGGGTTGCATCCGCGCTCGCATGTCCCCCATCGCGGCCTGGCACGCGTGCGCCGAACACCGCATGGCCCGGATCTCGTCGGGGCCCTTGATCTTGCGGGCCTCCTCCATGACCTCCTGGCCGTTGGCGATCGAGATGCCCCCGGCCTCGAGCGCCTTGAACCCGAGGTAGCTGCACTGATCGACCGCGAGCCGAGCGTTCGGACCGCAGTAGTCCTCGATGACCGAGAGGAGATCGGCCGCCCAACGCTGGGTGAGTTCGTCGTAGCGGTTGCCGGCGAGGAAGTACGTCGACCCGATCGCCGGCCGAACCTCGCTGACGACGTGGCTGTGACCGGACAGGAACTCACACCCTTCGTAGTCCCAGACCACGACGTCGCCGTCGCCACTCACGAAGGCGTAGCGGGCCGCGTTGTGCATGACCCACAGCTGCATGTTGGTCGTGTCGGAGACATAACGGATGTTCATCGGGTCCATGACGAGCACGCCGTCGCACCCGTACCGCTTCATCGTCTCGACCGTGCGGTCGACCCGGTACTGCCGCATGGCGGGCAGATCGGGAAGCTCGAGCCCGTCGGCGATCCATTCGGCCTCGAGCGCGGCGCCCGGGCCGATGGCGAGATGGTGCAGGTCGCCTGCGGCGCGCGCCATCTCCGGCGTGCCGTCGAGCGCGTCCTGCACCGAACGTCGGATCCGTCCTGCCATCGTCTTGCTCCCCCCTCTCGGTCTGGCGCTAGCTCCGCATCCGCTCCGCTTCGGGATCCCAGATACAGCCGTCGACGCGTTGCGCCGCCTTCATCTGGCCGACCACCTCGATCTCCCACGGACCGTCGGAGTCGGCGAGCGCCGCTTGCACATAGCCCATCGCGACCGAGGTCTCGCTGTGGTGGGCGTAGCCGCCCGACGTGACCCAGCCGACGACCTCGCCGTCGTGCCAGATCGGTTCGTCGCCGATGACGTCGTAGCCGTCGCGACCTGCATCGCTCTCGACGGTGAAGGTCAACAGCGCGTACGTCGCGCCCGGCCCGCCGTCGGCGTACTTCGCGGCGAGGGCGTCGCGGCCGATGAAGTCCTTCTCCATCTTCACGAACCGGTCGAGCTTCGCCTCGAACGGGTCGTAGATCGGGCGGTACTCGCGCGCCCAACCGCCGAAGCCCTTCTCGAGCCGCAGCGAGTTCAGCGCGTGGAGACCGAAGAGGCGCAGGCCGAACTCCTCGCCCGCCTCCTGGAGCACCTCGAGCACGTACCGCTGGTAGCGGGCCGGCATCCAGAACTCGTAGCCGAGGTCGCCGGTGAAGGTGACCCGACCGCACCACACCGGCGCCATCCCGATGTTGATCTCCTTGAAGGCCATGAAGCGCATGCCGTTCTGGCTGAGGTCGGCATCGGTGACCTTCTCGAGCAACGCCCGAGCGTTCGGGCCGGCGATTGACAGGCCGGCGGTCTCCCAGCCGAGCGTGTCATAGGTGACCGAGCCGTCGTCGGGCAGGTTCATGTCGAACCAGCGCTCGTAGTAGCGCTCGGCGACACCCGAACCGAACAGGACGAACTCCTCGCCCTGGCGAGTGTTGCCGGTGGCACCGCCGGTGATCGTGGTCTCGGGCCCCTCGGCCTCGCCGGTCGCGGCGCCGAGGGTGGCGACGGTGAGGTCGCCGATCAGGTTGCCCTGATGGTTGGTCATCGGGGTGAGCGCCATGCGGCCCGGGTTGGGGATGCGGCCGGCCAGCAGCCGGTCGAGGTAGGCGCGAGCACCCGGCCCCCGGAAGTGGAACTTCGAGAAGCCGGTCGTCTCGAACAGGCCGACGCTGCTGCGCACGGCGAGGGTCTCCTCGCGCACCTGGTCCCAGGCGTTGGAGCGACCGAAGGTGACCTCTTCGACGGGCTCCTCACCCGCGTTCTGGAACCACAGCGCGGCTTCGAGCCCGAAGCCGTCGCCGAACACGGCGTTCTGGGCGGCGAGCCGGTCATAGATCGGCGACGTCTGGATGTTGCGACCCTTGGGAAGGAACTCGTTGGGGAAGGTGATCCGGAAGCGACGTGAGTAGTTCTCGCGCACCTTCTCGTTGGTGTAGGCCATCGTCGCGAAGTCGCCGTAGCGGCTGATGTCCATACCCCAGACATCCGCGCCCGGGTCGCCCTCGATGATCCAGTTGGCGACCGACAGACCCACGCCACCGGACTGGGACAGGCCCGCCATCACCGCACACGCCGACCAGTAACCAGGCAGGCCGCGCACCGGACCGATCAGCGGGTTGCCGTCGGGGGCGAACGTGAACGGACCGTTGATCACGTTCTTGATGCCGGCCTCGGCGAAGATCGGGAAGTGCTTGAAGCCAGTCTCCAACGACTCGGCGATGCGGTCGAGATCCGGGGTGAGCAGGCGAGCACCGAAGTCCCACGGCGTCTGCTTGGTCGACCACGGCACACCGGCCCGCTCGTAGGTGCCCATCAGGAGGCCGTTGCCCTCCTGACGCATGTAGATCTCGCCACCGAAGTCGACGGCGTGGATGATCTCCTTGCCGTTGTCCTTGTTGTATTGGACGACGTCGGGGATCTCCTCGGTGAGCAGGTACATGTGCTCCATGGCGAGGAGCGGCAGCTCGAGGCCGACCATGCGGCCGACCTCGCGGGCCCACAGGCCGCCGGCGTTGACGACGTGCTCGCAGTGGATCGTGCCCTTGTCCTCGTCGTTGGTCGTGTCGTACAGGGCCAGGTCCCAGCCGCCGTCCGCGGCCCGGTTGATGTCGCGGACCCAGGTGTGCCGGTAGGTCTCCGCGCCCCGCTGTCGAGCGCACTCGAGGTAGCCGTGGGTGATCTGGGACGGATCGAGGTGCCCCTCGTGGGCGTCCCACAGAGCACCCACGAAGTACTGCTCGTCGAGGATCGGGAGCAGCTCCTTGGCCTCCTTGACCGAGATGAGTTCGGTGTCCATGCCGAGGTAGCGACCGCGGGCATGGGTCATCTTCAGCCAGTCGAGCCGCTCGGGGGTGTCGGCGAGCGCGACGCCGCCCGTGATGTTCATCGAGGCGTCGATGCCCGATTCCTTCTGGATCTCGCTGTACAGCTCGATCGTGTACTGCTGCAGTTTGGCGACGTTGGGGTCGCCGTTGAGTGTGTGCATGCCACCCGCGGAGTGCCATGTCGAGCCGGCGGTGTACTCGGCCCGCTCGAGGAGTACGACGTCGGTGTAGCCGCCCTTGGCGAGGTGGTAGAGGACGGAGGCGCCGACGACGCCACCGCCGACGACGACGACTTGGGTGTTGGTTTTCATGAGGGCCTTCAGATGACTTTCTCGAGCGTCATTGCTCGATGGTCGGTGGGGCAGGGTTGGGGCCGGTGCCGAGGCGGGACTCCTCAGAACCGTCATCGCCAGGGGGGACCGTCAGGCCCGCGAGCGAATCGCGGGTCATGCAGTCGGCGAGCATGTTGTGGAACCGGTGGAGCGGTTCCTCGAATCGGGGCGCCAACGGGCCGGCCTGGATCCGACCTCGGGTGAGGCCACGCTGGCTGCGCTGGCAGATGTCGATGTCTTCGTTGTTGACGTCGAGCCAGAACTCGCGCGTCGCGTCGAGTTCGCCGCCGGTGAGCTCCGGCGTCGACGGCGGCACCAAGAAGGTGCAGGTCTCGCGGGTGAGGCCGGGTGCGATCGGGCCGAGCCGCGTCACGAGGTCGTGGTTGGGCAGCGCCGCGCAGGGCG
>CAZEML010000089.1:0-16122 GCA_964513285.1 uncultured Candidatus Nemicrothrix sp.
CGGGTCTGCACGAGCTTGAGGGTCCCCCACACCGCGAACCAGCCGGTGATCGCCGACGCCGCCATCCCCCACAGGAAGGGCGGCCAGAAGTCCGACGGGATGGATGCGTCGGCCAGGGCGAACACACCCGCACCGGCGATGATCGGAAGGCTCATCAAGAACACGAGTCGAGCCGCAGCGTCACGCTGGAAGCCGAGACCACGGCACACGGTCAGGGTCGCACCGGAGCGGCTCACGCCGGGCTGCAGGGCGAGCGCCTGCCCGACCCCCATCGCCAAGGCATCGCGGAGCCGGAACTCGTCGAGTTCGCGCCGCTCCGGCAGCCGGTCGGCGACCATCAGGGCCAAGCCGAACACGATCAGCATCAAGGCAATCATCCAGATGCGGTCGAGGTCGGCGATCTGGTCCTTGAGCAGGACGCCGGTGATGCCCGCCGGCACGGCACTGGCCACGAGGAACCAGGCGATGCGGCCATCGGTCTCGAGTGGCTGACCCCGCAACGGGGCGAAGCCGGCCAGCAGGTACTTCACGACGTCGTGCCGGAGGTAGGCGATCGCCCCGAGCAGCGTGCCGAGATGCACGGCGACGTCGAAAGCCGTCTCGAGATCTTCGTCGAGGGCGTCCCACCCGAACAGCCAACGGGTCAGCTCGAGATGGCCGCTCGACGAGATCGGCAGGAACTCCGACAGTCCCTGGACGATGCCGAGCACGATGGCGTGCAGGATCTCCATACTCAGCTCCCCGTCGGCGAACGTCCCTGCGAGGTTAGGCGCCCCGGCCGCCGATCCCGTCGAGCCTCGGGGCTAGGCTCCGGCGACCCGCGACGGGCCCGGGGGCCGATCGAAGACCATGGTGGACACGCTCAGAGCGCAGGCGGAACGAGTGGGAACCCGGGGCTGGTTCGCGCTCCTGGTGCTGCTGGCGTTTCTCCGTTCGCCGTGGGTGTTGCTCAACGGGCGGTTCTGGGCCGAGGAGGGCTCGATCCACTTCGCCCACGCGCACAACGAGGGCGGCCTGGCCGGGCTGACGTTCATCGATCAGCGCGCCGGCTACCTGAACCTGATCCCCAACGTCGGCACCTGGCTCGCGAGCCTGGTGCCGCTGTCGGCCGCGCCGCTGGTCACCACCTGGCTCGCCTTCGGCGTGTTGCTCTTCGTGCTGTGGGTCGTGTTGGCGTGGCCGAGCGACCTGCTTCCCACCGCGACCGCTCGGGTCATCGCCGCCGGTCTCCTGCTCTTCGGGCCCGCCGCCCACCCCGAGGTCTGGCTCAACACCATCAACTCCCAGACCCTCTTCGGGGTACTCGGCATCGTCTTGGTGTTCGTCCGCCTCGACGACCTGAGCTCACGCCGCTTCGGTGTCGGCCTGGCGGCGTTGCTCGTCGGCGCCCTGTCGGGGCTGTACACGACGATCCTCACCCCGCTGTTCCTCTGGCGTGCCTACCGCGAACGGACGCGCCGAACGGTCATCCAGGCCGGCGTGATCACGGCCGCGACGGCGTTCCAGGGGATCATCGTGTTGGTGTCTCGCACCTCGGGCAGTCTCGAGGAGTCGAAGCTCACGATTCCCGATCCCGCCGAGCTGCTGGGCACGTTCGCCGGGCTCCACGTGGCGCCGATCGTCATCGGTCGCACCGAGAGCGAACAGCTGGCCGCCAACGTCATCGAGCCCAGTGGGGCATGGGTGCTGACGGTGGTGCTGGTGGCCGGGCTCGTCATCGGCGCGATCGCGTTCGCGGTCCGGGAGTCGTCGTTCGTCATCCTCGCCCCGATGGGGGCCGCGTTCGTGCTGACCGAGGGCTTCGTGCAGCTCGGGGCCTGGGGTATCGCCGACGCCCGCTACGCGGTCGTCCCCCTGTCGATCGCGTCGCTGCTGCTCGCGCACGGTGTCGGGGTGTCGACCAACGCCCTCACCCGAGGCGTCGCGTTCGGGCTCGTCGCCGCCGCGTCGATCGCGGGCATCACCGAGTACTGGACCGAGAAGCGGATCGCGCTGACCTGCATCGAGTGCCCTGACTGGCAGGCCGAGGTCGATGCGTGGGAGGCCGATCCCGACCACGACCTGCAGATCTGGCCCTACCCGCCGTGGCCCTTCACGCCCTGGACGATCGAGCTCGAATCCGACTGAGCGTCAGTCGCCGCTCCCGCCGCCCAGGGTGAGCCCTTCGATCATCAGCGACGGGACGAGCGTGCCGCCCGGCTGCCGTTCGAGATCGGCACCGACGGCGACGATGTCGAGCAGCAGTCGCGGGATCGCGCCGGCGAGCGTGCCCTCGCGGATGGGTTCGGCCAACTCGCCGTTGCGGATCATGACACCTTCGACGCCCACCGACAGATCACCGGAGACGGCGTTGACGCCGCTGTGGAGACCCTGAAGCGACGCGACGAGGAGCCCTTCGTCGATCCCGGCGATGAACGATTCGAGATCGCCCTCGCCCGGCGCGACACGCAACGAGCGGTGACCCGGGCTGGGCATCCCGCGCACCGAACGGAGGGCGGAGCCGGTCGAGGCGACCCCGAGCCCGCGGGCGCTGCGACTGTCGTGCAAGAAGCCGTCGAGGACACCGTCGGTGATCAAGGGCACCTGCCGGCACGCCAATCCCTCACCGTCGAACGCCGACGCCGAGAGCGAGTCCGGGTCGATCGGGTCATCGAGCAACGTCAAGGCGGGCGCCGCGACCGCCTCCCCGACCCGGTCAGCGAAGGGGGTACGACCCTTCACGACCCGCTCACCGGAGAGCATTCCGGCGACGATGCCGAGCACGGTGGCCGCGAAGCGGGGTTCGAGCACGACGACCGGGCGTCCCGTCGACGGTGGACCGGCGCCGAGCAACTGCACGCCCCGTTCGGCGGCCAGTCGAGCGACCTTCTCGACGTCGAGATCCTGGGGTGCGGCACCGGCGTCGACGGCGCCACCGGTGCGGGTGGTTCCGGACGGATCGTCGATCAGCGCGCTGGTCGACATCGATGCCGACGCACCACGGTCCCAACCATCGATGCCCGAGGTGCTGACGATCGCGCTCTCGGCCCGGGTGTCGGCATAGATCGACGTGCGAACGCCACGAACGCGTGGATCCGCGGCGAGGGTGGCCGCTTCGAGGGCGAGCGCCAGCGCGACCTTGTCGTCGACCGGCGTCGTGCCGACCCGGTCGTCCCACGGGTCGATGTCGACCGCGGCGACGCCGTCGGGCTCCGCGATCCCGACCCGTTCATCGGGTTCGGAGAACTCGAGGTTGTCGCGTGCTTCGGCCAAGAGCTCGTCGACCACATCGGCGTCGAACGTACCGGCGTGGGCGAAGCCTTCTCGGCCGTCGCGCACGACTCGCACACCGACACCGCGACTCTCCGCGACCGTCAACGATTCGACCTCACCACCGTGGACCCGTACCTCAGTGCGGGCGGCGGAACCGGCGCAGACCTCGACCTGCTCGCCGGACTGGGCCTGGGCGACGATGCGACGGGCGAGCAGCCGGGACTCCGGAATGTCAGACATCAGGCCCCCGACATGGTCACGTCGGCGACCACGAGCGACACGCCGGCCGCGCTCATCGGGAGCCATTGCAGGTCGTCACCGATCGCGACGATGTCTTGCAGCAACCGCTGCAGGGTGGAGGCGATCGTGACCTCACGGATCGGCTCGGCGACGGCGCCGTTGCGGATCCGCAGACCTTCCGCACCGGTCGAGAAGTCGCCCGAGACCGGGTTGACGCCCGAGTGGAGCCCGGCCACCCCCTGGACGAGGAACCCGTTGTCGATGTCGGCGATCAGATCGGCCGGGGAGCGATCGCCGGGGACGAGCGCCAGCGCATGGGCGCCCACACCGGGGCCGCTCTTGAACCCACCCCGGACGGCCGAACCCGTCGACGGGCTCGACGCACGACGCCCGGAGTAGGCGTTGTGCAGGAAGGCCTGGAGCTCGCCGTCGACGATCAGCGGGACCCGACGCGTCGCCAAGCCCTCGCCGTCGACCGCGCTCGCGGTGAACGCGGCCGGGTCGGTCGCGTCGTCGACCAGGGTGATCGATGACGCGGCGACGGTGTCGCCCATCCGGTCCGCGAACATCGAGCGACCCTTGAGCACCGCTTCACCGGTGAGGGTGTGGCCGACGATGCCGAGGAACTGCGCGGTGACCCACGGGTCGAGCACGACCGTGAGCCGCTCGGAGGACGGCTTCGAGGCGCCGAGCAGGCGGGTGGCCCGCTCTGCGGCGTCGGACGCGGCGACGCTCGGGTCGAGCGTGCTCGGGTCGCGCCCGAGCGAGAAGCCGAAGCCGGTCTGGGTCTCGCCGTCCTCTTCGGCCAGCGCGTACGTGGCCACATAGCAGCCGGTCTCGCGACTGGTCGTGGCGATGCCCGTGGAGGTGGCGACCGCCGACTCGTACGCGGTGTCGATGTACTCCGCTGATTCGATGCCGGCGATGCGGGGCTCGGCCGCTCGGGTGAGCCGTTCGAGCTCGATCGCGAGCGCCACCTTGTCGTCGGTCGAGAAGCCCGCGAGCCCGTCGGACCAGAGTTCGAGGTCGGCCGGGGCGACGCCGTCGGGCGTCGCCAGGCCGTTGAACTCGTCGGCCTCCGCGAATCCGGCGTTGTCGCGGGCTTCGCGCAGGGTCTCGGCGAGGGCGTCCTCGTCGAGGGTGCCGGCGTAGGCGTAACCCTGTTTGCCATCGGCGATGACCCGGACGCCGATACCGCGCGACTCCGCGCGGGTCAGCGACTCGATCTCGCCTTCGTAGGCACGTACTTCGGTTTCGGATTCGTGGACGACGAAGGCTTCGACCTGCTCGCCGGCGTTGGCCCACCCGGCGACCCGGGTGGCGATGTCGAGAAGTTCGGTCATCGTCAGGCGGCGGTGCCACCAACGGTGAGCGAGGTCACCCGCAGGGTCGGGGTGCCGTCACCGACCGGCACGCCCTGCCCGTCCTTGCCACAGGTGCCGGGCGAACCCATCGCGAAGTCGTCACCGAGCATGTCGATCTTGTTGAGCACGTCGGGCCCGTTGCCGATGAGGTTGCCCTCCCGGATCGGGTCGGTGATCTGACCGTTCTCTATGAGGTACGCCTCGGTCATGCCGAACACGAAGTCACCGGTGGCGGTGTTGACCTGGCCGCCGCCGAGCTGGGCGACGTACACGCCGGAGTCGGTGGCCGCGATGATGTCGGCCGGGTCGTCCTGACCGGCGGTGATGTAGGTGTTGGTCATGCGCACCATCGGGAGGTGCTGGTAGCTCTGGCGACGACCGTTGCCCGACGACTCCCGACCCTCCTTGCGGGCCCGCAGCTGGTCCCACATGTAGTCGGTGAGGACGCCGTCCTGGATCAAGACGTTGTGGGCGGCGGGACGACCCTCGTCGTCGATCGCGAAGTGGCCCCATTCGCCGGCCATCGTGCCGTCGTCGATGAGGGTGACCAGGGGCGACGCGACCTGTTCGCCGACCCGGCCGGCGAACACCGACGCGGACTTGCCGACCAGGTCGGCCTCGAGCCCGTGGCCGCACGCCTCGTGGAACAGCACACCGCCGCCACCGGGCCCGACCACGACGGGCACCGCGCCCGACGGCGCCGGGCGAGCCGACAGCTTGGTGATGGCCCGCTCGGCCGCGCGACGACCCATGCCCTCGACATCGGCCTCGTCGAACAGCTCGAAGCCGACGGTGCGGCCGGTCGACTCACGACCGGTCTGCAGGCCGGTGTCGCCGGTGGCGACACACGAGACGCTGAAGAGGGTGCGGACCTGGTCGTCCTCGGCGAGGAGGCCATCGGAGTTGGCGACGAGGATCCGGCGGCGAGAGTCGCCGTAGCGGGCGGAGACCTGGGTGATGGCGGAGCCCTCAGCCCGAGCCGCCTCGTTGGCGAGGGTCAACAGACCGACCTTGGTCGCCTTGGCGACCTCTTCGGGCGGGATCCGGACCGGCGCCGACCGCTCCACGTCGATCGGCGACACGGCGACGACCTTGTTGCCCCCTCCCCCGCCGCGAGCAGCGGCCGCCGCCGCCTCGGCCGCAGCGGAGAGGCCGGCCTCGGACAGGTCGGCGGTGTGGGCGAACCCGGTGGTGTCGCCGACGACGACCCGGATGCCGGCGCCGCGATCGCGACCGCTCGTGAGCTCCTCGACACGTCCGTCGTCGAGCACCGCAGAGGACGAACGCTTGTCCTCCACGAACACTTCGGCGAACTCACCACCCGTGCGCATCGCGGTGGACAGGGTGCGGTTGATGAGCTCGTGGTCGAGCACGGTGCCTCCGAAGACGGTGGATGAAGGGGGGTCCCTCATCGTACCGCCGGCCACCCGCTACCTCACGAGCCACCGGTGAAGGGGCCGTCTGCTCCCCACGGCGCAGGCCCTGTACCGATCTCCCACCGCTCCGAAACGGTCGTGTCGACCTCACGCTCGGTCGCCGCGAACACCTCGCCGCCGCGAGCACCGAGCCCGTGGGACTCGAGTCCCGACGCCCCGACCTCGAACCGCCCCGACAGCCCGGCGACCGCTCGTTCGGCACCTTCGCCCGTCTCCACCCGATGGGTCACCGCCGGTGTGCCGGGAACGGGCGGATCCGCGTGCAGCCAGACCACGAGCGATCCGGCGCTCCACGCCGCGGCCAACACGGCGGTCTCGTCGAGCACCACGTCGGCGTCGAGCACGGTGTAGACGTCGACCTCGAGCCACAGCCAGCCTTCGTCGGGCCAGCGAAACTCGGCCGCGGGCGCTGGCTCGGCCCGTCGATCCACATCGGGACCCGCCACCACCTCCCGTGCGACCGCATCGGCGACCGGACCAGCCGGGGGCGGCGCGCACCCGCCGGCACCGAGCCCGACCACAAGGGCCAACAGCACGAACACTCCACGACGGGTGACCACATCGGCTCCCATGTCATCTCCTCAGATCAAGGGTCGATGACGGGGCCGGTCGCACCGCGAGACGCTGCCGAGGGTAGCGAATCCTCGGTTACCATCCGCCCGATGTCGGACGCCGAGCAGGGGTCGCGGCCGGCCCAGCACGACGACGGCGGCGCCCCCGAACACGATCAGCACCCAGACGAACGGACCGAACGCCCCCTTCGGTGGTGGGTCGAGATCGGTCTGACGCTCGCGTTCTACGTCATCTACTCCGCGATCCGAAACCAGTTCGGTTCCGCTCTCGGCGAATCGGTGAAGGACGAGTCGTTCCGCAACGCCGAACGCATCATCGACCTGGAGAAGGCGATGGGCCTCTACTTCGAGGAGTGGGTCCACAACCGGTTCCTCGACTGGGACGCGTTCATCATCTTCTGGAACGTCTTCTACGGCACGTTCCACTTCGCGGTGACGATCGGCGCGATGGTCCTGATGTTCGTCCGCTATCCGAGCCGCTACACCTTCATGCGTTCGACACTGGCCGCGACCACCAGCGTCGCGCTCATCGGCTTCGCGTTCTTCCCGCTGATGCCGCCCCGTCTGTTGGGCAACTGTGACTCCCGCTTCGGCGCCTGCGAGCCCGGCCACGACTATGTCGACACCCTCGTCGACCCGGGCGGGCTGTGGTCGTTCGAGTCCGGCACGATGGAGACGATCAGCAATCAGTACGCGGCGATGCCGAGCCTGCACGTCGCCTGGGCGACCTGGTGCACGATCGCGCTGTACCCGGTGCTTCGGCGCCGTTGGTCACGGGTCGCGATCGCTGCCTACCCGGTGCTGACGTTGTTCGCGATCGTGGTGACGGCCAACCACTACTGGATCGACGCCGTGGGCGGCCTGCTCGCCCTCGGAATCGGAATCAAGGTTGCCCCCCGCCTGACCCGAATCCTTCCGGGTCCTGCGGGTACCCTGAGCAGCGATGCAGCTCGACGCCCTCAACGGGCCTGACGATCTTCGCGGCCGCTCGCACGACGAACTCGATGACCTCGCCCACCAGATGCGCGAGGTCATCATCGACTCCGTCAACGAGCACGGCGGCCACCTCGGCTCCAACCTCGGCGCCGTCGAGCTGACGATCGCACTCCACCGGGTCTTCCGATCACCCCACGACGTCATCTTGTGGGACACCGGCCACCAGACCTACGGCCACAAGATCCTCACCGGACGCGCCGGCGACTTCTCCACCCTTCGTGAAGGCGGCGGGTTGTCGGGGTACCCGAGTCGTTCCGAATCCGATCACGACTGGATCGAGAACAGCCACGCGTCGACCGTGCTCAGCTACGCGCACGGCCTCGCCACCGCGTTCGAGGCCAAGGACGCCCGGCGACGAATCGTCGCGGTGATCGGCGACGGCGCGATGACCGGTGGCATGGCGTTCGAGGGCCTCAACAACCTCGGTCACGCCGACAGCGACGTCACGATCGTCCTCAACGACAATGGCCGCTCGTACGCGCCGACGGTCTCGCGGCTGTCCGAGAGCCTGGTGAAGATCCGCAACAACCCGGTCTACATGCGCCGGCAGGCCAAGATCGAAGAGATCGCCGAGTCGATCCCGTGGGTCGGCGAGCAGATCAGCCGCGGCGTGCGCATGTCGAAGGCGGCCGTGCGCGAGATGTGGGAGCCGTCGGCGTTCTTCGAAGACCTCGGCGTTCGGTACATGGGCCCCTTCGACGGCCACGACATCGCGTCGATGGAAGAAGCCCTCGAGAACGCGGCCGAGTTCCCCGGTCCCGTCGTCGTGCACTGCCTCACCCAGAAGGGCAAGGGCTACGCCCCCGCCGAGCGCGACCAGATCAAGAACATGCACGACGCCAAGCCGGGCCTCAACGACACCGGCTCGGCCCTGCGTGAGGGCTCCTACACCGCCGGCTTCAGCGAAGCGTTGGTGAAGCTCGGCGATCAGCATCCCGAACTCGTCGCCATCACAGCGGCGATGCCCGACTCCACCGGCCTCCTGCCGTTCCGCGAACGCTTCCCCGACCGGTGCTTCGACGTCGGCATCGCCGAGCAGCACGCGGTCACCGCGGCCGCCGGTATGGCGATGGGAGGGCTCCGGCCGCTCGTCGCGGTCTACGCCACCTTCCTCACTCGGGCGATCGACCAGGTCAACCTCGACGTCGGTCTGCACGGGCTTCCGGTCATCTTCTGCCTCGACCGAGCCGGGATCACCGGTCCCGACGGCGCCAGCCATCACGGGGTGCTCGACCTCGTCCTGCTCACCAAGGTCCCCGGCATGACGGTGTTCGCACCGTCGAGCTACCAAGAACTCCAGCAGATGATGGAAGACGCGATGGACATCACCTCGGGGCCGGTCGCCATCCGTTGGTCCCGGGGCAAGGCCGCCCACGTCAGCGACGACGAGGTCGGGGCCGGCCTGTCGGCCCGCAAGCTCCGCGCCGGCGACGGCCGGGTTGCGCTTCTCGGGTTCGGCCAGATGCTTCCCGCTGCGTCCGCCGCGGCCGAACTGCTCGCGGCCGAAGGCATCGAGTGCACGGTCTATGACCCTCGGGTCGTCCTGCCGCTCGATCCCGCGATGCTCGACGATCTCGCCGGCCACGATTGTGTCGTGTCGATCGAGGACGGGCTCCGCATCGGCGGGGCCGGGGCCGAGGTCCGCGACGCCCTCGGCGAACGCGGCGCCGGCTGTCGGGTGCGAGTGCTCGGCATCCCGACCGAGTACATCCCCCACGGCGACCCCGACGGGATCCACGCCCGCTTCGGCCTCGACGGCAGCGGGATCGCCGCCTCGGTGCGCGAACTGCTCGACTGAGCGCTCGACGCCTGCCCGGATCAGCGTCGGGCTGCCATGATTCGGCGATGCCTCGATGGTCCAACTGGTCCGGGAAGCTGACGGCGCAGCCGGCGGCGATCCACTTCGTGAAATCCGAGGCCGATGCGGCCGCCGTCGTCGCCCAGGCCGCTGCGGCCGGCGGCACGGTGCGCTCGGTCGGCACGGCCCACAGCCACTATCCACTCGTCCCGACCGACGGCACGATCGTCGACGTCTCCGGCCTCAGCGGGGTCGTCTCGACCGACGCCTATCGCAAGCGGGCTCGGGTGCGGGCCGGCACCACGATCCATGGGTTGGGTATGCCACTCCACGAAGCCGGCCTCGGCCTGCCCAACCAGGGCGACATCGACCGCCAGACGATCGCCGGCGCCACCGGCACCGGCACCCACGGCACCGGCGTGTCGCTGCGGAACTTCAGCGCGGCGGTCACCGGTCTTCGCATCGTCACCGCCGGCGGCGACGTCGTATGGGCCTCCGACACCGAGAACGTCGAACTCTGGACCGCCGCCCGCCAGCATCTCGGTGCGTTCGGCGTGGTCACCGAGGTCGAACTACAACTCCGTGAGGCCTACCGCCTCCGAGAGCAGGGCTGGAGCGCCACGCTCGACGAGGTGCTGCAGACGCTGTCCGAGAAGGTCCACGAGCACCGCCACTTCGAGTTCTTCTGGTACCCGACCACGGACAACGCGGTGATCAAGGCCACCGACGAGACCGACGATCCGGCCGAATACCCGATCGCCGACGAGGGCAGCCGTTGCGGCTGGTCGCACGAGGTGCTGTCGAACAGCCGCACCTGGCCGCACTCCGAGATGGAGTACTCGGTACCGCTGGACCAGGGACCGGCCTGCCTCGCCGCGATCCGGGATCTCCTGACGCGTGACTTCCCCGACATGCCGTACCCGGTCGAGTACCGCACGGTCGCCGCGGACGACGTCTGGCTCTCGGCCGCCTACGAGCGCCCGACCGTCACCATCTCGCTGCACATGGACGCCGGGCAGGACGATCACGCGCTGTTCCGGGCGTGCGAAGACGTCTTCCGCTCCTTCGACGGACGCCCGCACTGGGGCAAGGTTCACTTCCGCACCGGGACCGAGTTGGCCGCCCTGCATCCCCGCTGGGACGACTGGTGGTCGGCCCGCGACGAACTCGACCCGACTGGGGTGTTCTTGAACGATCGGTTGCAGGCGCTACGCGCCGGCGACTGATCAGCTGTAGTAGGGGTTCTCGCCCTGGCCGTGGTCGGTGGTGTCGACCACTTCGGTGATCTCGGGCACGGCCTCGAGAATCGCCCGCTGGATGCCTTCCTGCAGGGTCGCCGCGCTCATCGAGCACCCCTGGCAACCGCCACCCATGGTGACGAACGCCTTTTCGTCCTCGACCCCGATCAGCTCGGCGTAGCCGCCGTGCGCGGCGAGGGCCGGGTTGATGCGCTCGGCGAGCAGCACCCGGATCTTCTCCGCGGCGTCGCCGGTGAGCTCGAGCTGGCCCAGATCACCGAGCGGGTTCGGCCGGTTGGGGTTGCGGATGACGAGGCCGCCCTGGCCCGCGACCGACGGAAGGTCGAGGGTGGCGCCGCGCATCGCATCGACACTGTTGGCCGGGATGATGACCGTGAGCCCCTCGTTGGTGTGGAGGTGATCGTCGTCGGCGGCCTCGGCGACCGGCTCGAGGGAGAGGTCGTAGGTGTAGTCGACGCCGGAGGCGCCGGTGACCTCGACGCGCAGGCCGAGTCCATCGGCGTCGTCTTCGTTCGAGCGGATGTCGAGCACCGTTGCCCGAGCAGCATCGGTGACGATCATGATCTCCGCGGTGGTGTCGGTGGCGGCCGTATCGGTCATGGTGATCAGGCTAACGCCGGGCGTCGCCTGCGCATTCCCGCCTAGGGTCGCTCCGTGGCTTCCGTCACCGCTGTCCATTCCTCCCCCGGCCATTCGTTCAGCAAGACACCGGCCGACGCGGTCGAGGTCGTCGCCGGGCTCGGCGTGGTCGGCGACGCTCACATGGGTGCCCAGGTCAAACACCGGTCGAGGGTCAAGGCCGATCCGACGCAGCCGAACCTCCGCCAGGTCCATCTGATCGCGAGCGAGGTGCTCGACGAGTTGGCCGACGGCGGCTTCGAGGTCGCGCCCGGGGCGCTGGGCGAGAACCTCACCACCGAGGGCCTCGATCTCCTCGAGCTCCCCGTCGGCACGACCTTGTGCATCGGCGCCGAGGTCCTCCTCTCCGTCACCGGCTACCGCAATCCGTGCGGGCAGATCAACGGACTCCACGAAGGCTTGATGGCCCGGATGCGGCCACTCGACGCCAACGGCGACCTCGCCCCGATGGCCGGGATCATGACCGTCGTCGTGCACGGCGGCACCGTCCGCCCCGGCGACGGCATCGAGGTGGCGCTCCCGCCCGGACCGCACCGCCGACTCCAGCGGGTCTGACCGCCAGCCGCGCTCAGACGTGGCCGTCGATCTCCTCGAGTTCGGCCGTCCGTTCGAGCCACCGCTCCTCGGCCTCGGCCAGCGCGGCCTCCTCCTCCGCCAGGGCCGAACCGACCCGAGCGAGCGCTTCGTGATCGGTACCCGCCTCGGCGAGCTCGTCGCGCAACACCGCGACCCGCTTCTCGAGCCGGGCCATGTCCTTCTCCGCCGTCTTCAGCTCGTGGCGGACGGTGGACCGGGACCGGTGATCGCGTTCGGGGCGCGCTCGGGGTTCTGCGGCGGGCTTGGACCCGCCCGACGTGTCGAGCGTCCGGATGTTGCTGGCGCCCTCCCGGTCGCTCAGCCAACCCGCATACCCACCGACCCAACGCCGAGCCCGACCCTCGTCGATCACCAACACGTCGTTGACGGTGCGGTCGAGGAACGTGCGGTCGTGGCTGATGATGATGACCGCACCCGGCCAGTCATCGAGAAAGTCCTCGAGGGCTCGCAGGGTGTCGAGGTCGAGATCGTTGGTGGGCTCATCGAGCAGGAGCACGTTCGGTTTCGCGGCGAGGGTCAACACCAACTGCAACCGGCGGCGTTCACCGCCCGACAGCAGTTCGATCGGTGACTTCTGGGCATCGCTGTCGAACCAGAACCGCTCGAGCAGCTGCACGTCCCACCAGTCGGGCTCGGCGCCCTCACCCGCGATCGCCTGCCGGACCCGCATCTGCGGGTCGAGCTCTCGTCCTTGCTGGTCGTTGAGCCCGACGGCGACGGTCGGACCTTGCACCCGACGGCCGGCGAGCGGTTCGCGGCGGCCGGCGATGACGTCGAGCAGCGTCGACTTCCCCGACCCGTTGGCTCCGACGATGCCGAGCCGTTCGCGGCGATCGAGCAGCAGATCGAGCCCGGAGACGAGCGGAGCCGCCGGATCGAAGCCGACCGTCACGTCGTGGAGCTCGATCACCTGGTCGCCGAGTCGCGGCGTGCCCTGGTGGAGCGAGTCGAGATCGAGATCGCCGTCACGGGCGGCGGCCTGGGCGCGGGTGTTGATCAGCTCGGTCGCCCGTTCGATCCGGGCTCGGCTCTTTCGGGTACGGGCCTTGGCGCCTCGGCGGAGCCAGGCCAACTCCCGCCGAGCGAGGTTCTGGCGGGTCGACTCGTGGGCGGCCGCCCGCTCCTCGCGAGCCGCCCGGCCCTCCAGGTACCCGTCGTAGCCGCCCTCGTGGACGTAGGCAGCGCCCCGGTCGAGTTCCAGAATCCGGGTCGCGACCCGGTCGAGCACGTACCGATCGTGGGTGACGATCACCAGCCCGCCCCGGAACTGCTCGAGTTCGTGTTCGAGCCATTCGATCGCGTCGACATCGAGATGGTTGGTCGGCTCATCGAGGACCAACAGGTCGGCGTCGGCGACCAGCGCCTTGGCGAGCGAGACCCGCTTCTCCTGCCCGCCCGAGAGCTGGTCGACCGGACGATCGATCACCTCGGCCAACCCGAGGCGGTGCAACGCCGCCTCGCCTCGCCAACCGCCGCCGACGGCGTCGCGCACCGACCCGGCGGGAAGGGTGGTCACCTGATCGACCGCGGCCATCGTGACCCCTCGACCCCGGCGGACCGAGCCGCCCTCGGGTTCGCGGGTTCCGGCGATGACCGACAGCAGCGTCGACTTGCCGGTGCCGTTGATCCCGACGACCCCGAGACGGTCGCCGGCCTCGACGGTGACCGACACGTCCTCGAAGAGGGGGCGCAGTGGACGGCTCATACTCACACGGTCCACGTCGACAAGGATCACGTGGCGCAGACTACGTCGATCCCTCCGAGCTCCCACGAGGTGCAGGCGTGATCCAGGAACCACATCCGATCATGGACGCCCTGGGGGCCCGACCTCCGTGGACACCCGCCACGCTGACCCGGCTGATGCAGAAGATCAGCCCCGCGGTGCGAGAGGTGTCGGCGAAGATCGACCCGATCGAGGGCCTGTGGCACGAGTTCGTCGCCGATGCGCTGCGACGCGCTGGCGCACCCGACCGCCCGCCGTTGTGGGTCGTGCTCGGCGACTCCACCGCGCAGGGCGTCGGGGCGTCGACCATCGACCGGGGGTGGGTCGCCCGCCTCGATGCGGCGCTCACCAACGCCGGTCGACCCCACGCGCTCGTGAACCTGAGCCGATCCGGCGCGCACAGCCACCACGTCATCGACGAACAGCTGCCGCTCCTCGACCTGCTCCCCTACCCGCCGGCGATCGTCACCGTGTGCTGTGGCGCCAACGATCTGATGCGCAACCCCAACCCTGCGGCGTTGGCCCGCCGGCTGAGCCGTCTGGCCGAACAGCTGCCGGCCGGTTCGATCATGTCGACGTTGCCGGCCCCCCGCTACAGCCCGACCGCGCTCTACGTGAACCGAGGGCTACGGGACGCCGCTGACCTCCACGGCCTCGACATCGCCGAACTCGGGCCCCACCTGGTCGGGCCGCGCCGTGGCACGTCCGCCGACCGCTATCACCCGAACGATCTCGGGTACGGCGCCTGGGTGAAGGCGTTTGCCGAACCGATGGGATTGGACGCGGCGTCGGTGCCCGAGCAGGGCACCCTCACTTCACGTCGACCCGCCCCTTCAGCGCCCGGAACGCCAGCGTCTGAGTGAACGCGCCGAGGACGGCGATCGCGGCGAAGCCCTTGCCGATCTCGGCGCCATCCCATCCCGAGAACAGCGACCGCAAGCCGCCGAGCAGGTAGGTCACCGGGTTGTAGCGGGCGACCTCGGCGAGCCAGCCGCTCATGTTCTCGAGCGGCAGGTACGCGGTGGTGATGAACGCGAACGGGAAGAAGATGATGAACGAGGAGTTGACCGCGCCGGGGTTCCCGGTCTTCAAGGCGATGGAGTACGGGATGCCGGTGTAGGCGATGCCCCACATCGCTGACATGAGGATGAACAACGCCACCCCGAGCGGACCGGTGTCGAACCGAGCACCGATGATGAAACCGAGGATCACGACCGGGATGCTCAGGCAGACCACCAGCACGAAGTCGGCCATCATGTGGCCGAGCAGCAACGCCCGCCGAGACACCGGGGTGGTCATCAGCCGGTCGAAGTAGCCGTTCTGGATGTCGAGGACGAGGGCCGGGGCTCGCGACACACCGGTGACCGCGAACACGATCGCGACCGGCAGCTGGAACTCGCGGTAGCTGATCTCGATGTTGGTGAACTCGGCGGCCTCGGACAGCGAACCGACGTTGATCACCAAGAAGAACAAGGGGATGAACAGGGTCGGGATGATGAAGGAGATGTCGCGCGGGAGCTGACGAATCGATCGTCGAGCGATCGAGATCGTGTCCTGCACGAAGCCGGCCCGACGGGCCCGGATCTCGAGCCCGCCCGTGGGAGCGGAGACGTCGGTCATGACTGGGCTCCTTCGAGGTGGGTGCCGGTGACGTCGAGGAAGACGTCGTCGAGGGTCGGCGTCCGGAGGCTGAGCTCGCGCACCGTGACCCCGGCCTGGGCGAGCGCGAGGGCGACGGGACTGATCGACTGCGCACCGTTGTCGGTGGCGACCCGGATCTCGTCGCCGAACACGTCGATCGAGCCGAGCCCGGCCACGCCGTCGAGCGCCGCCTTCGCCGCCGTCGGATCGCCGTCGACGACCGCGGTCACCACATCGGTGCCGATCGACCGCTTGAGCTCTGCCGGGGTGCCTTCGGCGACGATGCGACCGGCGTTGATGATGCCGACCCGGTCGGCGAGCTCGTCGGCCTCCTCGAGATACTGGGTCGTGAGGAACAGCGTGAGCCCGATCTCGCGGTTGAGTCGCCGCACTTCCTCCCAGACCCGCAGCCGACTCGGCGGGTCGAGGCCGGTCGTGGGTTCGTCGAGGAACAGCACCGACGGGTTGTGCATGAGCGCGGCGGCGAGATCAAGGCGACGAGCCATGCCCCCCGAGTAGGTCTTGACCAGGCGGTCGAGCGCACTCACCTCGAGGATCGGCGAGAGCTCGTCGATCCGCGCGGCGATCTGGGTCTTGTTCATGCC
>CAZEML010000090.1:0-15911 GCA_964513285.1 uncultured Candidatus Nemicrothrix sp.
CGAGCAGCCCGGCTACCGGCAGTCGCGTGGCCTCACCGAGGCGCAGGCGAGGGGCATGATCGTCAACGGCTCCATCGAGCCCGTCACCCGCACCCTCCCGATGGAGTACGCGGTCGAGTGGTCTCGCCTGATCGAACTCCAGATGGAGGGCAGCGTCGGGTAGCCACTGCCCGCTGATCCGCCGCTGGCGGAGTGTCGGCTGACCGCCGACCCCCAGCACACCAGGCCAACCTCTTCGCTGCGCTTCCCCCGGCGCCGCGATCAGGTTGGTCTTTGTGCTTTTCGGCCGGACTTGCTCGGCGCCGCCCGTCGCTTTTGTCGCACCGTTGTGGAACGGCTCCAGCCGGTGGCGTCTTGGCGTTCCACGACCGTGCGACCGTTCTGGGCAGTGGTGGCGGGGGTGGGCCCGCTTGAGGCCGCCGGCTCAGTGGCCGCTGAGGGTGCCTGACGTTCGAGCGTGCAGCGCTTCGGCGTGACGGTTGAGGCCGACGAGGTGGGCCTCGATGTCACGATCGGCGAACCGGGCCACGACCGCGTCGAGCGCGGCGACCGCTGACGTGTCCCAGATCCGGGCGTTGCTGAGATCGATCTCGACCCGCCCGACCTTGACGGCGTCGTAGTCGAAGGCGTGTACGAGATCGTTGGTCGAGGCGAAGAACAGTTCGCCCGACACGGCGTAGAGGCGTTCGACGTTGTCGGGGTCGACCACGCTCGTCACCTTGATGAGGCTGGACACGTTGCGGGCGAAGAAGACCGCCGAGAGCACCACGCCGGCGCCGACGCCGTAGGCGAGGTTGTGGCTGAAGACCACGACGGCGACGGTCACGATCATCACCGCGCTCTCGGTGCGAGGTGTCGTGCGCAGCACCGGCAGCGCGACGCTGCGCCAGTTGAACGTGCCGACCGAGACCATCACCATCACCGCGACGAGCGCCGCCATCGGAATCTGGGCCACCAGGTCGCCGAGGGCGAGGATGAGGATCAGCAAGAACACGCCCGATGCGAGCGTCGAGAGGCGGGTGCGGCCGCCGGATCGGTGGTTGATCATCGACTGGCCGATCATGGCGCAGCCGGCCATGCCGCCGAGGAATCCGGTGGCGACGTTGGCGATGCCCTGGCCACGCGACTCGAGGTTCTTGTCCGAGGTGGTCTCGGTCATGTCGTCGAGGAGCTGAGCGGTGAGCAGCGACTCCAGCAGACCCACGAGGGCCAACGTGATCGAGAACGGGAGGATGATGCCCAGTGTCTCCAACGTGAAGGGGACATCGGGAAGGCTCAGGAACGGCAGCGCGCTCGGCAGCTCGCCCATGTCGCCGACGGTCGGGAGTTCGAGATCGAGGGTCATCGTCAGGCCGGCGAGCACCACGATCGCGACGAGTGGCGAGGGCACGGCGGTCGTGACGCGCGGCAGGCCGTAGATGATCGCGAGGCCGGCGGCGATGAACAGCAGGTTGAGCGGCAGCTGTGAGCTGTCGGCGTCGTCGCCGTTCAAGAGGATGTGGGGGACCTGGGCGAGGAAGATGAGGATGGCGAGGGCGTTGACGAAGCCGACCATCACCGTGCGAGGGACGAACCGCATCAGGCCGCCGACCCCGAGGTAGCCGAGCCCGACCTGGATCACACCGGCGAGGATCGTCGCCGCGAACAGGTACGCGACGCCATGCTCCTCGACCAGGGGCACGAGTACGAGGGCCATCGCGCCGGTCGCCGCGGAGATCATCCCGGACCGGCCGCCGGCGATCGAGATGATGATCGCGATCGAGAACGAGGCGTAGAGCCCGACCTTGGGATCGACGCCCGCGATGATCGAGAACGAGATCGCCTCGGGGATCAGCGCCAAGGCGACCACGAGGCCCGAGAGCAGATCGGCCTTCGGGTTGCTGAGCCAGGACTCACGAAGACGCGACACGCGCGTGAGCGAGGGGGTTTCGGGGGATGTCATCGACGACCTTTTCAGCGGAGGGATAGCGGCGGCGCTCGCCGCTCGGCACGCTCAAACGCTCGGTCGTCGGTGCCTCACTCAGAGTATTCGGTCGCCTGGGAACCTCGATGAGATCAAGACGCCAAATGCGTCACACCTCGGCCAGGAATCGCGCTCAGGTCCAGGCCTTGGCGGGGTCTTCGATCTCGACCACCTCGTTGTCCTCGGTGAACGCGATGAAGCGGTCGAAACCCCGCAGGAACCAGCGGTCGTGGGTCACGCACATGACGGTGCCCTCGAACACCTCGAGGCCGGCTTCGAGTGCTTCGGCCGACGCGACGTCGAGGTTGTCGGTCGGCTCGTCGAGCAGGAGGAGATTGGCGCCGTCGATCTCCAACAACAGGATCTGCAGGCGCGCCTGTTGCCCGCCGGACAGCGTCTCGAACGGCTGCTTGGCCTGGTTCTGGAGTTCGTATCGCCGCAGCCGCGACATCGCCTGGCCCCGATCGAGGTAACGCTTGGCGAGGATCTCGAGGACGGTGAGCCCGACGAGCTCGGGATGGTCGTGGGTCTGGTTGAAGTGCCCGGGGACGACCCGGGCCCCGAGGCGCCACCCGCCGTCGTGGCCGACCTCGCCGCCGCCGAGGAGGCGGAGAAAGTGGGACTTGCCGGTGCCGTTGCGGCCGACCACTGCGACCCGCTCACCGAACCAGACCTCGAGATCGAACGGGAACGTCAGGTCGGTGAGTTCGAGTTCCTCGATGATGACGACCCGCTTGCCCGTGCGTCCGCCCTCGAGGCGCATGTCGATGTGCTGCTCCTTGGCCGCCTCCGGCGGCGGGCCCTGCTCATCGAACTGCCGGAGCTTGGTCTCCGCGGCGCGGGCCTGGCGCCCCAGCTTGCTGGAATCGACCTCGGACGCCCGCTGCTTGCGCTCCTTCATGTGGGCGACGAGCCGCTTACGTTCCTCGGACCACCGTCGTTGCTCCTCGTTGATCACCTCGATGCGGTGCTCACGAGCCTCGCGCCACGTCCGGAACGAGTCGCCGTGGGTCCACGCCCCCTTCGCCTCGAGGGTCACGACCTTGTGGGAGCTGTCGGCCAGGAGTTCACGGTCGTGGCTGACGTAGAGGATCGTCTTCGTAGATTCGTTGATGCGATCGGTCAACCACTCCTTGCCGGGCACGTCGAGGAAGTTGTCGGGCTCGTCGAGTAGGAGCACATCGTGCTCACCCCGGAGCAACAGCTCCAGCGCGAGCCGCTTCTGCTCACCACCGGAGAACGTCGACATCGAACGGGCCTCGATGTCGCGCCACTCGAGTCCGACCACCCGATGCGCACACTCCTGCCACACGACCTCGATGTCGTAACCCCCGGCGCTCTCCCAGCGTTCGAGTGCGGCGGCGTACTTCATGCCGTCGTCCTCGCCGGCCGCGAGCTTGGCCTCGGCTCGCTGCAGCCGGTCGGCCGCCTCCCGGATCGCCGGTGTCGCCAGCGAGAGATAGAGGTCGCGGACGGTCGTCGAATCGTCGAGGGCACCGACGAGCTGGGTCATCACCCCGAGCGAACCGTCGATCGAGACGGTGCCCTCCCGGGCCTTCTCGGTGCCGGCGATGATCTTCATGATCGTGGTCTTGCCCGCACCGTTGGCCCCGACAAGCGCGACGTGCTCACCGTCGCCGACCCGGAACGACACGTCGTCGAGGATCGACTGGCCGCCGGGCACCGACCACCCGACATGGCTGACCTGGATGGCGCCCATGCCCGAACCGTACCCGGGCCTAGGGTGACGCTCATGGCGATTCCCGGCGAGTGGACCGTGCACGGCGAACGATCGATCTATGAGTCGGAGTGGATGTCGATGCGCATGGTCGACGTCGAAACGCCGTCGGGCAGTCGGTTCGAGCACCACGTCGTCCGGATGCCGCTCGACGCGGCGGGCACGCTCGTGGTCGTCGACGACGCCGTCCTGTTGATCTGGCGGCACCGGTTCATCAGCGACACCTGGGGCTGGGAGATCCCCGCCGGACGGCTCGAGGCGGGGGAGAGCATCGCCGAGGCGGCTGCCCGGGAGTGCCTCGAAGAGACCGGTTGGCGGCCCGGCCCCACCACCCCGTTGCTCTCGTGGCACCCGAGCAACGGCTCGGTCGACCTCGCCTTCCATGTCGAGCGGGCCACCAGCGCCGAGCACGTGGGCGACCCGACCGATCCCGACGAGGCGGCCCGGATCGAGTGGGTTCCGCTCGCCGACATTCCGGCGCTCGTGCGAGACAACGAGATCGGCGACGGGCTCTCGGTCACCGCGCTGTTGGCGGAACTCGCCGGCGTGTGACCTGACCGCGGAAAGCGGTCACCGGTGGGCCACAATGGTCCGTATGCCGATGCGTCAGGACTGCAAGTACTTCGAGTCCCGGAGTTACCCGAACGGAGACACCGTTCGGAAGTGTGATCTCGACCTGGCGCCCGAGGCGCCCTGGCGGTGCCCCGACGACTGTCCGAAGTACACGCGCCGCATGGCCGACGTGAACTGGAGCTACGGCAGCCTCGTGACCCCGGCGACGCCCGAAGAACCCGACAGCCTCGGTGAGGACGACTCGATCGCGGCCCTGCTCGACGCCGCGGAGGACATCATCAACAGCGCCGTGCCCGGCACGATCTCCGATCTCGAAGAAGAGCGTCGCAAGCGCGACACCAAGGGCCTGAAGCGCCTCAAGCGCAAGAAGGGCGGCGCGGACGCCGGCCCGGGCGGTTCGTACCGTCAGCCGCCGTCGCAGCCGAAGGGCAAGGACAAGAAGCCCAAGAAGCCCAAGGGCGAAGGCATGGGGGAGCGGTTCCGCCGTCGCTACCGCGAAGGCCGCTGACGCCGCGAATCCCGACCGCCCCAACGGTCGGGTAGTTAGCACTATCGGGATAGGATAAATCCCGATGTCCGCAGCATTTTCCCCCACGGCCGCCGGCGAACTCGGCGGCCCCGACTGGCTCGTCGCTCGTCGACGCGCCGCCGCCGAGGCCTTCGCCGGCGCCGAGCGGCCCGACGAGTCGGCCGAAGAGTGGCGCTACAGCCTGATCGGCGAGTTCGATCTGGAGCAGTACGCCCCGGCGACCGTCTTCGGCGACGCCCCGATGCCTCGCCTCGACGTCGAGCCGGCCGCCCTCATCCGGTGCGTCAACGGCCGCGTCATGTTCGTCGACGTCGATCAGGAACTGATCGACCAAGGCGTGCACATCGGCCCGCTGGCCGAGGACGAGAACGGTGAGACCCGGCTCGGGTCGGTCGCCGACGAGGCGTCGGACTACTTCACCCTCCTCAACGACGCCTTCATGGACTGGCCGTTGCTGATCGACGTGCCCCGCGGGGTCGTCGTCGATCGCCCGATCGTCGTCACCCACCACGCCGCCGGCGACGGCGGTGCGGCGTTCCCCCGCCTCGTCGTGCGAGTCGGTGAGAACGCCCAGGCCGACGTGATGGATCTCCACACCTCCGAGAGCGACGACAACATCTTGATGTGCCCCGTCGTCGAGCTCGACGTCGAAGCCGCCGGCCGCCTCGGCTACCTGAAGGTGCAGGAACAGGGCGAGAACACCTGGCAGTTCGGCAGCGTCTTGGCCCGCGCCGAGCGCGACGCCACCATCTCCGCCGCCACCGCCGCGTTCGGCGGTGCCTACGCCCGCACCCGGGCCGACACCCGCCTGGTCGGGCGCGGTGCCCACGGCGACCTGATGGCGATCTACTTCGGTGAGGCCGAGCAGACGCTCGACTTCCGCACCTACCAGGATCACGTCGCCCCCGACACGACCTCGAACCTGCTCTACAAGGGCGTCGTCGCCGGCGAGTCCCGCAGTGTCTACACCGGCCTGATCCGCGTGCGTCCCGACGCCCGTGGCACCAACGCCTTCCAGACCAACCGCAACCTCAAGCTCAGCGACGATGCCTGGGCCGAGTCGGTCCCCAACCTCGAGATCGAGAACAACGACGTCAAGTGCAGCCATGCGTCGACGGTCAGCCCGGTCGACGAGGATCAGCGCTTCTACCTCGAGGCCCGCGGCGTGCCGACCCCCGAGGCCGAGCGGCTGATCGTGGCCGGCTTCCTCGGTGAGGTGCTCGAGGGCGTGCCGGTGCAGTCCGCCGTCCCAGCGCTCAAGTCGGCGATCGCGGCCAAGCTCGCCCGCCAGCGCGAGCTCGAAGCAGCCAGCGCCGAGCCGGAGCTGGAGTCGGTATGACCGCCTACACCCTCTTCCCGCTCGACTCGATGGAGTCCGGCGCCGGACAGAAGGTCTCGATCGAAGGTCGCGACATCCTGCTCGTCCGCATCGACGACGACGTCTACGCCATCAGCGACACCTGCAGCCACGCCGATGTCTCGCTCGCCGATGGCTTCATCGAGGCCGACGACTGCGCGGTCGAGTGCCCCAAGCACGGCGCCTCGTTCGATCTCCGCACGGGTGAAGCCCTGACGCTTCCCGCCGTGCGCCCCGTTCCCTCCTATGACGTCGCCGTCGTCGATGGCGACGTCGTCTTGACCCTCGCCCCCGCCGAGGAGGACGCATGAGCACACTCATCATCGAAGGCCTGCGGGCCGCTGTCGACGGCCAGGAGATCCTCAAGGGCGTCGACCTCGAAGTCCCGGCCGGCGAGGTCCATGCCGTCATGGGCCCCAACGGTTCGGGCAAGTCGACCCTGTCGCACGTGATCGCCGGCCGACCCGGCTACGAGGTGCTCGGCGGGTCCGTGCGCATCGACGACGTCGAGCTGCTCGACCTGCCGACCTGGCAGCGAGCCGAGGCCGGCCTGTTCCTCGCCATGCAGTACCCGACCGAGGTGCCCGGCGTCGCCCTTCGCGACCTGCTGACGGCCTCGGTCCGGACCCCGTCGGATCCTGCCGAGGTCGGCGACCGGATGCGGGTCGAAGCCGAACGCATCGGTTTCGGCGCCCAGTTCCTCGAGCGCCCCCTCAACGTCGACCTCTCCGGCGGCGAGAAGAAGCGCAACGAGACGTTGCAGCTCGGCGTGCTGCGCCCGACCTTCGCGATCCTCGACGAGCTCGACTCGGGGCTCGACGTCGATGCGCTGCGCATCGTGAGTCAACGTATCGAGGAGTCCACGACCGAGGACGGCCTCGGCGTGCTCGCGATCACCCACTACAGCCGACTGTTCGAGCAGCTCAAGCCCGATACGGTTCACGTGTTCGCCGACGGCAAGATCCAGGAGTCGGGCGGGCCGAGCCTCGCCACCGAGCTCGAGGAGACCGGTTACGAGCGGTGGGTCACCGCCCCGGCCGCCGCTGCGGCCAGCGCCGGACTTCCCGACGATCCCTTCGCCGACCCGCTCGCCTGAGCAAGCGTCCATGCCCGGAACCCTGCTGTCCGAAACCGAGATCTCGTCGCTGCTCGAGGCCCATCCGGCGTGGCGCCGCGACGGGGACCGGCTGCTGAGGACGTTCTCGTTCGGGTCGTTCGTCGAGGCGTTCGGCTTCATGAGCCAGGTCGCATTGATCGCCGAGAAGCTCTTCCACCACCCCGAGTGGAGCAATGTCTACGGCACGGTCGAGATCGCGATCACCGATCACGATGCCGGTGGGCTGTCGTCCAACGATCAGTTGTTCATCGAACGGGTCGACGCGCTCAGTTCGTGATCTCGGATCCGGCGATGTCCTCGCCGATCGTGCCGCCCATGAATCGCCAGATCGGGATGTTCAGCGCGGCCGGGAGCGCGTACAGCAGCACCTGCGCGACCAGCGCGATCAGCTGACCGATGATCGGGATGATCCCGAGCAGGCCGGCACCGATGTTGACCCCGATGACGACGAGGTTGGCCAACAGGACCGGCCAGGCGACGGTCCGCCACCCCTTGGCCTCGATGAGCCTGGCCGTCGTCCGGAAGGGCGGATCGGTCGTGCGCCCCAGGACCAGGGATGTCGTGGCCATGTAGAAGTACGGGTAGCCGTAGACGATCAGCACGATCGCGCCGGGGATCGCCAGGATCAAGAGCAGCGGAACGATCGCGGCGATCACGAAGACCAGCGCGACGAGGAAGAACCCGATCGCGAAGACGAGCGCCCACAGCAGATAGACCGCGATCCAACGGGGAAGCCGCTGGAGTGCGATGCGGAACGACTCGCCGAGGGTCAGCGGCCGGTTGATCGACGCGGCGGCGAGATGGATCTGGGCGACGCCCAGGCTGAAGCCCTGGGCGATGAACACGACGAGTGCGCCGACGATCGTGGTGACCCAGAACCCGAGGTTGGGGTTGAACTCGATCGACTCGATGAAGGCCTCGTCGCCCGGGTCGTTCGCCGGGTCGAACCCGGGTTCGGTCATCCGTTCCAGGATCGTCAACAGCCCGGGGTCGAGGGCGCTCGACGCTTGCAGGATGACCGCCACGAGCACGGCGATCGTGACCACGACGAACGCGACCCCGATCAGCAGGATCGGCAGCCAGTTCTGGACAAGCAGGTTCCATCCCTCGGACACCATCGACGTCGAGTCGTTCGACGGGCCAGGGGGCGCCTTCTTCGGCGATCGGTGTTCCGTCCAGTTGGTTCCGTCCCAGTAGCGGTACTGCTCAGGATGCTCGGGGTCGTCGTACCAGCCGGAGGGGACGTCGGTCATGGGCCGTGAGCGTAGTGGGCCGTACGCTGAGCGAGTGGCCAGCGAACGCTTCGAATCCTTCGTCGATCCCGTCGACGGCACCCGGTGGTCGGTCGACATGGGCTTCCTCGGCTCACGCTGGACCTGTATCTGGGGAAACGGTTGTCAGGGCATCCTCGAGGAGTCGACCGAACACCTCGGCCACGGGTGCTGTTCGGTCGGGACCGAACTCCTCGACGAAGAGGAGGCGATGCTGCTCTCCGCACTCGCGGCCAGCCTCGACGACGACGTCTGGCAGTTCCGGGAGTGGGCGAACGACCACGGGATCTACGAGGACGACCAACGCAAGCGCACCATCACGGTCGAGGGCGCCTGCGTGTTCCTCAACCGGCCAGGATTCGAGGCCGGGTCAGGATGTGCGCTGCACTTGCAAGCGGTTCGCGACGGCGATCGGCCGATCGACGTCAAGCCATCGGTCTGCTGGCAGCTCCCGCTGATCACCCGCCACCATGGCGACGGCACCGCCACCCTGCGTCGGTGGGGCCGTGACGACCGAGGCGACGACGGTGCGGCGATGCACTGGTGCTGCACCGAGGGCGACAACGCCCAGGTGGGAACCGAACCGACCGCGGAGTACCTCGCCGACGAACTCCAGGCGCTCGTCGGCCCCGAGGTCGCGGTGATGATCCGTCAGGCGGCCGCCGACGGCTGAGTGCTCCGCTCGTCGGGCTGGAGTTCGAGCCACACGACGCTGTTCGCCACGTCGGCGAACAGCACCCAGGCCGCCGCGATCGTCCAGCTGATCGCGAGCGCGGCACCGGTGTCGAACTGGAGGGCGAGGATGAAGGCGACCGTTCCGCCGAACCTCGCCGCCATCGCGATCGCTCGGATCAGCGCGCACCGGGCCCAGACACGAAAGAAGCGCCGCAACCGGCGGCCGAAGGCCCGGACGAGCGGATGGTCGAGGTCTGAGGTGGTCACGGCGTGGGGCCACAGAGCGAGGAGTGGGATCGACCACACCACGAGGCCGAGCGGGATCGACCGGAGACCCCAGTTCGGCCACCAGGCCGTGATCGCAGCGACCACGACGAGGTACGGCACCGCGCCGACCAAGACTCGCCGCCAGCGAAGTGCGAGCGAACGAACGGCGGCCCGGATCGACGGGGATGAGCCGGCGAGTGCGTCCACGACGATCGGGCCGACGACGAATACGACGGCGTTGGTGTAGAGCGTGTTGATGATCAGGGCCGTCCGAAAACCGGTCCCGTCGTTGAGTTCGTCGAGGCTGATGTCGCCTTCGAGTGCTGCGCTGAACCGGAACGCGATGATCGTGTTGACGGCCGCACTGAACACGAGCAAGACGGTGAGGGGGCGCCATGTTCGGCCCAGCAGGTGAAAGGTCGCAGCGACGGCGCTCCCCAGCGTCGGCGTCGGGCGAATCAGGGACTCGGTCAGGTGACGGGGACTGCGATGTTCGCGCCACGCTTCGCCGTCCCAGTAGCGGCACTGCTCGGGATGCTCGGGGTCGTCGTACCAACCCGGTGTGTCGGGTGTCATCCGTCGACGTCGGGCGACTCACCGAGTTCGATCGTGCCGAAGAGGCGATCAGGCATGAGTCGTGAGCGTAGTAGGCCGCTACGAGGAGCTCCCCGCGAGCCGGCGGACGACCGCGAGGCTGGCCTCATCGGTGACGTGGATGTTGCTGACCTCGCCGGGCACGGCCTGGATCGCGCCTCCCGCGGCCTCCAATGCCATCGACTCCTCGATATGGGTCGCACCATCGGCCAACGCATCCCGGAGCGCCTCGGTCCGGTAGGCCATCGGCGCTTGGGCAGTGCCGAGTCCCTCCCGCCCCACGGTCGTGATCGAGCCGTCGTCACCGACGCGCTTGATCACGTCCACGGCGGCCAGGATCGGGACTGCGCCGTCCGCGCCGTCGCGTATTGCCGTGATCAGGGTCTCGATCAGTTCGGGGGAAGCCAGGGGATGAGACGCGCTGTGAATCACGAGGACGTCGGCATCGGTGGGGACGGCAACGAGTCCCGCTCGTAGCGAGCTCAAGCGGTCTACGCCCCCTGCGGTCACGAAGTCGACGGATGGACCCCTGCCTTCGACCCCGTCGCTGACCGCATCGGCCGGCACGACCGCACCGACCCAGTCGGCACACTGTCGGCTGGTGCGGATCGTTCGGTCGATCAGGCGTTCACCCGGGGTGAGTTCAAGGAACTGTTTTCGTTCACCAAGCCGAGTCCCGGAGCCAGCGGCGAGCACCAAGGCCGCGACGCCGATCACGATCGTCCCCGACCGAGCGGCTCGCCAAGGGCCGACTCGCCGAAGTCGACACGGTCGCCGATGCCGATCGTGCCACCGGTGAGCACCCGGCAGATGACGCCGGCCCGGCGCCGCATCGCCGTGCGGGCACCGGCGCCGAGGTTGTCGTCGAGCAGCTTGCACGGGGCGGCATCACGGACGACTTCGAGTTCGACAGGACCCACCTGCCAGCGGTGGCCGGGGGTGCGCGGCACCCGGCCTGCGCTGATCGTGATGTTGCGGCGGGTGAGCAGGGGATCGAGGGCCGCACCGAATGCCGCTTCCGCCTCGGCCAACTCTTCCAGTGACTGGACGCTGACCTGCCGATGACGGGAGCCGTGATATCGGTCGCCGACGATGCCGGCCCCGGCTTCGACCTCGATCCGGTCGACCGCCCGCATCTCCAAGCGGGTGGCCTTGGCGATCTGGAGGCCGACGACGGTCGAGGTCATCGCTCGGGCGAAGCCTCGACCGCGTCGGTGATCTCGGGATCGATCTCGCCACCGAGCCGGTGCCACAGCAACATCGAGACCGCGAAGTAGAAGGCGTTCTGCAAGAGGGCGACGGCGATCGCGATGATCACACCCAGGATCGGGATCAATCCGAGAATGCCGGAGGCGATGTTGACGCCGAAGTTCACCAGGATCGCGAGGTACATCGCGCCGGCGACGGTGCGCCAGTCGCGGAACCCTCCGCGAAGTGCGAAGCCGGTCGAGTTGGTGCCGCGAGGACTGAGTGCGACGGCCGCGGTCAACGGGTTGAGGATCGGGAGGACGAAGATCACGTACGCGATCACGACCAGAATCGAGATCGCGACCGGGAAGCCGGTCTCGGTGCCGAGCAGCACGATGCCGATCCCGATCGCCCACACCACGGCCAAGGCGAGCAGTGCGAGGAGCCCCTGACCCAGGGTGCGGGCGAACCGCCCGAGTGCGAGCTCGAGCGCGGTCATCAACGACACCTTGCGCTCGAGGCGGGCCCCCTCGAACACGATCATGAGCGTCGGGAGGAAGATCGCAACCGCAGCCAAGGAGGCGACGAGTGCGCCGGCCCAGGCGAGGAGTGACAGCGGGTTGAAGTCCCAGCGGACGAGGTCGTTGTCGAAGATGAAGTCCGAGACCCCGTCCTCGGTGCTCAGACCGAGGCCGACGAGCAGCAAGGCGACGCCGGCGAGCGCCGCGATGGTGTACAGCACGGTGGTTGCGAGCATCCGCCAGATGGTGGTCCGGATGATGAACCAGGCCCGACTGATCGTGTCGCCCGCGGTCGTGGGAACGAGCGGCCGCTGCGCCGCCGCAGGCGCGGGATGGTGAGACTTCGGCGCTCGATGGTCGGTCCAGGCGCTGCCGTCCCAGTACCGGAACTCCGCTGGGTTCTCCGGATTGTCGAACCAGCCCGCCGGTGGAAGCTCTGCGCCGCTCACGGGCGCTGAGCGTAGCGGCCGCGGCCTTCACCCGTAGGCTCCGCCGCCGGGGTGGCGAGCCGTCAGTCGGCAGCGCGCGGCAGGACCGAATCCGGGTGATCGTCGATTCGGACCGCCTCGACCTCGTCGAAGACGGTGATCCACCTGAGGTGGCCGCTCCGGTCATCTGCGGCTGACGGGACGTAGATCATCACACCCAGCTCTGACGGCCAACGACGGGTGTCACTGGTCGAGCTGCAGGAGCTCGGGATCGACCGGTCCGTCGAGGCGAAGCCACTGGAGATGGTTGACCAGGAGCCAGAGCGAATAGCTCACGTAGTAGCCCGCGATCACGACGAGACCCACGATCGGGATCACGCTGACGATCGCGTAGACGATGCCCAAACCGATCGAGACGAGGAAGTAGAGGTACACCGCCCCGGCCGCCGCCGTCCACTGGCCACGAACCTCTCGGAGTGCATGTCGGATTGGTGCGTGTCCCGGTGGGGCGACCGCCGTCCCACCGAACGCGACGGAGATGAACGGCACCGCGTAGACGAACAGCGGGAGGCCGACGAAGACGATGACGAGCCACTCCGCACCAGCGAGCGAGCCGACGAGGACCAGCGCAGCCGTCACGGCGATGACCGCCGACCAGCACAGGCTGAGCAGAAGCCCTCGAACGAGGGTGCGGGGGATCTTGCGGATGGCGTAGCCGAGGCACGATCCCACGGAGGCCGGACGTCCCCGCCGTGTCGTCTCGAAGCGCACCTGCCCCGCCGGGAACGTGACGAGGAAGGGGAGGATGTAGACGAAGAACGCGATCCCCCACAGCGGGACGCTGACGAAGCTGAAGTCCCACTCCGTCTCGCCCGACGAGCCCAAGCCATCGAGGCCGTCTTCGACACTGACGATGAGGCCGGCGATGAACAAGATCACGGCGAACAGCCACCCGGCCATGCCGAGGGCGGCGATGCCGAAGACGGGCCAGAAGTCCGTCTTGAGCAGGTGCCAAGCCTCAGCGATCGTCGACGACGCGTCGCCGGGTAGGGGACGTTCGACGATCGCGGGAGATGGATGGTGAGACTTCGGCGCTCGATGGTCGGTCCAGGCGCTGCCGTCCCAGTAGCGGAACCCGTTTGGATCCTCGGGGTCGTCGAACCAGCCCGCCGGCGGAAGCTCTGCGCCGCTCACGACTCGATCGGGGCGGCCTCGTCGAGCGCTTGGGCGAGGGTGTTCCAGCTCAGGGTCGCGCACTTGATCCGCACGGGGAACTTCACGACACCCTTGAGGGCCTCGAGGTCGCCGAGCTTGATGTCGCCGGTGTCGTCGGCATCGGCGGCGATGCCCATCTCCGCCTCGGAGCCGTCGCCGCCGAGCTCGCCTTCGTGGATGCTCATCAGGCCCTTGAAGGCACCGATGAACTGGCGGGCCTCCTTGGCGGTCTTGCCCTTGATCGCCGCCGACATCATCGAGGCCGACGCCTGGCTGATCGAGCAGCCCTGGCCGCCGATCGCCACATCGGTGATGACGTTGTCGTCGTCGACGTCGATGTAGACGATCACCTCGTCGCCGCACAGGGGGTTGAACCCCTCGGTGCGAGTGGCGGGCGGGGTTTCGAGTTCGCCCTGGTTCCGGGGCGAGCGGTAGTGATCGAGGATGACTTCTCGGTAGAGGTCGTCGAGTCCGGGCATCGGGGTGATCCTAGAGAGAGCTGGGGGCTAGAACGCGAAGATGTCGCTCGACGCCTCGAGCGCATCGGCGAGGGCGTCGACGTCGGACTCGTCGTTGTAGATGTAGAGCGACGCTCGGCTCGTGGCCGGGACGTTCATCGTCTGCAGAAGTGGTTTGGCGCAGTGGTGACCGGCGCGGACACACACGCCCGCCTGGTCGAGGACCTGGGCGATGTCGTGGGGATGGACCCGCAGGTCGGCCTCGCCGTACACGAACGACAGCACACCGCCACGCTCGGCCGGCTCGGACGGGCCGTGGATCTCGATCTTGTCGCCGTAGCGCTTGGTGAGGGTGCGCAGGGCGTAGGCGGTGAGTTCGATCTCGTGCTGACGGACGTTGTCCATCCCGATCTCGGAGAGATAGTCGACCGCGGCGCCGAGGCCGACCGCTTCGGCGACCATCGGGGTGCCGGCTTCGAACTTCCAGGGGATCTCGGTGGTCGTGAACCCCTCCTTGGTGACGTTGAGGATCATCTCGCCGCCGCCGAGGAACGGGGGCATCGCTTCGAGGAGTTCGGCGTGAGCCCACAGCACACCGATGCCCATCGGGCCGAGCATCTTGTGGCCGGTGAAGATCAAGAAGTCCGCGCCCATCGCCTGGACGTCGGTGGGTACGTGGGGGACGTATTGGCTGCCATCGACCGCCAGGAGCGCACCCTTGGCGTGGGCCGCTTCGGCGAGGCGGGGGATGTCGTTGAGGGTGCCGAGGACGTTGGACATCGCCGTGACCGACAGCAGCTTGGCGCCGTCGAGCAGGGTGTCGAGATCGGTGAGATCGAGGTGCCCGTCACCACCGACCGGGATCCAGCGCAGCTCGAAGCCCTTCTCGGCGGCGAGCATGTGCCACGGGACGATGTTGGCGTGATGCTCCATCTCCGAGATCACGACGGCGTCGCCGGGACCGAGGTTGGCCGCGCCCCACGAGCGGGCGAGCAGGTTGAACGCCTCGGTGGCGTTCTTGGTGAAGACGACCTCGTTGGTGGCCGGCGCGTTGATGAAGCGGGCGACCTTGGCGCGGGCGCCCTCGAGCGCGTCGGTGGCACGAACCGCGAGGTCGTACGAGCCACGGTGCACGTTGGCGTTGGTGGTCTCGTAGTAGTCGTTCATCGCATCGATGACGGCCTGCGGCTTCTGCGATGTGTTGCCGGAATCGAGGTAGATCAGCGGCTTGCCGTGCACCTGCTGCTGCAGAACGGGAAAGTCGGCCTTGATGTCGGCCGGGATGCCGCTCACGACCCGACCCCGAAGCGGACATAGCCGTCGCGCTCGAGCTCTTCGGCGAGCTCCATGCCGCCGGACTCGACGACCTTGCCGTCGACGATGATGTGCACCTTGTCGGGGTTCAGCTCGTCGAGCAGCCGCTGGTAGTGGGTGATGACGAGCGCGCCCATCTGGGGACGGTCCTTGCGGACCTCCTGGACACCGCTGGCGACGACCCGCAGCGCGTCGATGTCGAGGCCGGAGTCGGTCTCGTCCATGATCGCCATCTCTGGCTCGAGGATCGCCATCTGGAGGATCTCGTTGCGCTTCTTCTCACCGCCGGAGAAGCCCTCGTTGAGGTAGCGCTCACCGAAGGACGGGTCCATCTCGAGGCGCTCCATCCACTCCATGATCGCGAGTCGCAGCTCGAGCACGGAGAGATCGATGCCCTTGCGGGCCGACAGGGCCTGACGCAAGAAGTTGATGACCGAGACGCCGGGGATCTCCTGGGGGTACTGGAAGGCCAAGAAGATGCCGGCCTTGCCCCGGATGTCGGGGTCCCACTCGGTGATGTCCTCGCCACGGAACTTGATCGAACCGGCGGTGACCTCGTACTCGGGGCTGCCGAGCAGCACGCTGGCGAGCGTGGACTTGCCGGAGCCGTTGGGGCCCATCAGGGCGTGGACTTCGCCGTCGGCGACGGACAGATCGACGCCCTTGAGGATTTCGATGCCGCCATCGGTGGTGGCGGCATGCA
>CAZEML010000091.1:0-15776 GCA_964513285.1 uncultured Candidatus Nemicrothrix sp.
TGACCCCGGCGAACGCGGGCCTGGCCAACGGCGTGTGGTTCTCGGTCGCGGAGGTCGGTGGCGTGACCGGCCCGCTCACCGTCGGCGCCCTCGCGGACACGACCGTCGGCTACGAGGGGGCGATGCTCACCGTCGCCGGTCTCTCACTCTTCGGTGCGGTCGTCGCGTTGATCTCGCATCAGGAACGACGACGGCGGCTCGATCCCGGCTCGGCTAGTCCTCGTCAGCCGCCGGCGTCTGGATGAACTCGACGAACGCCGCGAGCGTCGCCTCGAGTTCGGCCTGGATCTCCGCATCACACCGACGATCCTCGATCCGGCGGGAGATGCTGGCCAAGCCGAGCGTTCGTTCGAACACCCGACCGCCCGCACTCCCCGCCGTGTGAGACAGGGCCTGGCGGACGTTGGCCACGTCGTGGCGGCCCGGCGTCGCGCCGACCACGAGGATCGGGAGTCCGTCGATCGGGGCCTCACCGCGCGGGCGCGACGCCCAATCGACGGCGTTCTTGGTGACCGCGGGAACGCCGCCGTTGTACTCCGGGGAGAAGAAGACGAGGCCGTCCATGCCCCGGACGGCGTCCTGGTACGCACCGATCTCGGCCGGACCATCGGGGCCCTCCAGATCCTCGTTGAAGAACGGCAGGTCGACGACCGGGATCTCGGCCATCGAGACACCGTCGGGCAGCACCTCGAGCGCGTTCTCGAAGACGATGCGATGAAACGAGCCTTCGCGCAGGCTGCCGATGACAGCGCCGAGGGTGACAGGCGAGGAAGCGGTCATGGGCTCGACGATACGAGCCTCGGGGCCGCTCGACGCTCAGCCGAGCGCCGGGCAGTTGATGCGGGCTTCGGTCGCCTCGGCCACGACCATCAGATCGTTGCCGCCGACCGCGGAGATCGCGCTCCGAACCGACAGCTGCCCGTTCGCACCCACGGCCCACGCGGTGAACTCGAGCGTCGCCCAATCGCCGTCGATGACCTGCCGGCCGGTGATGACGAGCTGGTCTTCTTGGCACTGCACGCTCGTGACGTCCCACGCCGACACACGCAGGTGCTCGTAGAGATCATCGGCGTACCGATCGACCCGGCGGCTCTGGAGGGCGTACCGGTCGGTCCGTTCGGTGATGCTCCACTCCCCGGACCAGTTGCGCGACGCGACGGTGCTCTCGCTGCTCAGCAGTTCGGGTTGCTCGCCGTCAAGCATCGGCAGCACGAGCGTCGGGTCGGCCTCGATCACGTCGAGCCGCGCCTGATCCGCCGCTGAGGGCTGGAACCAGAAGTAGACGAGGGCGGCCACCACGAGGGCGATGACGACGAGCCCGGGCACCAGGTACGAGCGGGCGGCGGCAGTCGAATGCGGGGCGGGAGCGGTGGTGGTCATCGATCCCACCAATCGGCCGTTCCGAACGCGCCCTGAGGATTCGAGTTCAGCGGGAGGTCAGCAGCTGATCGACTGGCGCGTAGTCGTCGGTCAGGACCCGTCCGTTCGCCGCGAAGGCGGCGACGTCGCCGACCCATTCGCCATCGCCGTCGAGCGGGAACCACTCGATCGGCTCGTCCGACGCGAGGAGGATCTGGTTGGTCGGCTGGCCGACCCCGCCCACGGGCGCGATCACTTCCACGTGCTCGAAGCGGTCGAGCAGGGTCCGCGCCTGCCACTCGGCGAAGTCGTTGTCGCCGCCATCGATCACGTTGAGCACGTACACCCCGCCGGGACGCAAGACCCGCGCCACCTCGTCGAGGAACTCGACCGTCGTGAGGTGCCACGGCACCGCCGCGCCGCCGAACGCATCCCCCACGACGACATCGTGGGACGCCGGCTCCAGGTCGCCCAGGTGGAGGCGGGCATCGCCGATCACGACGGTGGTCTGGTCGTCGAGCACGTACCCGAGTTCGTCTCGCGCGACATCGAGGAGGACGTCGTCGATCTCGAAGACGGTGTTGGTGCTGCCCGGGCGGCTCCGGGCGACATACCCGGGCAGGGTGAACCCTCCCCCGCCGACGTGGGCGACGTCGACCGCACCTGCGGGTCGGGCGTCGATCGCCGCGGCGAGCAGCCGTACGTAGCGGAGCTGCAGTGCATCGGGGTCGGCGAGGTCGACCGCGGCGTGGACCAGGTCGTCGAGGACCAGATACCGGACATCGGGGTCGCCGGCGTCATCGATCACCTGGCCACAGAAGTACGCCGACTCGAACCCACACGGCGAGGTGCCGCTCAGACCGACCCCGAACGAGACGAGCACGACGAGCGCGGCGGCGATCGACGGCGGGCGGCGTCGATGCCACCCGGTCAGCGCGGCACCCGCGACGACCAACGACGCGCCGAGGACGAGCACGATCGGCTTCGTGGGCCAGGCGGCGACGAGGACGAACCCGGTGATGAACACCCCGAACAGGGCTCCGCCGGTGCCCCAGGCCGAGAGCGAGCCGACCACCGCACCCGTCTCGGAGAGGTCCTGGAGGCGCAGCTTGGCGACCAGCGGCGACACGGCGCTGAGCACCGCGGCGGGAGCGAAGAAGCCGAGGAAGCTCAACCCGAGGATCGCCGCCGGTCCGCGGCCGATCTCGGGGCCGAGCGTGAAGACGACCCACAGCGACCACCACGAGAGCGCGCCGCCGACGATGAACGCAGGACCGAGCAACGACGCCGGGTCGAAGCGATCCGCGGCCTGACCGCCGAGGGCGGTACCGAGCGCGATGCCGGCGAGGACCACGCCGATGATGCCGGTGAAGGTCTCCAGCGAGACCCCGACGTAGGGCGCCATCAGCCGCCCGGCGAGGATCTCGAGGACGAGCACCGCCGCCGACGAGGCGAAGACGAGGACCCGCGCCAAGCCGAGAGGCATCGACGACACACGCACCGGATCGGTCACCTGGCGAGCCTACGGGCCCGGCCGGTCGCCGACGGCCAGAACGTGGCTGCCGGTACCGTTGCGGACGTGGATGAGCCCACCGACGTCGCGCCGCCGAACCAACCTCGGCTGAGCCTGGTCACCCCGACGGTGATCGTGGTCGTCGCGGTGGTGCTCGACCAGCTCACCAAGTGGTGGGCGCTCGCCGCGCTCGAAGACGGCGACATCGTCGAGATCCTGCCGACCCTCGAGTTCGACCTCGCCTACAACAGCGGGTTCTCGTTCGGCACCGGCGAAGGGCTCGGGCGCTGGATCGGGGTGCTCATCATCGGGCTGTGCCTCTTCCTCGCCCAGCAGATCCGCGTCTCACAGACGGCCTTTCGGGCCAACGTCGCCGCGGTCGTGCTCGGCGGCGCGATCGGCAACCTGATCGATCGCATCTTCCGGGCCGACGACGGCTTCTTGTCCGGCGAGGTGATCGACTTCATCGACGTCACCTGGTACGCCGTCTTCAACGTCGCCGACATCTTCATCGTGTGCGGCTGCCTCGTCTTCGGTTTCCACGAGGTGCAGGCGGCCCGGCGAACCCAAGCCGAAGGCCCCGACGAGTCGTCCCCGTCCGAGCCCGAAGGCGAACCGGCCACGTGACGATCACCGTCACCCCCGCCAACAACGTGCTCGGCGCGTTCATCGGTGGTGTGCAGGTCGCCGAGTGCAGCGACGACGACCTGGCGGTCATCAAGCAGGCGTACGTCGACCACGCCGTCGTGTTCTTCCGTGACCAGGTGCTCACCCCGGACCAACACATCGCGTTCGCCCAGCGGTGGTCCGAGATCAACGTCAACCGTTTCTTCCCGGCGGTCGGATCACATCCGACGATCGCCGAGGTCCGCAAGGAACCCGATCAGCGCAGCAACATCGGCGGCAGCTTCCACACCGATCACAGCTACGACCAGATCCCGGCGATGGGGTCGATCCTCTACGCCCGCGAGGTGCCACCCGCGGGCGGCGACACGATCTTCGCGAGCCAGTACGCCGCGTACGACGCCCTCTCCGACGGCATGAAGGCCACGCTCGCCACCATGCGGGCCGTGCACTCCAGCCGCCACGCCTTCGGGGTTCCCGCCGAGAGCTACGGCTCTGATCAGCGCTACGAGAACGCCCAGGCCGCGACCCAGGACGCCATCCATCCGGTGATCATCAAGCACCCGCTGTCGGGGCGGGCGGCGTTGTACGTCAACGGCGACTTCACCACCCACTTCGAGGGTTGGCGCCGCCGCGAGTCAGCCCCGCTCCTCGAACAACTCTTCGCCCATGCCCGGCAAGCGGAGTTCACCTACCGGTTCACCTGGGACGTCGGCTCGATGGCGATCTGGGACAACCGGGCGGTGCAACACGCCGCGGTCAACGACTACCAGGGGCACCGCCGTGTGATGCACCGCATCACCCTCGAGGGCGAACCCCTCGAGGCGTTCGCCCGCTGATCAGACCCGGCGAACGATCACATTGCCGACCGAGTAGCCGGCGCCGAACGAGCAGATCACGGCGACATCGCCGGACTCGAGATCGTCGTGGTGCTGGGAGAACGCGATGATCGACCCCGCCGACGAGGTGTTGGCGTACTCCTGGAGGATGTTGGGCTGCTCCTCGGGTTCGGGCACTCGGCCCATCACCTTCTTGCCGATGAAGTCGTTCATCGACTTGTTGGCCTGATGGAGCCAGAGCCGCTTGAGCTCGGTCGGCTCGACACCCTCGTCGCGGCAGTGCTCGACGATCAGCTCGCTGACCATCGGCACGACCTGCTTGAAGACCTGCCGGCCGTTCTGCATGAACTGCATGTCGCGGCGATCCTCCATCCCGCCCTCGCGAGAGCGGCGCAGGAAGCCGTTGTTGTTGCGGATGTTGTTGGAGAACTGGGTGAGCAACCGGGTCGACAGCACCTCGAACTGATCGTCGGAGGTGGCGAGCTCCTTGGCTTCGAGCACGACGGCGGTGCACACGTCGCCGAAGATGAAGTGACAGTCGCGGTCGCGCCATTCGAGATGACCGGAGCAGATCTCGGGGTTGACCATCAGCACCCGGTCGACCGAGCCACAGCGGATCATGTCGACCGCGTTCTGCATCCCGAACGTGGCCGACGAGCACGCGACGTTCATGTCGTAACCGAAGCCGGCGATGTCGAGCGCTTCCTGCACCTCGATCGCGATCGCCGGGTACGCCCGTTCGTGGTTGGAGGCCGCACAGATGATCGCGTCGATCTGGCTGCCGTCGACCCCCGCCTGCGCCATCGCCTGACGAGCAGCGTCGACCGCCATCTCGGTCATGATCCCGGGTTCGTCGTCGCTGCGTTCGCGCAGCAACGGGTGCATGACGTCGGGGTCGAGCACGCCCTGTTTGTCCATAACGTGGCGGCGTTCGATGCCCGACGCCTTGAAGATGAAGTCGACATCGGAGTGCGGGATCGCCTCTCGTTCGCCGGCTGCGATCGCGTCGGCGTGGCGCGCGTTCTCCTTGTCGGCGAAGGCGTTGAACGCCGCGACGAGCTCCTCGTTGGTGATCACCTCGGGTGGGGTGAAGACCCCCGATCCACTGATGACGACGTCGCGCATGTTGGTGACCATTCGGGGAGACTAAACCCGTCTCCACCCCGCGCGGAAAAGTCTCCGGGAACGCTTTTCGGACTCACGGCGTTCCCTACCCGATGACGGCAACACTCGAACACGACGACGCACCGGCGCCGGCCCCCGAGCCGACCCAGAAGGCCGTGCTGCGTCACCGCCGCGGCAACCGGTGGATGCACTGGATCAACTTCCCGTTGATCACGATCATGATCTGGAGCGGACTCCGGATCTACTGGGCCGAGCAGGAGTTCGCCTTCGGCATCCTCGACTGGCAGCTCTTCGCCTTCTTCCCCGACTGGTTCAACGAGGCGCTCGGCCTCGACCGCAAGCTCGCCCGGGGTCTCGCCTTCCACCTGTCGTTCGGCTGGCTGCTCACCATCAATGGTGCGGCCTACCTCTCGTACCTCGCCGGCACCGGCGGGTGGCGCGAGCTGGTCCCGACCCGCCAGCAGCTGCGCCGGGTGCCGGCGGTCGTCATGCACGACCTCGGCATGCGCAAGGAGGAGCCGCCGAAGGAGACCCACTACAACGGCGCTCAGCAGCTCACCTACACCGTCGTGATCCTGATGGGGATCGTGATCGTGCTGACCGGGTTCGCCTTGTTCAAGCCGGTGCAGCTGTCGTTCCTCGTCACGGTGTTCGGCGGCTACGAGTCCGCCCGACTCATCCACTTCTCCACGACGATGCTGTTCCTCGGCTTCTTCGTGATCCACATCATCCAGGTGGTCCGCGCCGGCCGCCGCAACTTCACCTCGATGGTCACCGGCTACGAGGTCATCGACATCGATCCCGCCGACGGGGTCACCGAATCCGAACCGGCTGTGGCGAGCGCTGCAGTCACGACGCCCGACGAACCCGCAGCCGCCAGCGTTGCGACGACGACCACCGAAGGAGGGTCCGACGTCGGCGGCGTCGGCGAAGACCATGCGTGAGGCCGAAGAACTCTCGATCGAGGACTACAAGAAGCGCTCGCGGCGCTCGTTCATCACCGGCGGTGTCGCCGCCGTCGGCGGTTGGTTCACCTTCCGCAACATCCAGTCGGCCGACCTGGTCGACCGGGCCCCCGGCCCGCTGCGCGACATCCACGAACTCAACGAGTCGATCTGGTCGAGCCTGTTCCGTGAGGATCATCTCGCCAAGGAGTACGACATCTCCGAGGCCTCGATCCTGCGGGTCAACGGCCGCCACGGTCTGCGCAGCGAACTCGACCTGGAAGGGTGGGAGCTCACCGTGCTCGGCCCCGACGGCGAGCAGCTCGGTACCCACACCCTCGACGACATCAAGGCGTTGCCGTGGAACGAGATGACGATCGAGCACAAGTGCATCGAGGGCTGGGCCCAGGTCACGAACTGGCAAGGCGCCCGGTTCAGCGACTTCCTCGCCCTCTATGAGGATCAACTGCCCGACGACATCAGCGACGTCTACATCGAGACCCCCGACGGCGACTACTACGTCTCGGTCGACATGGCGACGATGCGCCACCCGCAGACCCTGCTCGCCTACGACAACTTCGGCGAGCCGATCAACGAACTCAACGGGGCGCCGCTCCGGCTCGCGACCCCGCTGAAGTACGGCATCAAGCAGATCAAGCGCATCGGCACCATCCAGTTCCTCCGCGACCGCGGCGGCGACTACTGGGGCGAGCGCGGCTACGACTGGTACGCCGGACTCTGACGCCACTGGCGTAGCCCGGCCCCACCCACCACGACGGCGCCGACGAGCTCGAACAGCACCACGAACCAGGTGAGTGCGTCGACGCCGTCGGCGCCGAGATGGTCGCTCGGCGGACCGAACGGTGGGACGAGCCGGACCATCACGAGTCCGAGCGCGACGACGAAGCCCACGGCGACCGCGGCGCGCGGCGCGAACGGGTGACGGACGATCACGAGGGTGACCAGGGCCGCCACCAGCATCGAGGCGACGGTGCGGCCCAGGATCACACCGTCCTCGACGTCGCCGTAGCCGCGCCGGACGTGATCGAGCTGATGAGCGAGGAAGCCGAGCACGAAAACGACGGTCGCCGTCCGCAGACGCATCGGTTCAGTGCAGCAGACCCGACACTCGGAGGTCGAGACGGGACCTAAGGCCCGGGTGCCGGAGGCGGCGGTGCCGCACGCTACGGGGGTGACCGACACCCGAGTGGCACCCGACGGCCTCCGGCCGGCGATCGGGCGCCGACTGCTATACCTGATGATCGTCGGCGACATCCTCGGCGCCGGGATCTACATCCTCGTCGGCGACGTCGCCGGCGAGCTGGGTGGGATGGCCTGGCTCGCCTTCCTCACCGCCTTCGCGATCGCCGGGTTGTCGGCCGCCTCCTACAGCGAGTTGATCACCCGCTTTCCCGGCGCGGCCGGATCGGCGCTCTACATCGACCGAGCCGCCGGCATCCCCGCGCTGACGTTCGCGGTCGGCATGGCGGTGATGCTGAGCTCGCTGATGACCGCGGCGACGACCGCCCGGGCCTTCGCCGGCGACTATCTCGCCGAGTTCGTCGACCTCCCGGTGGTGCTCGTCGCCGTCGGGGTGGTCGCGGCGCTCACCGCCCTCAACCTGCGCGGAATCGAAGCCTCCGCGAACGCGAACGTCATCATGACCGTCGTCGAGATCGCGGGCCTGCTCGTCGTCCTGGTGATCGGTGCGGCCGCGATCGTCGACAGCGGGGGCGACGCCGGACGCCTCACCGAGACCGAAGGGGTCACGATCGGCGGGTGGTTGTCGGCGACCGCGCTGGCCTTCTTCGCCTTTCTCGGATTCGAGGACGCCGCTCACCTGAGCGAGGAGGTCCGGGATCCGCGCCGGTCGTTCCCGCCAGCGCTGTTCGCCGCGGTCGCCACCGCCTCCGCGCTGTACCTCACGGTGACCGTCGTCGCGACGATGACCGTCGACCCGGCGACCCTCGCGGCCTCGGACGGACCGCTGCTCGAGGTCGCGTCGACGGGCCCGCTCGGCATCCCGACGCGGGGCTACGCGCTCGTGGCGTTGGTCGCCGTCACCAACACCTGCCTCTTCGCCCTGGTCGCGTCGTCTCGGCTCCTCTACGGCATGGCGGTCGACGGGCACGTGCCGGCGACGTTCGGGCGGCTCCTGCCCCGGCGACGTACGCCACTCGCCGCGTCGATCGCCATGGCCCTGATCGCCGCGGTCATGGCCAGCACCGGCGCGGTGTCCGCCCTCGCCGAGGCCGCCGTCACCTTGCTGCTCGCGGTGTTGGTCGCCGTGAACGTCGCCGCCGCGGTGACCCGACGGCATCGCGAGGCCGCAGCCGCGTTCCGAGCGCCGATGTGGGTGGCACCGGTGGGCGCCATCGCGGCCGGTGTGCTCTTCATCCATCAACTCCGGACGGCGAGCGGTGAGGACCTGATCCGTCTCGCCGCCTTGGCGGCCGTGGCCGTCGGGCTGTGGGCGGTGGCGCGACTGCGACCGCAGCTCAGTCGCTGAGGCCGAACCACGGCTCGGCCACCAGGTCACCGTCGAAGATCTCGCGGTCCTGATCGTCGGCGATCTCGGCGGCGGCGGCTCGGTCGCGTTCGTCGCGAGCTTCGTCGTGGCGGCCGAGCGCGGCGAGCGAACGCGCTCGCGCCTCGTGCGCGTACGCGTGGTCGAAGTCGGCGGCGTCATCTCCCGCGCCGGCGGTGAGCGTTGCGCAGCGGTCCGCATGGTGCAGGGCGAGATCGCCGTTGCCGAGTGCGGCGTGAGCCCGCGAGATCAGCCAGGCCGCGCGGGCATGGTTGATCGGCGTCACCCCGGCGGCGCGGCGCCAATGGTGCGCGGCCGCGTACACCCGTTCGAGGAGTTCGTCGGTCTCGTCAGGCGTGTGCGGTCGTCCGTCGAGGAACTCCCACGCCGCGTTGTTGGCATCGATCGCCGCAGCCCGGTGCTCGTCAGGGGTCACCTGTCGATGATCGAAGCTCGAGCGGCGTCGTGCAACCCCTACTCGGGGCCGACCCGCTCGAGGGTGCCGAAGAAGCCGTCGACCCGTCCGATGAGACCGTCGGCATCGACGGTGACGACGTCGAAACCGCGGATGAGCAGCTCGCCGTCGTTCACGATCACCCACTCGTAGCGATAGCGGTCGTTGTGGGCGTCGACGTTGCTGCCGACCCCGAGGTCGGCGTTCGGGAACGTCGCGCGGAAGCCGCGCACGTTGGCCTCGAGGGCGTCACGGCCGGTGTGCTGGTGTTGGGGGTCGACCCACAAGCAGTCCTCGCTCACGGCGGCGTCGAGGTGACCGCGGATGGCGTCGGGATCACGCTCGTTCCACATCTGCATGTAGGTCACGAGCACGGCCGGGGCGTTGTCGGGCAGGGCGGGGACGGTCGCGGCACTCACGGGTTGTTCAGCCTTTCGTGGAGATCCTGGAGGATCGTTTCGGTGGTGCGGTCAGCGGGAAGCAACGTCTCGAGCCGGAGCTCCTCCAACGTCACGTCGAACGGGGCGCCGATGGTGGCGATCATCGAGATCAGCCGGAGTCGACCGAGTGGCGTGTCGACCACCATCGGCAACAGCAGGTCGTTGCCGCTCGGCAGCGGAGGACGGTCCGGCAGGTCGGCGACACCCGGATAGGTGCGGGCCTCGAGGGCGAGGGCATTGAGCCGTTCGTCGAACGGTCGCTCGACCGCCTCGCGCTCGAGCCGGTGAAGGAGCACGGTCGCGAAGCGTTCCCAGTCGACGATGGCCTCGCGCAGACCGTCGGGATGGAAGCACGTCCGCATGGCGTTCACCGCGACCTCGGGCGGCATGTCGATACCGACGAGCGATGCGAGGCCCATCGCCGTCGTGTTGGCCAGCACGAGATCCCAGCCGCGATCGACGACGTAGGCGGGAATGTGCCCGTGGGCGTTCACGACGGTGTCGAGGATGTGGCGGACCTCGTCGAGATCGGGATCATCGAGTGATCGTTCCGCGTACTCCGGCGAGTACCCGGCGGTGACGAGCAGGTTGTTCTGATCCCGCAACGGCAGCTCGAGCACGCGGGCGAGATGGAGCACCATCTCTCGACTCGGCTTGCTCCGGCCGGTCTCGAGGAAGGAGAGATGACGTTGGGAGACGTCGGCCTCCGCGGCGAGCGCCAGCTGGGAGTAGCGGCGGGCGTCGCGCCAGCGGCGGAGCTCCTCGCCGAAGGAGGCGACCAGGGTGGTGTCGGTCATGACCCGAGCGTACGACGACTCGGGTAACCGGGCCGATTACCTGCCATGTCATCGCTTCGGCGACGTCGGACCCGCACGCTCGGCCCATGAACGAACGAACCGTCTCCCGATCCCGCCTCGTCCTGCGTGCCAACGCCGCCTTCTCGACCGTCGGCGGACTCCTTGCGGTGGTGGCCGCCGGTTGGCTCAGCGACGTCTCCGGCATCGACCAGGTCACCCTGACCCGAGTCGGCGGTGCCGGGCTGTTGCTCTTCGCCGCCGACGTCTACCGCCAGTCCCGCCTTCCCGAGTCGAAGCTTCCGTTCGCGCTCCTCCAGACGTCGATGGCCGACATCTCGTGGGTGATCGCGACCGTCGTCGTGCTCGCCCTCGTCGACTTCACCTCCTGGGGCACCTGGGGCGCGATCGTCATCGCGGTCGCCGTCGCCGACTTCGGCATCACCCAGCTGTGGCTGCGTTCCCAGCTGGTCGACCGGGGCCCGAGCACCGCACCGGCGCTCGGCTAGCGCAACGGGATCCCGTCACGGTCGCCGTCGGGGCGCGGCCCGAAGATGCGCCGGTCGGATTCGTCGATCGCGACGTCGTTGATCGAGGCCTCTCGTCGACGCATCAGGCCGCGCTCGTCGAACTCCCAGTTCTCGTTGCCGTACGAACGCCACCACTGACCGTCGAGATCACGCGACTCGTATTGGAAGCGGACCGCGATCCGGTTGCCGGCGAACGTCCACAGGTCCTTGCGGAGGGCGTAGTCGGTCTCACGAGCCCACTTGTCGCGGAGGAACGCCGCGATCTCGGCGCGGCCCTGCAGGAAGGTGTCGCGGTTCCGCCAGACGCTGTCCTCGGTGTAGGCGAGGGCGACCTTCTCCGGGTCGCGGGTGTTCCACGCCGCTTCAGCGCCGAGCACCTTCGTCCACGCCGCCGCCTCGTCGAAGGGCGGGAGTGGGGGTCGTTGTTCATCCATGGCCGGGCAACCCCACGCCGGGTGAGCCCATTCCGCGATGGTCGCCGGCGCGGCTACGCGACCGGACCGCCGGCTTCGAGCCACGCACACGCCTCGGTCGGCAGGATCGACGCGTGGTGCTCGGCGACCGTCGCCAGCTGCGCCTCGGTCAGCAGCTGCCGACCTCGCCCGACACCGCCCTTGTGGAAGAACGAATCGGCGCCGTTGACGAACATGCGATGGCTGACCCCGGCAGCACGCGCCTCGGTTCGCATCGCGTCGATGCGGCACCGCTCGACCGTCGCCGTCCAGAGGTCCGACGGGACCTCGATGTCGAGGAAGGCCGCGAGCCGCGCCATCTCGCCCGCGAGATCCGCATCGAGATCGGTGTAGTGGAGGAACACGACGTTGGGCTCGTGGCGCAACGGCCACCACGGGGCGAGATGGCGGCCCGGAGACCAGTAGGCGGTCCACTCGACGAGGAGTTCGTCGTAGTCGCCGTCGAACGCGATCGGCACGCCATCGAGGCCGTCGACCGCACCGGCGGCGTTGAGGGCTTCGACCACCTCCGGCCGCATCGCCTCACGGTGGTTGCCCCACGAGACGAGGGCGTCGGCCGGGTTCCGATACACGAGCACATAGCGCACGTCGGGATCGAGCGGGATCCCGTCCGCCGGCGAATGAGTCTTGATGAAGCGGCGGTGGGTCTGAGCCGCGAGTCGCGCCGCGACGTCGTCGATGTCGCTGGCGCGGATGTCGACCCACGGGCTGAGCTCGCCACGGGTCGAGGGCGCGTCGTCCGCCGGCCACAACAGCGACATGACGATGCGCTGCGTCCACGTCGTCCCACACTTCGGTGGGGTCGCGATCACGATGTCGCCCGGGCGATAGGGCACCTTCGCCCATCGCCGACTGTCCTCGAACGGAGTGATGTGGGGTCGGGTCGCCGGCTGCCGCTCCATGCCCCGAACCTAGATTCCGGGCGGCCGACCCCGCTCGCCTAACGTCGCCGCATGAGCGCGACCCCCGACCTGCCCCCCGACGTCTCCGCCGACGAGGCCGAGATCCACTGGACCGACGGTGGCATCCCGTTCGTCCGCACCCCCGACGATGCCTTCGCCGGCCTCGTCGACTGGCCGTTCGAACCGAAGTACGTCGACATCGACGGGATGCGCATGCACTACGTCGACGAGGGCGATCCCGACGGAGAGGTCATCTGGCTCCTGCACGGTCAGCCCGACTGGAGCTACCTGTACCGCCACATGATCCCGGTGCTCGCCGACGCCGGCTTTCGGGTGATCGCCAACGACCATCTCGGCTGTGGTCGCTCCGACAAGCCGGTGCAGCTGTCGGATTACCGGTACCTCCATCACGTGCGGTGGAACGAGATGTTCCTCGACGCGCTCGACCTGCGCGACATCACGCCCGTCGTGCAGGACTGGGGTTCGCTGATCGGGATGCGTTGCGTCGGCAACGACCCGGATCGCTTCGCCCGCCTCGTCGTCGCCAACGGCAACCTGCCGGTACTTCCCGAGGGGTTCGCGCCGTTCCCGATGCCGGACTCGTTGGCGCCGCAGAACCTCGCCTTCCCGTTCGTGACCGGCGGTGGCGGCGACGGTCGGAGCGGCATGGAGGTCTTCGGCGACTGGATCGCCTACGCCCTCGTCGGCAAGGACTTCATGCCGTCGGTCGTGATGCAGGCATCGATCCTGCGCGACATCACCGATGCCGAGCTGGCCGGCTACGACGCACCGTTCCCGAGCCGCATCCACATGGGCGCGATGCGGACCTTCCCGTCCCTCGTCAACACCGTCGGCGACGCGCCCACCAACGAAGCCGCTCGGGCCGCCCTCGATGCCTTCCCCCGTCCGGTGCTCGGCGACTTCGGCCTCAAGGATCCGATCTTCGGCGATGCCGCCACGATCGCGGCGACCCGCGACCAGATCGCGGGAGCGGCCGGCCAGCCCCACCGGGACTTCGAGGCCGGGCACTTCATCCAAGAGGACGTCGGACCCGAACTCGCCGCCCACATCGCCGAGTGGATGGCCGCGACCGCGAGCTGAGCCGAACGGCACAATCCGACCTTCGCCATCTCATGTCGAGTCGCGTCCGCACGACCCTGAGTTCATGAATTCGACGCAGCTGACGGGAACGGAGATCACCGAACTCGCCGCTGCGTGCGGCCGCGAGGTCGACGAGCTCGCCATCGAACTGGCCCGCCGACCGTGGGCCCTTCATGACCTGTTGAGCGAGCAAGCGCTCGTCGATTCGGTCGTCGATGGTGACGAGCTCGCGGTGTGCACCTCACCGTTCGTCTTCTTCGCGGTCATGACTCGCCTCGCGGCGGATCATCTCCTCACCAGCTCCTACGTGAACGACTGGGTCGGGCCTCGCACCCGCCTGCCCGTCTTCGACGTCGAGCCGGTCCAGGAGTTCGTCGCCGCCCCCGGCCGGGTGCTCTTCATGGCTCGGCTCCTCACGTCGATGGTCGAGCCCGTCTGGCTGCCGGTTCCCGCCAGCGCCGGGAACCCGTGGGATCTCGTCGAGTGGCTCTCGGTCCTGAGCGAGGACGACCGTGGCGTACTGCTGCGTCGGGTCGGCGACGTGTCGCTCTACATGGCCGGCGTCCACGCCGACGCCCTCGGCCACGGACTGGTCTCCCACGACAAGGCCGAACGGGTCGGTGTCGCGCTGCACATGTCCGACGACGAGATCAGCGAACTCTGCGACCCGGCCTCCCCGACCCCGGGCCTCGATGCGCTCGAACGGGTCAGCGCCCGTTCGTACCAGGAGTGCCGCCGGTCGAGCACCCCGACCCCGCCGGTCGTGAGCGACGTCGCCGAACGGATGAACGCGGCCCGCCGGTTCCTCACCCACCTCGCCGACGAGTTCCTCTCCCCCAACTCCACCGAGCTCCCCTTCGCCGCCTGAGGCTGCTCCGCGGTCACCACGAGCCCGCGCGGGTGGGCCGGACCGGGAAGGGCCGCTAGCCTCGTCGCCGGAAGGTTGCCAGAGCGGACGAATGGGGCGGCCTCGAAAGCCGTTGTGGCCTCCGGGTCACCATGGGTTCGAATCCCATACCTTCCGCCATCCAACGCCGGCCCTCGGGCCGGCGTTGTCGCGTCCGGACACACCCTGTCGAGTAGGTCTATTCGACGGCTCATGTGGCAACCGTCGCGACCGACACTGTTCGGCGATCCGACCACCCGCGCAACCCCCGCGTACCGAACCGGTCGGCCATCCCGCAGAAGAAGGTTTCGATGTCCGACACGCCCACCGCCGACGCCCCCGCCGAGTCCTTCTCGGGGCGCATGCAGAACTTCGACTGGTCGACCCGGATCCGTCCCGGCAACTGGAGCATCGGAGCCAAGATGATCGCCATCACCGCGGTGGCCGCGGTGGCGATGCTGGTCGTGGGGCTCGTGTCGAACAGTCGTCTCGAGTCGCAGATCTACGACGAGCGCGAGGCGAAGACCAAGGCGATCGTGGAGAGCGGCCTCTCCCTCCTCCAGCACTACGCCGACCTCGAGGCCGACGGCACCCTCACCCGTGAGGAGGCCCAGGATCAGGCCCGCCAAGCGGTCAGCGCGATCCGCTACGGCGAGGGCGACTACTTCTGGATCCACGATCGGGACTTCATCATGCAGATGCACCCGATCAAGCCCGAGCTCGACACGACCGACGTCAGCGGCATCGAGGATCCCGACGGGGTTCAGCTGTTCGTCGAGATGAACCAGGTGGTCGCCGAAGACGGCGCCGGCTTCGTGCCCTACATGTGGCCCAAGCCCGGATTCGAGGAGCCGCAGCCGAAGCTCAGCTATGTCGCCGAGTTGCCCGAATGGGGCTGGGTCATCGGTTCCGGCGTCTACATCGACGACGTCGAGACGACCGTTTCGGCGGCCCGCACCGACCTGCTCGGTTGGTTCCTCGCGGCGCTGGCCGTGCTCGTCGGCGTGATCTTGTTCATCCGCCAGTCGATCACGTCCCGTCTCCGGGAGATGACCGACGTGCTCGAAGAGGGCAACCTCTCCCATCGCTTCGACGAGGGGGCGGGCCGCACCGAGCTCGAACGGCTCGGCGGGGCGATCAACGCCAACCTCGACCGGGTCGGGTCGGTCGTGACCGATGTGGTCGACGCAGCCGGCGAGGTCGGCCGTCAGGTCGATCACCTCACCCGTCAGTCCCAGGAGATCGAGGGTCAGGCCGCGCACACC
>CAZEML010000092.1:0-15736 GCA_964513285.1 uncultured Candidatus Nemicrothrix sp.
ACCTTGGCGAAGCGCTTCGTCGCATCAGCGAAGGCGCCTGCATGATCCGCTCCAAGGGCGAGGCCGGTACCGGCAACGTCGTCGAGGCGGTCCGCCACATCCGTTCGATCACCGGCGACATCCGCAAGATCACCCAGGCCGACGAGGCCGAGCTCTTCGAGTGGGCCAAGCAGCTCCAGGCGCCGCTGCCGCTCGTGCAGGAGATCGCCGAGACCGGCGAACTGCCGGTCCCGCTGTTCTGCGCCGGTGGCCTCTCCACGCCGGCCGACGCCTCGCTCGTGATGCAGCTCGGCGCTCAGGCCGTGTTCGTCGGCTCGGGCATCTTCAAGTCCGACGAGCCGGTGAAGATGGCCAACGCCATCGTCGAGGCCGCGACCCACTACGAAGATCCCGAGATCCTCGTGAAGGTCTCGACCGGGCTCGGCGATGCGATGCGCGGCCTCGAGATGGCCACGCTCGAGACGAAGCTCGCCGAACGCGGTTGGTGACCGACACCCCTGAGGTGACCGTCGGCGTCCTCGCCCTCCAGGGCGCGTTCGACGCGCACATCGCCATCCTTCGAGACCTCGGCGTCGACGCCGTGCCCGTCAAGACCGCCGACCAGCTGGCGGCGGTCGACGCGCTCGTGATCCCGGGTGGCGAGTCCACGACGATGTCGATGCTGCTCGTGAAGGGGCAGCTGCTCGCGCCGCTGCAGGCACGGGTCGACGGCGGGATGCCCGTCTTCGGGACGTGCGCCGGGATGATCCTCTGCTCGTCGGAGATCCTCGATGGCCGCTCCGATCAGCACTGTCTCTCGGCGATCGACATCGTGTCGCGCCGCAACGGCTACGGCCGCCAGATCGACTCCTTCGAGGCCGATCTCGACATCGACGGCCTCGACCTGCCGTTCCACGGTGTGTTCATCCGCGCCCCCATCGTCGACTCGGTCGGCGAGGGCGTGACCGTGCTCGCCGAGGTCGACGGTCAAGCCGTGCTCTGCCAGCACGGCCCCGTTACCGTGGCATCGTTCCATCCCGAGCTGTCGGGCGACACCCGGCTTCACCGACGTTGGCTGACCGACGCCGGCTTGCTCGAACCAGGCGCCGATCCCGTCGCCGTGAATTCCGAGGAGGGCACACCATGAGCGGCCATTCCAAGTGGGCGACGATCAAGCACAAGAAGGGCGCCGCCGACGCCAAGCGCGGCAAGCTCTTCGCCAAGCTGATCAAGCAGGTCGAGGTGGCGGCCCGCACCGGTGGCGGCGATCCCGATGCGAACCCGACGCTGCGGACGATGTTCCAGAAGGCCCGCGACAACTCGGTGCCGCTCGACACGATCGAGCGGGCCGTCAAGCGCGGGACCGGCGAACTCGAAGGCGTCAACTACGAGACCGTCACCTACGAGGGTTATGCGCCCGGTGGCATCGCGCTCCTGATCGAGTGCCTCACCGACAACCGCAACCGCACGTCGGGCGATGTGCGTTCGACCCTCTCCAAGAACGGCGGCTCGCTCGCCGAGCCCGGTGCGGTGTCGTGGCAGTTCGAGCGCAAGGGCGTGATCCTCGTCCCGACCTCGGTCGAAGAGGACGACGTGATGCTCGCCGCGCTCGACGCCGGCGCCGAAGACATCGTCGACGAGGGCGAGATGTGGCGGGTCACGACGCCGCCGTCGGATCTGCCGCAGGTCCGCGAGGCGCTCGACGAGGCCGGGATCACCGTCGAGTCCGCCGACCTCGCGATGTTGCCGACCTCGACGGTGGAGATCACCGACGTGGGTCAGGTCAAGGGCCTGCTCAAGCTGATGGACCTGCTCGACGACCTCGACGACGTGCAGGACGTCCACGGCAACATGGACGTCTCCGACGACCTCATGGACGAAGCCACCGCCTAGCGAGGGCGTCTGCGGTTGCTCGGCTCAGGCCGGGTGGCCGATCGCCCAGGTGTCCTGGGCCCGGAGCTCCTCGGGCGAACGATCCAGGATCGGCAACAGTTCGTCGGCGATCTCGTCGGGGGTGCTGACCCGGTCGGTGTCGTTGAGCTCGTGGTACACGTCGGTCGCCTGGATCGAACGCGGTGCGGCGAGGACCCGGTCGAGCAGCGGGGTGCCCACCGCCCCCGGGAAGACCCGAGCGATGGCGACGTCGTCGAGTTCGTCGGCTGCGGCCCGGAAGGCCATCTGGGCGGCCGCTTTGAGGATCGAATAGGCCGACCAGCCGACGCGCGGGTTCGACGCGCTGTAGCTGTCGAAGATCACACAACGCTCCAGCCCCACCTCTTGGTGGAGCGAGCCGGTCAGGGCCACGGCGGCGGCGACATGGACGTTGAAGTGGGCGGTGAGCTGGTCGGCGTCGAGCTCGGTCCACGGTTCGAGGTCGACCGCGGTCGCTGCCCCATGGATGAGCGAGGTGACCGGTCCCGATGCCAGCTCGGCGACCGCCGCCACGATCGCGTCGCGGTCGGCCGCGGTGCCGACGTCGGCGGCGACGATCCGCACCGTGTCGCGGTCACCCCACAGCTCGTCGAGCACGCCGGCTCGCCGGGCGACCGCTACCACCTGGTCGCCCCGATCGGTCAGGGCGCGGACGCACGAGGCGCCCATGCCCGCGGATGCGCCGGTGACGACGTGGAGGCGGGACGGTTCGGTCATGGCCGGTAGTCAACCATCAGCCGGCCTCGGGTCGCGTCGGAATACTCCGCAGTTCCGCACGCGCCCGAGGCGGCCGAGTCAGCGCCCGCCCGAAGGCGAGCGGCGAAGGTGAGGCCTCAGACCCCGTCGGCGACGCCGAGGAGACGCTGACGCTTGACGCCGGCCATGCCTCGCCACGTCGAGGTGAGCCCGATCGCCCACGCGATGGCGCCGATCACGATCGTCGTCGTGGCGGTGCCGTAGATCGCGCCGGACGCCTGGGCGTAGGAGATGGCGATCAGCGGAAGCGTGATGAGACCAGAGGCCTGCTGGGCGGCCGCGGTCGACTTGACCTTGCCCGAGAGACGCAGCACGAGCGACAAGCCGATCAGCAAGAAGCCGGGCAGTACCCACAGCATCAGCAGCCACCACTGCTGGGTCGGGAAGAACCAACCCCCGACCTCGGGGCCGACGATGATGTTCACGATCAGCGAGTAGCAGGTGAAGCCGACCATCGTCGTGAAGTAGCCGGGCACCAGCGACGCCAGCAGCTTGCCGAGGTAGATCTCGCGGGTGCCGGCGGGGGAGTGGGCCAAGAACTCGCCGGTACCTCGCTCGCGCTCGCCGACGAGGGTGGCGGCGCCGACCGCGGTCGAGATCGTCAACGGCACGACCACCGCCATCGGCGCGAACAGGAACACGGCGAGGGCGTAGCTGGTACGACCCTGCGGGGTGTCGCCTTGGATCTGGTCCTGGGCGGCTTGGGGCAGCACTTCGAGGGTGTTGGCCACGTTCTGCACCGCCGGCACGTCGCCGAGGCTGGTGATGGAGAGCAGCAAGAACAGCGGCACGAAGACGAAGAAGATGCTGCCGAGGATCCCCATCGGCATCCAGAAGTCCTTGGCCAGGACGAGCTGCTTCACGTCGGTTCGGGCGACGGTGAACGTGCGACGCCAGTTGAACGAGCTCATCGGTAGGCCTCCTCGGGAGTGATCGTCGAGCCGACCGTGCCTTCACCGAGGTCGCGCGCCGAGCGACGGACGGCGAAGTACAGCTCTTCGAGCGATGGTTCGTGGGGGACGACCTTGGTGACCCGTTGGCCGGCCGCGGTGAGGGCGACGACGACGTCGGGGGTCACGGCCGGGTCGTTGAGCACCACGCGGGCGTCGGTGGCGCCGAGCTCGACTCGACGCACGCCCGGCAGGATCTCCAGATCGGCGAGCTTCGCCTGATCGCCTTCGACCGCGATGCGCACCGAGTCCTCGGGCCAGTAGGTCCGGGTCAGGTCGCTCGGCTGGCCCGACACGAGGTCGGTACCGGTGTCGAGCACGATCACGTGGTCGGCGAGCCCTTCGGCCTCGACGAGGTGATGAGTGCACATCACCACGGTGTGTCCGTCGGTCGTCATCTCTCGGATCAGCTGGAGGACGGCCTGGGCCGACTCCGGATCGAGGCCCGAAGTCGGCTCGTCGAACAACAACAGGCAGGGCTCGTGCAGCACCGAGCGGGACAGCGCGAGGCGGGTCTTCATGCCGGTCGAGTAGCCGCCGACCTGTTCGTCGAGCGCGTGCTCGATCCCGAACCGGCCCGCCGAGGCTCGGATGCGGTCGTGCATGACCGACGAGTCGACGCCGTGGAGCTGGGCGGCGTAGATCAGGTTGTCCCAACCGGTGAGGCGGTCATAGAGCGCCGGCTTGGCGGAGACGACGCCGCAGTCGCTGCGCACCGCTTCGCCGTCGACGGCCGGGTCGAGACCCAAGGTCCGTACGACGCCCTGGTCGGGGGTCATCGCTCCGGTGATGCAGCGGATCGCCGTCGTCTTGCCGGCGCCGTTGGGGCCGAGCAGGACGGTGATCTTGCCCTCCGGGGCGACGACGGTCAGGTCGGTGAGCGCCGGCTTGTCGTTGAACGCCTTGGAGACGCGCGCGAGCTGGACAGCGGCGGCAGGGGGGTTGAGCGCACTCATCTGCTTTCCATCGGCACCTGGCCGACGGGCTGAAGCTCGAAGCGGCGTCGGTTTCGGGTTCAGCAGCCGCGCAAGAACGTCGCCTTGATGGATGCGCCCCACTCGTAGGCGACCCGGATCGGCACCGCCTGGTGATGGGGGACGCTCACGATGCGGACGTCGCCGTCCCAGCACCGCTCGATGAGCCGGCGGGCCCGGGTGACCTGGTCGGTGCTGGCCACCACCACGACCGATTCCCAGCCGCGTTCCTCGACCAGCTCGGCGAGCATCTGGGCTTCGCCGCGGGTCGTCAGCGGGTCGGGCTCGAGACACTCAAAGACGGTGCCCTCGGGGATGTTGCGCGGCGGTCGACTGTTGCAGGGGCGAGCCGCCCAGACGTTCTGTTCCTCGACGAAGACCGAAGAGAACACCACGGTCGAGGACACGCCCTGGCGGACGAGGTCGACGGCATGGGGGACTCGATCGCCGCCGCCACCGAGCACATAGATTGCGTCGACGGTGCCGGGGTCGTCGCGGGTGGGATTGACGAACCAGACATAGGACAGAACGCCGAACACCATCGCGCCCAGGACGGTCGTCACTGCGAGCATCTTCAGGATCCGACGCCGACTCATCCCGCTCAGGGTGCCACGCCGCTTCCCGGTTGCGACGCTAGGGTCGTACACGTGTTCGTGTTGGGGATCGATCCCGGGCTCTCGCGATGTGGCTACGGCTGTGTCGAACATGGTCGTCGGCCTCGGGCTGTCGCGGCCGGGGTCATCCGGACGGACCCCGCACTCGATCTTCCGCATCGGCTCGCGGAGATGCAGCTTGAGCTTCGTGCCCTGATCGCGGAGCTCCGCCCCGACGTGGTGGCGATCGAGCGGGTGCTGTTCCAGCAGAACGTGTCGACCGCGATGGGCGTCGGCATGGCGAGCGGGCTGGCGATGGCCGAAGCGGTCGCAGCCGGCTGCGACGTCGCCGAGTACTCACCCAACGAGATCAAACAGGCCGTCGGCGGCTCCGGCTCCGCCGGCAAGGCCGAGATCGGCACGATGGTGCAGACCTTGCTCGGGCTCCCGAAGCGACTGTCGCCCGCCGATGCCGCAGACGCCACCGCGGTGGCGTTGTGTCATCTCTCCCGGGTTCCCGGCCGCCGTACCCGCGCCGCGGTCACCGCCGCCGGTGTCGATCCTTCTGCGAAAGCGAGCGTCTCATGATCGGTTCGTTGCGAGGCCGTCTCCTCGATCGAGGTCACGACGGCGAACTCCTCATCGAGGTGGGTGGCGTCGGCTACCGGGTCCAGGTCACCCCGTCGACCTCGGTCACGATCGGCGAGCTCGACGGTGAGGTCTTCGTCCACACCCACCACGCGGTTCGCGAGGACAGCGAGACCCTCTACGGCTTCGCCTCGATCGCCGAACGCCGGGTGTTCGAGTCGCTGATCTCCGCCCATGGCGTCGGCCCGTCGCTCGGGTTGGCGATCCTGTCCGTGCACGGCCCCGACGCGCTCCGACGGGCCGTGGCCGAGGATGATGTCGCCGCGCTCTGCCTGGTCCCCGGCGTCGGCAAGAAGACCGCAGCGCGGCTCGTGATGGAGCTGAAGTCCAAGCTCGACCTGCCCGACGGCGAGGTCGTCGTGTTGACCGAAGACGGTTCGCCCGCCGCGGTCGGTGGTGGGGCACGAGCCGACGTCCGGGCCGCGCTCGAAGGCCTGGGCTACGGCGCCGACGAGATCCATGCGGTTCTGGTCGATCTGCCCGCCGAGGGCGAAACGGGCGAGTTGTTGAAGGACGCGCTTCGTCGCCTGGCGACGGGCGTGTGAGGATCTGATCGATGGCACGCGAAGAACTGCTCTCTCCCGCCGAGGAGCCCGACGACGCGATCGCCCTGCTCGACGAGCCGGGGCTCCGACCCAAGACCCTCGACGAGTTCGTCGGCCAGTCCGAGCTGAAGGGGCACCTGTCGGTGATGCTCGGCGCGGCCGCTCGTCGCCGAGAGGCCGCCGACCATCTCCTGTTCGCCGGCCCGCCCGGGCTCGGCAAGACCACGCTCGCCAACATCATCGCGGTCGAGATGGGCACGAACCTCGAGGTCACCTCGGGCCCGGCTCTCGAACGGGCCGGCGACCTGGCGTCGATCTTGACCAAGCTCGAAGACGGCGATGTGCTCTTCATCGACGAGATCCACCGCCTGCCCCGCCCGGTCGAGGAGGTCCTCTATCCGGCGATGGAGGACTTCCGGATCGATTTCGTCCTCGGCAAGGGGCCAGCCGCTCGGTCGGTTTCGCTCGACCTGGCCAAGTTCACCCTCGTCGGCGCCACGACCCGCACCGGTCTGATCACCGGCCCGTTGCGTGACCGCTTCGGCCTGGTCGCCCGGCTCGACTACTACGAGGTCGACGATCTGCGCGACATCGCCATGCGGGCGGCCCGCATCCTCGGGGTCGACACCGACGAAGGCGGCGCCTACGAGATCGCCCGACGGTCTCGGGGTACGCCTCGTATCGCGAATCGGCTGTTGCGTCAGGTCCGCGACTACGCCGAGGTCGAGCGCGACGGCCACATCTCCGCTGCGGTCGCCGCCGACGGGCTCGCGTTCTTCGGGGTCGACGAGTTGGGTCTCGACAAGGCATCTCGTGCGGTCCTCGACGCGGTCTGTCGTCGCTTCGGCGGCGGTCCCGTCGGTCTGTCGACCTTGGCGATCGCGGTGAGCGAACCGACCGAGACGGTCGAGGACGTCTATGAGCCGTACCTCATCCAGCAGGGTCTGCTGATGCGCACCCCGCGGGGCCGGGTCGCGACCCCGGCCGCCTACGCCCACCTGGGCATGACGCCGCCACCACCCGCAGTGGATCCGAAGCCGCAGGCAGGTCTGTTCGACAGCGAGCCGTAGCCTGCTCGGCGTGACGGATCGCCCCGAGACGCTCGCCGACATCGACTACGACCTTCCGGCCGAGCGGATCGCCCAGGAGCCGATCGAGCCGCGCCACGCCGCTCGACTTCTCGTCGACCGTGGCGATCACGTCGAGCATCGCCACGTCCGCGATCTGCCCGACCTGCTCGAACCCGGCGATCTCGTGGTCGTCAACGACACGAAGGTCCTTCCCGCTCGAATCCCGGTTCGGCGTTCGACGGGGGGCGCAGCCGAGATCCTGCTGTTGGAGGAGCGTGACGACGGCTCGTGGGAGGCACTCGCCAAGCCGAGCAAGAAGCTCAAACCGGGTGACGTCGTCTCCGCCGAGAGGCTGTCGATCGAGATGGGTGACGATCTCGGGGACGGGCGTCGGATCGTGCGACTCGACCCCGGCGACGTCGACCTGCACGCCCGCCTCGCCGAGGTCGGGCTGCCGCCGCTCCCGCCCTACATCGAGAACCAGATCGACGACCCTGCTCGCTATCAGACCGTCTATGCCGACCGTCCGTTGTCGGCCGCCGCGCCGACGGCGGGACTCCACTTCACCCCTGCGGTCATCGACCGCCTCGGCGAGCGGGGCGTCGAGATGGCGACCGTCGAACTCGCCGTTGGTCTCGACACGTTCCGGCCCGTCATGGTCGATCGGCTCGACGACCACGTCATGCACACCGAGTGGTACCGGGTCCCGGACGACACGGTCGCCGCCATCGAGGCGGCCAACCGGGTCGTCGCCATCGGCACGACCGCCGTCCGCGCCCTCGAGTCGTGGAAGGGGACCGGTCAGCGCTCGGGCCGCAGCGACCTGTTCATCCGACGGCCCTACGAGTGGCAGGCGGTCGACGTGATGCTGACCAACTTCCACCTGCCGCAGTCGACGTTGTTGTGCCTCGTCGACGGCTTCGTCGGCCCCCGCTGGCGAGATCTCTACGAGACGGCATTGAGCGAGCAGTACCGCTTCCTCAGCTTCGGCGACGCCATGTTGCTGACCCGCAGCCGATAGCGGTGCGCAGGCGGTTGATGTCGTGTTCGGTGGGCTGGTCAGACGATGACTGACCCGGTCGCTGCGGCGTACGACGGGGTGGCCGAGGTGTATGCGTCGCTGTTTCTGCGTGACCTGGCCGATGACGCGGATGCGCAGCCGTGGTTCGAGGCGTTCGTCGAGCTGGTCGACCCGGACGCGGGCCCGGTGGTCGATGTCGGCTGTGGGCCGGGGCATGGCGTGGCGGCGTTGGCTGAGGCGGGGGTCCGGGCCTTCGGCATCGATCTGTCGGCGGGACAGCTCGAACAGGCCCGGGCGGCGTTTCCCGACGGCGACTACCGGATCGGCGACTTGGCCGGTCTTGACGCGGCGGACGGCTCCCTCGCCGGCATCTTCTCCCGCTGCTCCATCATCCACGTGCCGCCGGACGAGCTGTCGGCCGTGTTCGCCGAGTGGGCCCGAGCCCTGGCGCCGGGTGCCCCGGCGCTCGTGTCGTTCTTCGCAACAGCGACCGCGGCAGCGCATGGTTCGCCGTTCGACCACAAGGTCACGACGGCGTACGCATGGTCTCCGGAGCGAGTGGCTGACCTGCTGGCGGAGGCGGGGTTCGTCGACGTTCGGTGCGGCGCCGCGCCGCCCGCCGCCGGTGGGCGACCGTTCGACAAGGGATCGGTCCTGGCTCGACGATCGAGCTGACCACCCGACTCGCCAGGAGCCACCCGGTACCGTCGCCTCATGACGGGGCAGCCGGAGATCGTCGTCGACACCCGCGGGGAACAGCTCGACAACGGGTGGTGGCGTGACGCCCTCGGCAACGTCGGGCCGCTCAAGCCGGGGGCAGGCGCCCGGTCCAACCCGGTCGGCTGGTTCCCGACGGGGCCCGAGGTGGGGGAGCGGCTGCCAGCGATCGTGGCCCCGGACCACACCGGTCGCATGGTGGACATCGAGGCCGACCGCGCCGGACGCCCCGCCGCGTTCGTCGTGTACCGCTCGGCGGTGTGGTGACCGCCGTGCCGCACGCAGCTGGTCGAGCTGCAAGCCCATGTCGAAGCGTTCGAAGCGGCGGGCATCGCCCTCTACGCACTGTCCTACGACGAGCCGGATGCCCTGGTCGCCTTCGCGGCTGACAAGGGGATCACGTTCCCGCTCTTGAGCGATCCCGACAGCGAGATCATCGACGCCCTCGGGATCCGCAACACCCTCGTCGACCCCGATGATCACCCGTACGCCGGGATCCCGTTCCCCGGCACGTACGTCCTCGACGCGGAGGGGGTCGTCATCGCCAAGTTCTTCGACGAGCACCTCGGCGTGCGAGCCAACTCGGTGGAGTTGATCCGCGCCGCGCAGGGCGAGGCGGTCGAGTTGGTCGGCGCACCCGCGCCGGCTGACGGTGAGGTCGTCGCCGAGGTGAGCTACGACGGCGATCACATCGCGGCGATCGTGAAGCACGACGTGGTCGTCCGGCTGGCGATCCCCGAAGGGCAGCACGTCTACGCCGATCCCGCGCCCGAAGGCATGGTCGGTTTCTCGATCCAGTTCGACGACACCGACCAGATCGGGTTGCGAGCGCTCGTGGCGCCTGAGTCGCACGACCATCATCTCGAAGGCACCGACGAGGTGTTCCCGGTCTACGACGGCACGGTCGAGTTCCGGCTCCCGATCGTGAACACGGCGTCGCCCAAAGCCGAGTCGCTGACGATCACCGGGACGGTTCGTTGGCAGGCGTGCGATGCCGTGGCGTGCCGAATCCCGCGCTCCGAACCGTTCTCGTTCGAGCTGCCGACCACCCGGCCCGACTGGCCCTTCGGCGGGCAAGCCAACCCCGATGACACGATGGACTTCGCCCATCACTTCAACCAGATGATCGCCCGCCGCGGCTGAGGCTCAGGTCGGAGGTGGGGCGGCGGGATCCTGGTTGAAGTACGTGGCGAGCGCGTCGTAGAGCTCCGCGTTCTGGTCCTGGAGCTCCTCGGGGCGTTCGAAGAAGACCTCGACGATCTCGGCGAAGAACTCGATCTGGCTCGTCTTGCCGTAGGCATCGATGAGCGCCTTCTTGGCGGTGCTGCGGCGATGGTCCCGGTAGGCCCCGCCGACGACCCGCTTCCACCGTCGGACCTGATCCGGGCCGACGTCTGGTCGCCCGTCGACGAAGCCGTCGTAGCCGTCGAGCACGTGAGCGAACTCGTGATACACGACGTTGCGTCCGTCCGCGTCGTACAGCCCCGCGGTGGTCTCGGTCCAGGACAGCGCGACGTGGCCGCCGGAGTCCGCTGCGCCGTGGGCTCGCACCGGCCCCTGGCGAGCCTCGATGTGGAAGGCCTGCGGCAGGAACGTGACCCGGTGGACGTAGCGGAACGGCTCGTACCCGAGACCGAGAACGAGTCGACACGCCTGGAGGGCGGTGAGCCGGATCATCCGCTCGTCGACGTCGATGCCGTCGCGGCCGTCGAACCGGACCACCGCCTCGAACATGCGGGCGAGCTGGACGAGACGGCGTCGTTCGTCGTCGTCGAGTGTGCCGACGAAGTCGACCTCGCGCAGGTAGGGCTGCCAGTCGTCGGGGACCTCGCCCCGGTATCGGAAGGCGAGCATGCGTTGCATCAGCCGGTTCACCGCCACGCCGGCGGACCCTAGCGGTGTCTGAGGTGGGCTCGTGCCGCGATGGTCTGGGGTGCTGCTGAACAAATTCGCGGCGATCTCGTGACGGGAGGAGCGAAGCAAGCCACCATGGTCACGATGCCGTCAGACGCGCCGACGTGGTCGATCGACAAGACCGAGGACGGCGGGCTGTTCATGTCGTGGTCGGGTCCGTTCGATCTCGACGAGCTGCTCGCCTCGGCGGCCGCGCTCGGCGAGATCGATCCCGACGAGACGGCCCCGTACATCGTGCAGGACCTGCGCGAGATGACGCTCGACGCGGTGGCCATCGAGACACTCCACCTCCTCGCAAGCCGGGTGCCGTCCCGCTTCCCCCGGTCGAGCAGCTTCCGGTCTGCCATCATCGGAACCGGGATCGTGGCAGAGACCTTTCGCCAGTACGTCGAGGTCCGGGATCTCGCGTCCGCACGCTCACCCCAGCGCCTCCCGCCGATTCGCGTGTTCGACGATCTCGACGCGGGGCTCGAATGGGGTCGCAACGGCTGATCGTCGTCCCTCTCGTCGGCGATGACCCGTTGGGTCATCGCTGCTGCGGATCCGGACTGTCAGGGTCGACCGCATGTCAGGAGTGATCACCAGGTACGTCGCCGCGTGGCAGGCCGGCGATCTCGACGCCGTCCTCGCCTCTTATGCCCCGGGGATCGTCGCCCACTACGGCGGTACGTCGACCTTCGCGGGCAGCCATCAGGGATTCGAGCGTTTCGTTCAGGTCCTCGCCGACACCGCTGAGCGGAGCGATCGGCGGCTCGTGTCGATCGAACAACTCCACGATGGCGGTGACCACGGCAGCGTGTTCGTCGTCGAGTCGGTCGCGATCGACGGCGAGTCTCACCTGGTGCACCGCAGCCTGCGCTTCCGGGTTGCCGACGGCCAGATCGCCGAGGTCTGGCTGTACGACCTCGACCAACACCTCGTCGATCAGGCCTGGGGCCCTTGACGCTCAGAAGGAGCGGGCACGGCCTGGGTTGACGCCGCCCTCGTCGCTCGCGCCGTAGCCTCGTCTCGATGCGTGCGACGTTCACCGAGACCGCCCGAGACGGCGAGGCCCGTTGCGGGGTCGTCACGACCGCGCGCGGCACCTTCACGACCCCGCGGTTCATGCCGGTCGGCACCCGTGGTGCGATCGTGCATCTCGACGCGAGCGATGTCGAGCGGCTCGGCGCCCAGGTGATCCTCGCCAACACGTACCACCTCATGTTGCGGCCCGGCGCCGACATCGTCGAGGCGCTCGGGGGCATCCACGGCATGGCCGACTGGGATGGCCACGTGCTCACCGACTCGGGCGGCTACCAGATCTTCTCGCTCGGCCCGGAGCTGAGCGACGAGGGAGCCACGTTCAAGTCGACCTACGACGGCTCGATGCACCTGCTCACGCCGGAGAAGGCGGTCGACGTGCAGGCGAAGATCGGCGCCGACATCCAGATGGTGCTCGACGTGTGTCCCTCCTCGGTCGCGGATCTCTCCGTCGTCCGGGGTGCGGTCGAACGGACGGGGGAGTGGGCGGCCCGGGGCCGTCAGGCCTTCCTCGACCATCCGAACGCGGCCGACCGCCAGAGCCAGTTCGGCATCGTGCAGGGGGGAACCGACGAGTCGCTTCGCGAACAATCGGCCCGTCAGATCACCGACATCGGCTTCGACGGCTACGCGGTCGGTGGTCTGAGCGTGGGCGAGGATCGCAGCGAGATGCTGCACGGGCTCGATGCCTGCATGGCGCTCTTGCCGCTCGATCAGCCCCGCTACTTCATGGGGCTCGGCGATCCGATCGGCATCGTCGAATCGGTAGCCCGCGGCGTCGACATGTTCGACTGTGTGCTGCCGACCCGACTCGCCCGCCACGGCACGATCCTCACCGACGCCGGCCGCTACAACCTGACCCGGGCCGAGTTCGCCGACTCCACCGAGCCGCTCGATCCCGGGTGGCCTGACAGCCCCGCGGCCCGCTGGTCGAAGGGGTACCTGCGGCATCTGCTCCTGACCAAGGAACCGACCGCCCCTCGCATCATCACGCTTCACAACGTGGCGTGGCTGTTGCGGTTCATGGATCAGATGGCCGCGTCGATCGAGGCGGGAACCTTCACCGACTTCCGGGCCGGTGTTCATGAGGTGTGGGCGGGCCGGTAGCCTGCCTTTCGGTCATCCGCCAGCGTTGGGACACCTCGATGGGTTCAATCATTTTCCTCGCCGCCCTTCTGGGCATCATGTACTTCATCATGATCCGCCCGCAGCAGCGGCAGATGAAGGCGCACGCCGCCCTCATCCGCTCGCTGGAGCCCGGCATGGTCGTCGTGACCAACTCGGGGATCCACGGTGCGATCGCTGAGGTCGAGGACAAGGTCGTGTGGCTCGAGGTCGCACCCGAGGTCGAACTCAAGGTCAGCAAGGGCGCGATCGCCGAGGTCGTGAACGAAGACGACGTCGACGAGGACGAAGAGGCCGAGGCATCCGCCGGGGCCGACGAGGACTGAGCCACCCGGAGCCTGGTCCCGTGCGCCAACAGCTCACCTACGTCCTCGGCATCGTCGTCATCTCGATCGCCGGCATCGTCTACACGTTGGCCGCCGGCAACGAGCCCCTGCTCGGGCTCGACCTGCAGGGCGGTGCGTCGGTCGTGCTCGAACCCGAGCCGCTTCCCGACGGGCAGGAGATCACCGAGGAGTCGCTCGACCAGGCGGTCGACATCATCCGCAACCGGGTCGACGGTCTCGGCGTTCGTGAGCCCGAGGTCACCCGGCAGGGCGAGACCATCCTGGTCCAGATCCCCGGCGTCGAAGACCAGCAGCGGGCCATCGACCTGGTCGGTCAGACCGCGGAGCTGCGGTTCCGGCCCGTCCTCGAGTTCGGCACCGACCTGCCCGTGACTCCCGACGCGGGTGTCGACGAGGAATCGGTGCTGCAGTTGCGCGACGACCCGACCCCGGCCGGCCGCATCCGGATGGGTCCGGTGCCAGAACTCATCGAGCCCGAAGGGTCCTCGGGGTCGCACCTGACCGGCATCGCCGTCGAGTCCGCCGCCGCCCGTTTCAACGTGCAGGCCGGTTGGGCGGTCAACCCGGTCTTCCGTTCCGGCTCGCCCGGCATCGACGACTTCAACGCGCTCGCCCTCGAGTGCTTCCTGCGCTCGGAGGTCTGCCCGGCCGGTCTGGTCGCGATCGAGATCGACGGCTTCGTCGAAAGCGCCCCGGCGGTCCGCGAGGTCGCTGAATTCAACCGCGACCAGATCACCATCTCGGGTGCGTTCACCGAGGATGAAGCCAAGGACCTCGCCCTCGCCCTCAACTTCGGCGCCCTACCGCTGGAGCTCACGCCCCAGGAGAGCCGCATCGTCTCCTCGACCCTCGGCGAGGACGCCCTCGACGCCGGCCTGTTCGCCGGTCTCGTCGGCGTGATCCTGGTCTCGATCTACCTGATCGCCTACTACCGCTGGCTCGGTGTCGTCGCCATCCTCAGCCTCGTCATCTCCGGTGCCCTGTTGTGGACCGTCGTCGCGTGGCTCGGTGAGTCGCAAGGCCTCGCCCTCACCCTCGCCGGCGTGACCGGTTTGATCGTCTCGATCGGTGTGTCGGTCGACTCCAACGTGGTCTACTTCGAGCACCTCAAAGAAGACGTTCGCGGTGGCCGCTCGGTTCGTTCCGCGGTCGAGCGAGCCTTCCCGATCGCCTACTCCACGATCGTGAAGGCCGACGTCGCCAGCCTGATCGCCGCCGTCGTCCTGTACTGGCTCACCGTCGGGCAGGTGCGTGGCTTCGCGCTCTTCCTCGGTCTCGCCACGGTCCTCGACCTCATCGCGACCTACTTCTTCATGGGCCCGGCGATCCGGCTCATGGCCGCCCGCGGCTTCGGCGACAACCCCAAGAGCATGGGGATCCCCGAGCCGAGCAGCGCATCGCCTGCCCGCGACGCCGCGACACCCGATGACGAGGGTGACGAGGGCGCAGAGCCTGAACCCGAACCGGCCGACGCGGGAGGTTCGTCATGATCGCCTTCATCCGCATGCTCTACCGGGGCGAGCACCACTTCGACTTCCCCAAGATGTGGCGCAAGGCGCTCGTCGTGTCCGCCGCGCTCGTGGTCATCAGCCTCGGCGCCCTCCTCTTCCGGGGACTCAACCTCGGCATCGAGTTCGAGGGCGGAACCAGCTGGGAGGTCACCGCCGCCGACCTCACCGTCGCCGACGTGCGCGACGAGCTGAGCGGCACCGGCGCGGAGAGCGGCAAGATCCAGACCCTCGGCACCGACGCCATCCGGGTTCGGGCCGACCTCGACACCGCCGAAGAGGTCGAGGCCGTCACCGCTCGCCTGGCCGACCTCGCCGGCGTCGCGGTCACCGATGTCAGCGTCACGACCGTCGGTCCGTCGTGGGGCGATCAGATCACCAGCAAGGCCCGCAACGCCCTGATCTGGTTCTTCATCATCGTCGCCGGCTACATCGCGGTGCGGCTCGAGTGGAAGATGGCCGTCGGCGCGCTCGTCGCTGTCGCCCACGACATCCTCATCTCGGTCGGCGTCTACGCCTTGTTCCAGTTCGAGGTCACGCCCGCCACCGTGATCGCCTTCCTCACGATCATGGGCTACTCGCTGTACGACACGATCGTCGTCTACGACAAGGTGCGCGACGTCGGTGGGCGGCTCAC
>CAZEML010000093.1:0-15687 GCA_964513285.1 uncultured Candidatus Nemicrothrix sp.
GGTTCGGTCCGTACGTCACCGACGGTGAGTACAACGCGTCGCTCCGGAAGGGCGACACGGTCGAGGAGCTCACGGTCGAACGGGCCACCGAGCTGCTCGCCGACCGCCGGGCCAAGGGCCCCGCCAAGAAGGCCAAGAAGGCCAAGAAGGCGAAGAAGGCGAAGAAGGCCAAGAAGGCGTCGAAGAAGAAGGCCGCCAAGAAGAAGGCCACGAAGAAGAAGGCCGCCAAGAAGGCGACGAAGAAGGCAGCCGCTGCGGCGGAGACCGCCGACGCCGACCCTTCGTCTGACGACTGATCGACGCCCGCGGAGCGTGGCGACGCTCCCGGTTGTCTACGGTGGACCACGTGACATCCTCCTCCCGGAGTTCGGACCGCATGCAGGATGCGGCGAACGCGACGCGGCCGAGTGGTCGGATCGACGCGATCTTCGGCTCGTGGGAGTTCTTCAAGCTCTGGATCGCCCAGGTCATCTCCGCGACCGGTGACTGGCTCGGGCTGATCGCGATCATCTCGCTCGCGAGCCGGATCAACGACGGCTCGGAGGGCACCGCGATCGCCCTGGTGCTCGGGGCTCGGATCGCTCCGGGGTTCTTCCTGGCCACCGCAGCAGGCGTGATCGTCGACCGACTCGACCGCAAGCGGGTGATGCTGTTCTGCGACGTCGGCCGGGCGCTCGTGATGTTCGCCCTGCCGTTCGTCGACTCGCTCTTCGGGCTGATCGTCGCCTCGTTCATCCTCGAGATCCTCACGATGCTGTGGTCGCCGGCGAAGGAAGCGGTCGTCCCGAACCTGGTGCCCAAGGACAAGCTCACCACCGCCAACTCGCTCAACGTCGCGGCGGCGTACGGCATGTTCCCGGTCGCGGCGGGCATCGCTGCGCTGCTGGCGAAGCTGTCGAGCGGTTTCGCGCAGGAGGGTTGGGTCGACACCTGGCACTTCAACGAGGAAGGGCTGGCGTTCTACGTCAACGGCATCTCGTTCCTCGCCACCGCCGCCATCATCTGGAACATCCACTGGGTGCGTCGCACCCGGGAGGATCGCCAGTCCGGCGAACGCGGCAACTGGGATGTCGGCGGCGCATTGCGCGAGCTGCGAGAGGGCTGGGAGTTCATCGCCGTCAACCCGATCGTCCGGGCGGTCAACATCGGGCTCGCGACGGGCGTGATCGGCGGCGGCATGCTCGTGCCGTTGGGCGCGATCTTCGTCGACGAGGTGATCTCCGGCGACGGCGCCGACTTCAACCTGGTCTTGTTCGCGCTCGGTACCGGCATGGCGATCGGTGTGGTGTCGGCCTCGGTCTTCCAGAGTCGGATCAACCGGGCTCGTGTCTTCCCGTTCGCCTTGTTGCTCGCCGGTGGCGCCCTTCTCGTCGCCGCCTCCGGCTCGATGTTGTCGCTCGTCGTGCCGGCGATCGCCGTCGTCGGGTTCGCGGCGGGTCCGATCTATGTGCTCGGGTTCACCCTCCTGCACGAGAACGTCGACGATGAGCTCCGCGGGCGGATCTTCGCTTCGCTCCTCGTCCTCGTTCGCTTCTGCGTCCTGCTCGCCCTCGCGATCGCGCCGGCGCTGTCGGAGCTCCTCGACGGTTTGAGTGACTCGCTCTGGAACCGCAACTGGGATCTCGGCGGGCTCGGCATCTTCGTGCCGGGTGTGCGGCTGACGATGTGGCTGTCCGCGATCATCATCATGGTGGCGGGCGTGTTGGCGATGGTGAGCCTTCGAGTCGGATCCGGGGCGTTCGTCAGCAGCAGTGCGTTCCCGGCGACCGACGGCGCCGCTGGCGACGCGTCGGGCGGTGACGATCTCGACCTGACCGAGTCGGCCGGTGGCGCTGCCGAAGCGGCCGACGACGAGGAGCGGTCGACATCGTGACCGGCCGGTTGATCGTGTTCGAGGGCGCCGACGCGTCGGGGAAGTCGACCCAGGCTCGGCGGCTCGCGATGCGGCTCGGCGCCGAGTTGACCTTCCAGTTCGGGGCGACCGCGATCGGCGGCGCCATTCGTTCGATCCTGCTCGACCCGGCCCACACCGATCTCGACGACCGGGCGGAGGCGTTGCTCGTGATCGCCGACAAGGCGCAGCACGTCGCCGAGATCGTCGGCCCGGCCCTCGAACGCGGCGAGACGGTCGTGTCCGATCGCTACACCGCGTCGACGAGCGCCTACCAGGGGTATGGGCGCGGGCTCGACCTCGACGAGTTGTCGTCGATGATGCGGTTCGCGACGCATGGCATCGAACCCGATCTCACCGTGCTGCTCGATGTGCCGTGGTCGGTGGCGCGGGCTCGGCTCGGCGAGCAGATGGATCGCATCGAGGGGGCGGGTGCGGAGTTCCACGGCCGGGTGCGCGACGGCTATCTGGAGATGGCCGCCGCTGACCCCGAGCGATGGCTCGTGGTCGACGCCGATGGGTCGGTCGATGAGGTCGCGGCCCGAGTCGACGACGCCGTCGACGCGTGGTTGGCTGCTCGTCGATGACCGTCGTGACCGATCAGCCGTGGGATTCCGTCATCGGTCAGCCCGACGCCGTGCGCCGTCTGCAGGCCGCGGTCCAGGCGCCGGTACACGCCTACCTCTTCGTCGGGCCACCCGGCGCGGGCAAGATGCAGGCCGCCAAGGTGTTCGCCGGCGAACTGCTCGCCGCGGCCGATCCCGAGAGCGCCGAGCGGCACCGCCGCCTCGCCACCGGCGAGGGCCACGCCGATGTCCATGTGTTGAACCCGGCCGGCAACAACCTGCGACGGGAAGAGGAAGCGGAGCCGTTGATCGTTCAGGCGAGCCGTTCGCCCGTCGAGGGCCGACGCAAGGTCTTGATCGTCAACCGCTTCCACAGTGCGACGCCCGCCGCGGCGGCATCGCTGTTGAAGACGATCGAGGAACCGCCGGCCACGTCGATCTTCGTCTTGTTGGCCGAGGACGTCCCGCCCGAGCACGTCACGATCGAGAGTCGCTGCACCCGCGTCGACTTCCCGCCCGTGTCGGTCGAGGCGATCGCGGAGACCCTCGTCGCCGAGGGTGTTCTCGGTGCTGATCAGGCCGCGGTGGTCGCCCAGGCGGCGGCTGGGAGCGTCGAGCGGGCTCGTACCTTGGCCTCCGACGACCGCCTGGTGGCGCGGCGGGACGCCTGGTGGTCGATCCCGGATCGTCTCGATGGCACCGGTGCCGCGGTCGCGGTGATGGTCGAGGAGGTCCGCGGCCTGATCGACGACGCGAGCAAGGCGAAGGTGAAGCAGCACGAGGCGGAGCTCGATGCCCTCGACGCCCGCGAGGAACAGCTCGGTACTCGAGGCTCGGGCCGCAAGGATCTCGAGGCCCGGCATCGGCGTGAGCTCCGGCAGTTCCGCACTGAGGAGCTCCGGTTCGGGTTGTCGACGCTGGCGACCCGCTACCGGGAGGCGATCGTCGCCGACCCCGAGCGGGCCCGCCTGCTCGACGCGGTCGATGCGCTGCGCCAGACCCAGGACGCGCTGGTGCGCAACCCCAACGAGGCGTTGGCGCTCCAGGCGTTGTTGCTCAGACTGCCCGCGCTGGCCTAGCGGTTCGGCGGGATCGGTTCGCCGGTCGGCGGCGTGACTGACGCGTTGGCGGTGGCGCGGGACCCTCCCGCGGTCCGAGCACCCACGTGTCGTTTCGTCTTCGCAGGGCGAGGTGGTGGTCGTGCAGCTGATGGTGATGCCGGGTGCAGAGCAGGGCCAGGTTGTCGATGTCGGTCGATCCGTGGTGCTCCCAGAACACGAGGCGATGGGCCTCGCACCGTGATGGGTGCGCGCCGCAGACCACACAGCCACCGTCGCGGGAGACGAGCGCCTTCCACTGGTCGTCCGAAGCGGTCCGAGACGATCGACCGAGCCACAGCGGCGCGCCGTCGTCGTCGACGATCAACGGCTGCAGCCGGCCGTCGCACCGCAAGCGCTGGATCGCGGAGGAGGGGAGGGGTCCCGACCCGATCAGTTCACCGGTCGCCTCCGAAGGATCGAGGTAGGCGGACAGCGGGATGGAGACGACGCCCTCGTACTTCGGGTGTGGTCGACGTCGCGTCGACGCAGTCGCCTCGGCGTGCCCGGCCCCGCGGCGGATGAGGTTCGCCAGCGCGTCGAACCGGCGCTGATCGTCGGTGCGCGGCCGCTCCGGGTTCTGGCGCCCGCCGTCCTCGCGGAAGAGTCGGTCCGACTCCTCGTCGATCAGTCCGCGCAGCGCCGCACCTTCGGAGGTCTCGCCCGTCGCGTACATCGACCACGAGCCGTCGTCCTTCGACCGTCCGAACACCACCTTGCGGTTGCGGGCTTGGCGTCGAGCCCGGGCGTCGATCTTCTCCCGTGACTCGTTGCGGCCGGCCCAGTCGTCGGCTCGCGCGCCGAACAGGTCGGCGGGCGCATCGCTGAGCTTTGCGAGCTCACGGTCGGCTTTGTCCGGGTCGCCGGATCGTTCGGCTGCCTGGGCGGCAGCGTCGGCGTGCTCCTCGGTGATCTCACCCCGTTCGAGCTTCTTCCGAAGCCGGGGCATCTCGTCCAGGGCGGAGGCGGTCTTCGCGGCTTGCTTGGCTCTGCGGTCCGATGCCTTCCCTCGGGACCGCGACACGGCCGAGGACGGCAAGCCGCCATCGCGAAGCGAATCGAGGGCGGCCATCGCCGCCAATCGACGAGCGGCCGCGGCGTTCTCGACGGTGTGGAGTTCTTCGATCGCGTCTTCGAGCAGGCGCCGGGTCATCCCGTTGACCTCCACCGCTCGAATCGTCTCGATCACGCCCGCCAGCATGGCGAAACTCTCGCGAACATAGGTTCGTGCTGCAATGCGAAGTCGAGGTTTCCGGCTGGCGATCGCCGTCAGCTCGGGGAGGATCAGGCCCCCGCATTTGGTACCGTTCGGAGCCCCGCCCGAGTAGCTCAGTTGGTAGAGCGACGCTCTCGTAAAGCGTAGGTCAGGAGTTCAATCCTCCTCTCGGGCTCTGCTACTCGCTCCGGCTTCGCCGGAGAGTCTCGGAGGTCCCTGTGGCCGATCAAGCCACCTTCGCTGAGGATGCGATGCCGTTGATGGACGGCCTCTACTCCGCGGCGATGCGTATGACCCGCAACGCGGCCGACGCCGAAGACCTCGTGCAGGAGACCTACCTCAAGGCGTACCGCGCCTACGAGCGGTTCGAGGCGGGCACCAACCTCAAGGCGTGGATGTACCGCATCCTCACCAACAGCTACATCAACGACTACCGCAAGAAGCAGCGGCGGCCCGACGAGTCCGACATCGACGATGTCGAGGACCTCTACCTCTACCGCCGCCTCGGTGGAGCGGAGAGCGCCGCGCTCAGCCGATCGGCCGAGGACGAGTTGATGGAACTCTTCGGCGAGGACGAGGTCAAGGTCGCCCTCGAAGATCTTCCCGAGCACTACCGGCTCCCGATCCTGCTCGCCGATGTCGAGGGGTTCGCCTACAAGGAGATCGCGGAGATTCTCGACGTGCCGATCGGCACCGTGATGTCGCGACTCCATCGTGGAAGAAAGCAGCTGCAGAAGCGGTTGTACGCGTTTGCCGAGGAGCACCGGCTCCTCCCCGACCCCGAGCCCGTGTCATGACGAACTCTCGCGACGACCTCACGCCCGGCAACTGTGGCGACGCCGATCCGTGCGTCAAGCAGTACCTCGACAACTGCCCGCAGGACATCGAGTGCCAGACGATCATCAAGGCGATGGTCGCCAAGTGCTCGACCTGCAACGACACCTACGCCTTCGAGATGCAGGTGCGCACCGTCGTGTCGAAGCGTTGCTCGGACGAGGTCCCGGACGCCCTGAAGGCGAAGATCTTCCAGGCGCTCCAGCAGGCCCAGCGCGACTGCTGATCCGGGTTCGTCGCCGTCGGCGATGGCCCACATCTGTGATGGCTATGTGACACTTCGGTGACGAGTGGAACTAAACGGCGGGGTCGCTCCGTTATCTCCGACATGCGGGTCATCGGAGAGAAATTCACCAGCATCGAACGCAACCTTCCCGTGATGGACGACGGTCGTGTGTGCCTCGAGGTCGGGTGTGAGACGCACCTGAGCCGGTACAACGATCAGGAGTACTGCTCACTGCACGCCCCCATGGTCGTCCCCCGGATGCGAGGCAAGGTCCTCGACGACTAGGAGAGGGCCCACGGAGGCAAGGTCCTCGACGACGAGGAGAGGGCCAAAGTAGAGAGCCCTCGACGATGAGGAGCGGGCCACGGTAAGGAGCCCTCGGACGAGGCGCGGTGCTGGGCCGTTCGGCCCAGTCGTGTGGTGACCGATGGGCGGGGCCGTGGGCCTCGTCGATGCGAGGTCCCAGCCGAGCCTGTCGAGGTGCTTTCTCGTCTACGCCTTCGCGCCTTGATGCCGACCCGGGTCGGCGCGGCCGTGTTCGCGTTGGGCGTGGCGGTTGCGGTGGCGAGTTCGGTGTTCATGGTGAACGTCGGGCGGGACCGCCAGCAAGTGTTCGAGGCCGATGCCGGTGAAGCCCAGGCGGCGATCGAGACCCGGCTGGCCGTCTACGAAGAGATGCTCGAGGGCCTCCGCGGGCTGTACCGCTCCGACGACCGGGTCACCCGAGACGAGTTCCATCGCTTCATCGACGTCGACCAGATGGGCGAGCGTTGGCCGGGTATCCAGGCGCTCGGGTTCGCCCGGGTGATGGACCCGATCGAGGTCGCGCCCTATGAGGCGACCGTTCGGCTCGACACGTCGGTGCACGCGGCCGGCTATCCGGACTACAAGGTCTTCCCCGAGCCGGCCGGAGACACGACGGTGGTGGCCGTGGAGTACGTCGAGCCGATGGCGGGCAACGAGGGGGCGCTCGGGTTCAACATGGCGAGCGATCCGACCCGCCTGTCGGCGTTGGAACTCGCCCGGGACTCGGGTCAGCCGGTCGCGACTCCACCGCTCGAGCTGGTCGACGACCGAACGGGTTCGGCCGGTGTGCTCCTGGTCGCACCGCTGTTCGACGGCGACGCGTCGCGGTTGTTCGATCGGCGGCAGAACGTGTCGGGCTACGTGATCGCCGTCTTCCACGTCGAGGCGATGCTCGGGGAGTCGCTCGCCGCGCTTCCGCTCGCGGTCGAGATGACCGACATCGGTGAGGATGGAAACGCGCCGGTGTTGCTCGGGAGCGGCACCGCGAGCGGTCGCACCGCGTCGTTCGAGGTCGAGTTCGGAAGCCGCACCTGGCTCGTCGAGGTCAACGACGGCACCTCGTCGCTGCCATTGGGTGTGCCGGCGCCCGTGTTCGTGTTCCTGACCGTGCTGTTCCTCGCCGTCTTGGTGACCGTCGTCGTCGAGTTGCAGCTGCGTTCCCAGCGCAACGCCGGCGCGGCGGCTGCGGCCATGGAGCGCGAGGTCCGGCTCGACCCGCTCACTGGCCTGCACAACCGGGTCGGGATCACCGAATCGATCGGGCTCCGGCTCGGTCAGGTCGACGACCCGGCGAAGGTCGCGGCGGTGATCGTCGACATCGACCTCTTCAAGCGGGTGAACGACGAACAGGGACGCCAGGCCGGCGACGACCTCCTTCGGGCGGTCGGTGAGGCCCTCCAGCGCAGCGCAGGCGACGACGCGGTCGTCGGCCGGCTGGTCGGTGACCAGTTCGCGGTCGTGCTCTCGGACCGGGTGGCGTCGGGGGAGCGGGCCCTCGCCCTGGCCCACGGTGTTCGGCGCTTGATCGGCACGATCCATGAGGTCGGCCGTACCCCGATCGCGATCACCGCGACCGTCGGCTTGGCCTACGCCCGCGAGGCTGAGCCGGAGCGACTGTTGGCCGACGCCGCCGCGGCCCTGCATGAGGCGAAGCGGTCGGGCGGCAACCGCGTGGAGCTGTTCGATCAGCGGCTGCGCCTCCGACTCGAGCGCCAGATGCGGCTCGAGACCGATCTGCGAACGGCGATCCGGGAGCGTCAGTTCGAGCTGCGCTACCAGCCGCAGGCCAGCGCCCGAACCGGCGAGATCCTCGGGTTCGAGGTGTTGATCCGGTGGGAGCATCCCGAGTTCGGCCTCATGGGCCCTCAGGACTTCATCCCGGTCGCGGAGCAGGCGGGGATCGTGCATCACCTCGACCGGTTCGTGATCGAGGAGGCCAGCCGGCAGCAGCGTGCGTGGCGCGACGAGCTGGGGCGGGCGGTCGAGATGGGCGTCAACCTGTCGGGCATCACCCTGGTGAAGGACACGATCGTCGACGTCGTCCGCCAGACCCTCACCCGCTACGAGATGAACCCGTCCGACCTCTGCATCGAGGTGACCGAGACGGCGATCATCGACACCCCCGAGCTCGCCGAGTCCCGTCTCAAGGCGTTGCGGGATCTGAGCGTCCGCATCGATCTCGACGATTTCGGGACCGGCTACTCGTCGCTCACCCACCTGCAGCGTCTGCCGCTGACGGGGATCAAGGTCGACCGCAGCTTCGTGAGCGGGTTGACGACCGAACCGAAGGACGCGGCGATCGTCGAGGCCGCCATCCGGCTCGCCCAGCAGCTGTCGTTGCGGGTTGTGGCCGAAGGGGTCGAGGATGTCGGCCAGGCCGGCTATCTCGACGCCCTCGATTGCGACCTCCTCCAGGGGTATCTCGTCGGGCGCCCGGTCTCGGCCGACGATGCGACCGCGATGCTCGAGTCGGGCACGAGCGTGCCCGTGGCGGAGTATCCGGCCGCGCAGGCATGAGCGGGCAGCGTCTGCGCACCCGGCTGCGGCTTGACCGACCCGGTCGCCTACACTGATTCTCATGCTTCTCGGAGTCGTCTGGCATTTCTGGATCGCCCCGGTCCTCGTCGGTGCGTGCGTGCTCGCCTTGCTCGCCTCGGTTGTCGGGTACCTGCAGCAGGTCACCTACAAGCGCTACCCGCGGGACTGACGTGAGCGGCGCCGTCGATTGGGACGTCGCCCGCACGATCGCCGCCAAGGTCGCGGGGCGCGAGCCCTACCAGGCCGCTCGGTATCGAGACGGGCTCGAAGAGGACTTCGATCGCTACACCGCGATGGCCGAAGACCTCGTCGCGGAGTGCACCGGCCTCCGGTCGCTCTCGGGCAACGCTCGCGGTCGGGTCACCAATCGTGAGGGGTGGGTCGACGCGAACCTGGCGTCGTTCCAGCGGCTGCTGAAGCCGATCACGAACAAGCTCGAAGAGAAGATGGACGGCAAGGAAGGCGTTCTCGGCCCGAAGTTCGCCGGCGCCGAGCTGGGCGCCATGCTCGGCTGGATGTCCACCCGGGTGCTCGGCCAGTACGACCTGCTCGTCATCGAGGACGAGAACCCCGAAGAGCAGGACATCGTCTACTACGTCGCACCCAACGTGCTCACGCTCGAGAAGCGCTACGCGTTCCCGCCCCAGGAGTTCCGCCTGTGGCTCGCGTTGCACGAGGTCACCCACCGCGCCCAGTTCACCGGCGTGCCGTGGATGCGCGAGCACTTCCTCGGGTTGGTCAACTCCACGATGGAGTCGGTCGATCCCGACCCGAAGCGGTTCATGGCCGCGGCGCAGCGTCTGCTCGAAGCGCGCAAGCGGGGCGAGGACCCGATGGATCAGGGCGGCGTGATGGCGCTGTTCGCTTCGGACGAGCAGCTCGCAGTGATCAACGAGGTCGCCGGCCTGATGAGCCTGCTCGAGGGTCACGGCGACGTCACCATGGATCGCGCCGGCAAGGATCTCATCCCGTCCCAGGAGCGGTTCGCTCGGGTCCTGCGCAACCGCCGCCAGAACGCCAGCGGGTTCACCAAGGTCTTCCAGCGTCTCGCCGGTCTCGAAGCGAAGATGAAGCAGTACGCCGAGGGTGAGCACTTCATCGCCGAGGTCGAGAAGTCCGGTGGTGTCGACCTGCTCGACAAGGCGTGGGCCGAGCCGGCCAACGTGCCGTCGATCAGCGAGATCCGCGATCCGTCGCTGTGGATCGATCGGGTCAACGCCGCGGCGCATGCCGCCTGAGCGGCGCCCGATCCTCGAGCTCCTCGACGACTGCGACTTTCCCGACGGCCACCTGCACCTGGGGGTGAGCGGTGGCGCCGACAGTGTCGCGATGGCGGTGCTGGCGCGTGCGGCGGGGCGTGAGTTCACGGTGTGGCACGTCGACCACGGCCACCGTCCGACCTCGGGCGACGACGCGGCGTTCGTGGCCGGTCTGGCCGAGGGGTGGGGTGTGCCGTTCGAGCTGCGGGAGCTCCATCTGACCCCACCCGTGCCGAACTTCGAGGCGGTCGCCCGGGCCCGCCGCTACGAGGTGTTGCCCGACGATGTCTGTGTTGCCCACACCGCGACCGATCGCGCTGAGACGGTGCTGATGAACCTGTTTCGCGGGTCGGGGCTGGCCGGTGTCGCGGCGCGCATGCAGAACGTCCATCGGCCGGTGCTCGCCTTGAGTCGGTGGGACACGAGCGGGGTCTGCGACGAAGCGGGCATCACGCCGGTCTACGACGAGTCGAACGACGACGAGGTCCGCACGTACCGGGCGCGCATCCGGAACTCGGTGTATCCGGCGATCGCCCGGAGCATCAGCGGCGATCTGACGACGCTGCTCAATCGTCACGCCGACCTGCTCGGCGACGCCTACGAGGTCATCGCCGCGGCCGCGGCCGAGCTCGATCCGACCGACGTCGCCGCACTGCGCGCCGCGCCTCGGGCGGTCGCGACCGAAGCGCTGCGGGCGTGGATCCAGCGCGAGTCAGACGATCCGTACCCGGTCGACTTCGCCTCCATCGACCGCGTCCTCGACGTCGTCGACGGCCACCGACGCGCTGCGGAGACCCTCGGCGGTCACCGCGTCGCCCGAAGGCAGGGCCGGCTGTCGTTCTCGGTAGCCTCGACGCATGGACAAGCCCGCACCTGACGCCGCGAAGCTCCTCGCCTACTGGGCAGAGTGGGAGAAGGGCGAGACTCCGCCCGGCAAGGTCTTGAGTAACCTCAAGACGGGCGGCATGCCCGAGCTGTTGCAGTCGCTGATCGAGGGCGACTCCTGAGCGACCCGTTCGCTCCGCCCCCGGGGCGAGGGGGGCCGCAGGTCATCCCTCGTCCGCCGCAGGCCGAGATCGGTGGTCCGGCGCCTTGGAGCGCGCTCGACGCCGCCGATCGGGCGCCGTCGCTCGACGTCGTCGTCGACCGACTCCGAGCGCACCGTGACCCCGTCACGCTGGGGTCGCTCACCGCGACCACCCAGGATTCCGCGGTGCTCTGCGTCTTGTACGAGGACGCGGGTGGCCCGCATGTGTTGTTGACCCGACGGTCACCGAAGATGCGCCACCATGCCCACGAGGTCTCGTTCCCGGGCGGACGGCGTGACGACACCGACGCCGATCTGTGGGCGACGGCGTTGCGCGAAGCGGAGGAAGAGGTCGCCCTCGACCCGTCGAGCGTCGTCGAGGTCGGTGGACTCGACCGGTTCACGACCGTCGGTTCGCGAAGCCTGATCCACCCCTACGTCGCCGTGAGCGAGGTCGTCCCCGACGTGCGGGTCGCGTCGCCCGGGGAGGTCGAGGCGATCGTGACCGTGTCGCTCGCCGAGCTCACGAGCGACCTCGTGTGGCGGGAGGAGATCTGGGGCCTGCGTGAGTTCGGTGGCCCCCGCGCCCTCTCGTTCTTCGAGATCGAGGGCGACACCATCTGGGGGGCGACCGGTTCGATGCTGCGTCAGCTGCTGGCGATCGCGACCGGTACCGACGGCTCGATCCTCGGCGGGCCGGGCTGAGCCGATTGCGGGCGCCCGTCGGGCGGGGGAAGATCGGGCCCGGCGACGGAAGGTGGAACGTGATGGTGGGTCGAGTCGATCGAGGGCGATGGGCCGCGCTCCTGTGCGCGGCGCTCATCGCGGCCGGTTGTGGCGGCGGGTCGACCGAGGAGGACGACGCGTCCGCGCTGTCGACGACGACCACGACCTCCACGACGACCACGGCGGCTCCAGCCACGACGACGGCCGCGCCAGCGACCACGACGACTCGGGCGCCGGTGGTGAGCACGGTCGCGACCACCGAGTCGCGGGTCGAGATCGCCGGTCCCGAGGAGATGGTGTTCGACTGGAGCGCCGACCGCTGCGAGGACGAACACATCCCCGACATCTCGGCCCGGGCGATCCGCAACGCCGACGGGCTCGTACAGCTGTACGTGAGTCACTACGTCACGTACCGCATGGTCGGGGCCGACCTGAACTCCGTCGTCACCGACTGCACGCTCTCGCTCGGTTCGGCGTTCGATCCCGATCCGGCGCGCTACGACGAGGCGGCCTGGATCGCGGCGCCGTTCACGACCGACGGCACGACGGTGCACGCGGTCATCCACAACGAGTACCGCGGTGCCCAGTTCGAACCATCGTTCGTGTGTCCGGCCGGCGACTACATCTCCTGCATCGACGTCACCTTGACGATGGCGAAGTCGACCGATGGCGGCGCCACGTTCGAGTACGTGGCCGAACCGCCCGGTCACCTGATCGCCAGCCTGCCCGACACCTACGACCCCAACGGCGAGCCGTCGGGTCTGTGGCAGACGAGCAACCTGATCGCCCCCGGCGACGGCTACCACTACCTGCTCACCAACATCAACGCCTACGACGTGCCGAGCGACGGTCGGCAGTGGACGTGTCTCCTGCGCAGCGACGACCTCGACGACCCGAGCTCGTGGCGGTACTGGGACGGGGTCGGGTTCGACGGCGTGTTCGGTGACCCGTATCTCGAGGAGCTCGACCGCAACGTGATCTGCGCGGCCGTGTCGCGGCCCCAGATCGGCGCCGAGATCATGGAGACGGTCGTCTACGACGAGACCTCGGGCCGCTATGTCGCGCTCGGGATGAGCAACCATCCCGAGACGTTCGACCGGTGGGGGATCTACGCCTCGTTCTCCGATGACCTCATCACGTGGACCGAGCGGCAGTTCGTCGTCGAGCTGCCGATGTCGCCGTCGGTCGCCGATCCCGATGAGGATCTCCGCTACGCCTACCCGGCGATCATCGACCCGGACAGCACGTCGTTGAACTTCGACACCACCGATGGCGAGGCGTACCTCTACCTCACCCGGATGAACGCCGGCGGCAACTCCCTCGATCGTGACCTCCTCCGCTGGCCGATCCGCATCGAGACCACCGACATCGAGGCCCCGGCTTGGACCTTCGACACGGATGGCGACGCCGAAGGATGGTCGCCCACCTTCGACCTCGATCCGTTCGTCGTCGCCGATGGGCTCCTGAGCACCGCGTCGCTCGGCGACGACCCGTACTCCGAGAGCCCGATCTTCCAGATGCCCGGCACCCTGGGCCCGACGCTGACGATCCGCATGCGGTACGAGCCCGCGTCCGGGTCCGGGACCGCGCTCGGCCAGGTGTTCTTCCGGACCGAGGCGGATCCGAACTGGGGCGAGACCAAGTCGGTGCTGTTCGACATCGTCGCCGACGGTGAGTGGCACGACTACGCGATCGACATGCTGGCCGTGCCCGACTGGAACGCGATGGTCACCCAGATCCGGCTCGACCCCGGAGTGACCGCCGGCGCCACCATCGAGATCGACGAGATCGGATTCGGCTAGCCGAGGTTCGCCGGCCGGGCCGGCGCACAGGTCTGGTCCGCCACGGCCGCGAGGTTGTCGAGGAGTTGGGCGACGCCGGTCGCGGTCGGGTGGACGTGATCGTCGCCGCCGTCGACATCGCCTTTGGTCTCGACGTCGCGCACGGTCCACGGCGCGAGTGGGCAGCCGAGCCCTCGGGCCACGAGGTGGTTGAGCGCCCGCAGACCGGCCTCCTCGGTGGGGGTGGTCACGACCAGGTCCCCAGGGCCGAACCGCTCGGGCACCTCGACGACGAGGACCGGGTGGCCGAGCGCCCGATAGGTGGCGACGGCTTCGACATAGGCGGAGGCATCGGTGACGTCGACGTCCCAGATCGAGACGCCGATCACCACGACGCCGTCGAAGTCGTCGGCCGGGGGCCGGAGCGGATTGGGCGAGCCGACGAACGGGGCCAGCTCGAACCCGACGCCCGGAAAGGCCGAGCCGTCGCCGAGGTGTGCCGCGGCCGCGGTGAAGGTCGAGTCGCCGACCAGGAACCACTCGTCAGGGGCGGTCGACACGGCCGGTTCTTCCGCGACGGCGACCGGTCCGGCCAGCTGGATCAACTGGTCGGAGTCGACGGCGAGATGGGGGTCGCCGACCGGGGCGGGGGGGCGATTCACGGCGACGGTGGCGATCCCGGTGCGAGGTCCCGGCACGTCGGCGACCGTTCGCTCCACGCCCAGCGACGGCGCTGAGGGGGCGGTGACGCCGGATCCGGCGCCGAGCACGCCCGACGTCAGCAGCAGGGCGAGCGGAAGTCCGAGCGCGAGTCGGCCAAACGGCATGGGTCGTCTGGCGGCGACGTCAGAGGCTCGGTGGCGACGCACAGAACGCAGCGTCGGTCGATCCGCGCCTAGCATCAGCCCATGCCCGAGATCCGATTCTCCGCCGACACCCACCCTGAACTCGTGCGTCAGGTGCAGGTCTGGCTCGAGTCCACCGAGGCGGAACGCACGGCCACCGACGTGGTGGAGGCGAGCGCGGATCTCACCAAGGACGCGTTGCGGATCATCGCGTCGGCTGCACCGGCACCGATCGCCGATTCCGACATCGTCAAGGGATTGACCGGGCTCGGCTACAAGGCCACCGACATGAGCCGCGACACCGTCCTGGCCGGTCTCGACGGCCTCGCCTCGGTCACCGACGGCCGCTTGGTGAAGCGGGTGAGCGAGGAAGGCGCCAAGGCGGCGTACGAGATGAACACCGCGACGGCGAGGCAGCTCCTGAAGTCCATCCTCGGCGGCTAGCATCGGCGCTTTCCTCCCGCGAGACGCGGGCCCATCGGAGAGGCGCCCCCATGGCCGAAGTACAGATCGGGCGAGGCAAGACAGCTCGCCAGGCCTACGAACTCGACGACATCACGATCGTCCCGAGCCGGCGCACGCGCAACGCCGACGACGTCGACCTCTCCTGGAAGATCGACGCCTACAAGCTGGGTCTTCCGATGATCGCCGCCGGGATCTCGGCGCCGATCTCCACCGAGGACGCGGTCGCGGCCGGTGAGGCCGGTGCGCTCGCCGTCGTCAACCTCGAACTGCTCTGGGCTGAGCACGGCGATGCGGCCGGTCTGGCCGCGGCGCTCGACGCCGCTCGTGGCGAGCATCGCATCGCCGTCAGCGTCTCGCCGAAGAACGCCGAGGAGCTCGTACCGCACGCGGTCAAGGCCGAGGCCGAGCTCATCATCATCCGCGGTGATGTCGTCTCCGCCCAGCACGTCTCCACGGTGGGCGACACCCTCGATCTCAAGGCGTTCATCCGCAGCCTCGACACGCCGGTCATCGTCGGCGCCTGTCAGAGCTATGAAGCCGGGCTGCACCTGATGCGCACCGGCGCGGCCGGCGTGCTCGTCGGCAACAACGGCGGCGGTGCGGGCATCGACGTGCCGCTGGCCACCGCCATCGCCGACGTGCGAGCGGCTCGGGTCCGGCACCTCGACGAGACGAGCGTGTACTGCCACCTGATCGCGATGGGCTCGATCGGCGACGGCACCGACGTCGCCAAGGCGATCGCGGTCGGTGCCGATGCCGTGGTGGTCGACCAGTCGATGGTCACCGGCGACGATGCCGCCGCCGACGACCTCCGAGAGACGATGGCGGTCTGTGGCTGCACCGTCGTGAAGGCGTCCCAGCAGGCGGAGGGCGTGGTCCGTTGACGTCAGCGCCGGGCGGCGACGGCAGC
>CAZEML010000094.1:0-15646 GCA_964513285.1 uncultured Candidatus Nemicrothrix sp.
GGAACCGGTGACGTGCTGGAGCCCGAGGATGGGCTGATCGCCATCGGCTCCGGCACGGTGGCGGCTGGCGGCGGAGCGGTGGTCAGCGGCGGCGTCGGCATCGATGCCAGGCCGCTGCCGGGCTGGTCGGCCGCGGCGGAGCCGTCGGCGAGGCCCACCATCTCCGGCGGGATCGTCACAGCGGCGACGACGCCACCCTCCCCACCTGCGTTGAGGCGCACGGCGACGCCGAGGCGGTGGGCGAGGCGGGACACGACGGTGAAGCCGAGGGATCGACTGAGTTCCAGGCCGATCAGCGGCGGTTCCGCGAGCGTCGCGTTCGCCGTGGTGATCTGCTCGATGCTCATGCCGATGCCATGGTCGGTCAGGGTGATCTGGTAGCTCCCGTCCCCACCGTGCTGGCCGACGACTTCGACGTCGGTGTCCGGCGGCGAGAACTGGGTCGCGTTCTCCATCAGCTCCGACAGGAGGTGGGCGAGGTCCACCGCGACCGAACCAGCGACGGTTGCGCTGTCGATCGCCACGAGGTTGATGCGGCTGAAGTCCTCGATTTCGCCCATCGCGACGCGAACCACGTCGGCGAGTTCGACGGGTCGGCCACGGCGGCGGGTCGGTTCCGCACCCGCGAGCACGAGGAGCGACTCAGCGTTGCGGCGCATCCGGGTGGCGAGGTGGTCGAGACGGAAGAGGTTCTCGAGCTGGTCGGGGTTCTCCTCCCGACTCTCGAGCTGATCGATGAAGTCGATCTGGCGGTCGAGCAGGCTCTGGTTGCGACGGGCCAGGTTGACGAAGATGTCGGAGATGCCGCGGCGAAGAAGCGAGCCCTGCTCCTCGGCGACCTCGACGGTCACCGACTGGATCTCGGCGAACGCTCGACTCAGCTGGGCGACTTCGTCGCGACCGCGTGCGCGGATCGGGGTCATCGACGTGGTGCCGGTCCGGCCGGCGGTCCGCATCGATTCGACCATCGCGGGGAGCTCCTCGGAGCTGAGACGATGGGCGGTGTTGGTGAGCTGGATCAACGGGCGGCTGACGGAGCGCCCGACCACGATGGCGGTCAGCAGGGCCAGCACCACCACGGCGATGGCGAGCACGAGGAACTGGGTCGCCTCGTCCTCTGCGGTCGACGCAGCCGTGCTGGCCTCGATGGCCGTTTCGTTGAGCACGTCGGCGAGGATGACCGACACGGCCGAGACCCGGGCCTCGTTGTCGGCGGTCCAGGTGATCGAGCCCTGCACGAGGCCGAGGTTGATGGCCCGCCCGATCTCGAGGGTCGGGTTGAAGCCGCCCCGGTTCTCGGTCGCCGACGACGACACCAAGCGTGGGAGCAGATCGTCGGTCAGGAGCTGGTCCATCGCCGCCTGACCGTCGGCGTCGAGGGTGTTGTAGACCTGGTCGAAGGCGACCGTGATGTTGTTGGCGGCGGTGGCGAGCACGACGGGTGCACTCGACGGCACCTGACCGTCGCTGATCGCGGTGTCGCCGACGTTGGCGATGGCGACCAGCTCTTCCTGGATGGCGATGAGTCCTCGAGCGGCGTCCAGCGATCGGAACAGCTCGACACTCGTCGCTTCGTTGTTGGCGGCCTGGGTGATGCGGTTGAGCGAGGTCGCCAGCGCTTCGAGCTCGTCAGCCAGCGCGGTCGCGTTCATGTCGATACGGCGGTCGGCGTCGATCTTCTCGATCAGCTGGATCCGCGTGTCTTCCAGCCAGGCCCGCAGATCGGGGTTGCGCAGGTCGTTCCAGGCACTGTCGGTCGTGGCCAGCCAGCGCGCCAACGCCTCGTCGGTCGCGATCTCGTCGGGGCGCACTTCGGCGGTCAGCAGCGCCAGTCGACCGGCGAGCTGGGTGTTGAACCGCTCGATCTGCAGTGCGGTCGACAGGTCGCCGCTGGCCTCGATGAACTCGGCGACCCGGGCCTCACGGGAGCTGTCGGTGGCAGCATCGGTGCGGTCGGTCACGCCGCTGAAGGCGAAGAACAGCACCGCCGCCAGGGGCGCCAACAGCATCAGCAGCAGCTTGCCGCGGATCTTGATCCTCTTGAGCATGAACCCTCGTCCTGGACGGAAAGCAGCGTCGGAACGGACGCCTACGAGTCACGTCGGACACCGGAGCGGGGACTTGAGGGCAAGATGACGATTCCGTCCACGGAGCGTGGTCGGATCGAATGGCGGCCGAGGGCCGGAAGGATCAGCGTTGCGGGGCGGCGGTCGGAACGATCGGCGCAGGAAGGTCGGTCGACTCCATGAGGTACTCGTCGACCGCCGCAGCGGCGCTGCGGCCCTCGGCGATGGCCCACACGATGAGGCTCTGGCCACGACCCATGTCGCCGGCGACGAACACCCCGTCGACGTTGGTGGCCCACGCATCGTCGCGAGCGACGTTGCCGCGCTCGGTGAGATCGACCCCGAACTGCTCGACGAGTGCGTTCTGCTCGGGCCCGGTGAAGCCCATGGCGAGGAACACCATCTGAGCCGGGAAGTGCTGCTCACTCCCCTCGACGGGCTGGAAGCTCATGCGGCCGTCCTCGAACACCTGCTCGACCCGAACCGTGTCGAGCCCGGTGAGGTTGCCGTCGTCGTCGCCGACGAAGCGCACGGTGTTGATGGCGTACTCCCGCTCGCCGCCCTCTTCATGGGCAGAGGTGACCTTGTAGACCATCGGGTAGGTCGGCCACGGGTTCGCGTCGGGGCGCTCCTCGGGGGGTCGGGGCATGATCTCGAACTGGTGGATCGAGCGGGCACCGTGTCGGTGCGACGTGCCGAGGCAGTCGGCCCCGGTGTCGCCGCCGCCGATGATGATGACGTCCTTGTCGCCAGCGTGGACCGGCGACTCATCGAGGTCGCCCTCCTGGACCTTGTTGGCCCACGGCAGGAACTCCATCGCCTGATGAATGCCCTTGAACTCGCGTCCCTCGATGGGGAGGTCACGTGCCTGGGTCGCGCCACAGCACAAGACGACGGCGTCGTACTCGGCCCGGAGTTCATCGGCGGTGACGTCGACACCGACGTTCACGTTGGTCCGGAACTCGGTGCCCTCGGCCTCCATCTGCTCGAGCCGACGGTCGAGATGGCGCTTCTCCATCTTGAACTCGGGGATGCCGTAGCGCAGGAGGCCGCCGATGCGATCGGCCCGCTCGTAGACCACGACGTCGTGGCCCGCCCGGGTGAGCTGCTGGGCGGCGGCGAGGCCGGCCGGCCCGGAACCGACGACCGCGACCTTCTTGCCGGTCTTCGCCGCGGCCGGGACCGGGACCACCCAACCTTCGGCGAAGGCGCGATCGATGATCTCGACCTCGATGCGCTTGATGGTCACCGGCGGCTCGTGGATCCCGAGAACGCACGCCGACTCACAGGGCGCGGGACAGAGACGACCGGTGAACTCCGGGAAGTTGTTGGTGGCGTGGAGGCGATCGATCGCGTCGCGCCACAACCCTCGGTAGGTGAGGTCGTTCCAGTCGGGAATGATGTTGCCGAGTGGGCAGCCGTTGTTGCAGAACGGGATGCCGCAGTCCATGCAGCGGCTCGCCTGGGTTCGCAGCTTGTCCTCCGGGAAGTCTTCATAGACCTCCTTCCAGTCCTTGAGCCGGACGGGAACGGGACGGTGGGCCGGGAGCTCCCGGTCGTGCTTCAGAAAGCCTCGTGGATCAGCCATGGTGGTTCCTCACTCTCTCTTCGCTCGGCTAACCGGGCTCAGGACCGGGCCGCGGCCATGACCGCTTCGGTCTCGTCTCGGCCCTCGGCTCGCGCCGCCGCGGCGGCCTCGAGGACTCGCTTGAAGTCGGTCGGCATGACCTTGACGAACGACGCCAGCGCCGTGTCCCAGTCGGCGAGCAGCCGCTCCGCGACCGCACTGCCGGTCTCTCGACCGTGCATCTCGACCCGCTCGCGCAACCACTCGGCGTCGTCAGCGTCGGGCGCCTCGAGCGAGACCATCTCGTGGTTGGTTCGGCCCGGCAGCAACCCGTCGGGGTCGTAGATGAACGCGATGCCGCCGGACATGCCTGCGGCGACGTTTCGGCCGACCGGGCCGAGGATCACGGCGCGGCCGCCCGTCATGTACTCACATGCATGATCGCCGACGCCCTCGACCACCGCGACGGCGCCGGAGTTGCGGACGCAGAACCGCTCGCCGACGACACCCCGCAAGAACAGCTCGCCCCCGGTCGCGCCGTAGCCGATGACGTTGCCGGCGATGACGTTGTCCTCAGCGACGAAGGTCGCCTCCTCGGGCGGGCGGACGATGATGCGACCACCCGACAGCCCCTTGCCGACATAGTCGTTGGCGTCGCCCTGCAGCCGCAGCGTGATGCCGCGCGGGACGAACGCACCGAGGCTGTTGCCGGCCGAGCCGGTGAGGTTGACGACGATCGTGTCGTCGGGCAGGCCCTCGCCGCCGTAGGCCCGGGTGACCTCGAAGCCGAGCAGCGTGCCGACGGTGCGGTTGACGTTGCGGATCGGGGTGTCGATCGTCACCGGGCGACCGTCGGCGATCGCGCCTTCGGCCAGCTGGATCAAGGTCTGGTCGAGCGCGAGCTCGAGACCGTGATCCTGGTCCTTCCACTGATGGCGCCGCGCCTCGCGGGCGATCTCGGGCAGGTGCAGGATCGGCGAGAGGTCGAGGCCGTCGGCCTTCCAGTGCTCGACCGCTTCGGTGGTGTCGAGCATCTCGACCTGGCCGATGGCTTCGTCGAGGGTCCGGAAGCCGAGCTCGGCCAGCAGTTCGCGGACCTCCTCGGCGATGAACTCGAAGAAGTTCTCGACGAACTCCGGTTCGCCGGAGAACTTGGCCCTGAGGTCGGGCTTCTGGGTCGCCACGCCAGCCGGGCAGGTGTCGAGATGACAGACCCGCATCATGATGCAGCCCATCACCACGAGCGGTGCGGTGGCGAAGCCGAACTCTTCGGCGCCGAGCAGGGCTGCGATCATGACGTCGCGGCCGGTCTTGAGCTGGCCGTCGGTCTGGACGACGATACGGTCGCGCAGGTCGTTCAGCAGGAGGGTCTGCTGGGTCTCGGCCAGGCCGAGCTCCCACGGCGCGCCCGCGTGCTTGATCGAGGTCTGCGGCGACGCCCCGGTGCCACCGTCGTGCCCGGAGATGAGCACGACGTCCGCGTGCGCCTTCGAGACACCGGCGGCGACCGTACCGACGCCGACCTCCGCGACCAGCTTCACGTGGATGCGGGCCTTGGGGTTGGCGTTCTTGAGGTCGTGGATCAGCTGGGCGAGATCCTCGATCGAGTAGATGTCGTGATGCGGCGGTGGGCTGATGAGGCCCACGCCCGGCGTGGAGTGCCGGGTCTTGGCGATCCACGGGTACACCTTGTGGCCGGGCAGCTGGCCGCCCTCGCCGGGCTTGGCGCCCTGGGCCATCTTGATCTGGATGTCGTCGGCGTTGACGAGGTACTCGCTGGTCACCCCGAAGCGGCCGGAGGCCGCCTGCTTGATCGCCGAGCGGCGCAGGTCGCCGTTCTCGTCGGGGGTGAAGCGTTCGGCGTCCTCACCGCCCTCGCCGGTGTTGGACTTGGCGCCGAGCCGGTTCATCGCGATCGCGAGCGTCTCGTGGGCCTCGGCGGAGATCGACCCCCAGCTCATCGCACCCGTCGAGAAGCGCATCAAGATGTTCGCGGCCGGCTCGACCTCGTCGATCGAGATCGGGGTTCGCTCGCCGAATCGGAACTTGAAGAGGCCGCGCAGGGTGCCGAGCCGCTTCGACTGGTCGTCGACGAGGCCGGTGTACTCCTTGAAGATGTCGTAGCGGCCTTCGCGGGTGGCGTGCTGCAGCTTGAACACCGTGTCCGGGTTGAACAGGTGGTACTCGCCCTCGCGGCGCCACTGGTACTGACCCCCGACCTCGAGCGTGCGATGGGCGCGCTCGGTGGGGTTGTCGGGGAAGGCCCGCTCCTGACGCTCCTTGACCGCTTGGGCGATGACGTCGAGACCGACCCCGCCGAGACGGCTCACCGTGCCGGTGAAGTACTCCTCGACGACCTCGGTCGACAGGCCGATCGCCTCGAAGATCTGGGCACCCGTGTAGCTGGCGACCGTCGAGATCCCCATCTTCGACATGATCTTGAGGATGCCGAGCCCCGCTGCCTTGATGTAGTTGCGGTGGGCCTGGGCCGGATCGAGGTCGCCGAGGTCGAACTCGCCGTTGGCGATCATCTCGTCGATGGTGGCGAAGGCGAGGTAGGGGTTGATCGCGTTGGCGCCGTACCCGAGCAGCGTGCCGATGTGATGGACTTCGCGAACGTCGCCGGCCTCGATGACCAGGCCGACCTGGGTGCGGGTCTTGTTGCGGACCAGGTGATGGTGCACGGCGCTGCAGGCGAGCAGCGACGGGATCGGGCTGTCGTCGAGGCCGCTCCCCCGGTCCGAGATCACGAGGACGGTCGCGCCGTCGGCGATCGCCTGGTCGGCGTCGGCGCGGAGTCGTTCGACGCCGGCGGCGAGCGCGTCGCCCCCACCGTTCACGTCGAACCGGGCGTTCAGCACCGCGGTGCGGAAGCCGTCGGGGCCCTCGCTGCCGTCGAGCGCCACGACGCGGGCGAGCTCGTCGTCGGTGATGACGGGATTGTCGAGGTGGATCGTCCGGCACGACGCCGGGACGGGGTCGAACAGGTTGCCTTCGGGACCGACCCGGGCGAACAGCGAGGTGATGATCTCCTCGCGGATCGCGTCGAGCGGCGGGTTGGTCACCTGAGCGAAGAGCTGCTGGAAGTAGTCGGCGAGATGCCGGGTCCGGTCGGACAACACCGCGATCGGGGTGTCGGTACCCATCGAACCGATCGCTTCCTTGCCGTCGCGTGCCATCGGCGAGATGAGGAGCTTCTTCTCCTCGATCGTGTAGCCGAACTCCTGCTGGAGTTGGGTGACTGACGACTCACCGCTCGATCGCGTCGCCCCCGCCGGGAGATCGGCGAGGGTGACCAGCTGGGACTCGATCCAGTCGGCGTACGGCCGAGCGCTCGCGATCTGCTGCTTGATCTCGTGGTCGCGGATGATGCGACCCTGCGTCGTGTCGATCAGGAACATCCGGCCCGGCTGGAGCCGCCCCTTCTCGACGATCGTGTCCTGGGGCAGGTCGACTACGCCGACCTCGGACGCCATGACGACGAGTCCATCGCGTGTGACCCAGTACCGGCTGGGCCGCAGCCCGTTGCGGTCGAGCACGGCGCCCATGACCGTGCCGTCGGTGAAGGCGATCGACGCGGGGCCGTCCCACGGCTCCATCCGCGTCGCGTTGTACTGGTAGAAGGCCTTGCGGCCCGCGTCCATCTCGGCGTGGTGCTCCCACGGCTCGGGGATCATCATCAGCACGGCCTCCGCGAGCGAGTACCCGCCGAGGCTGAGGAGTTCGAGCGCCTCGTCGAAGCCCGCGGTGTCGCTCGCCCCGGGCGTGCAGATCGGGAACGCCCGCTCGAGACCCGAAAGGTGGGGCGAGTCGAGCAGTGCCTCGCGGGCCCGCATCCAGTTCCGGTTGCCCTGGATCGTGTTGATCTCACCGTTGTGGGCCACGATCCGGTACGGGTGGGCGAGCGGCCACGACGGGAACGTGTTGGTGGAGAATCGGGAGTGCACGAGCGCCATCGCGCTCTCGACGCGCTCGTCGACGAGGTCGGGGTAGAACGCCGCCACCTGCGGGGTGGTGAGCATGCCCTTGTAGACGAAGGTCCGGGCGCTGAGCGACGGCATGTACACGCCGTCGTGGGCTTCGGACACGCCGCCCATCGCCTCGTTGATCTCGTCGGGGCCGGCGGCATCGACGGAGATCTCGCGCTCGATGCGCTTGCGGGCGATGAACGCCTTGCGGTCGAGGTCGATGCCGGTGCTGGCATCGTCGGCCGAGACGAACACCTGCCGGAAGATCGGCATCGTCATCAGCGAGGCCGTGCCGAGAATCGACTCGTCGATCGGCACCTCGCGCCAGCCGAGGACGCTGAGGCCCTCTTCGGCGAGGATCTGCTCCACCTGCTTCGCCGCGGCATCGGCGGTGGCGGGGTCCTGGGGCAGGAAGGCCATACCGGTCGCGTAGGCCCCCGCTTCGGGGAGCTCGAAGGCCACGACGTCACGGAAGAAGCGATCCGGGACCTGGATCAAGATCCCGGCACCATCGCCGGTGTTGATGTCGGCGCCGCGTGCGCCGCGGTGTTCGAGGTTGCACAGGGCCCCGATCGCCTTGGCGACGATCTCGTGGCTCTGGCGACCGTGCAGGTCACAGACGAAGTTCAGGCCGCAGCTGTCGTGCTCGTTGGCGGGGTCGTAGAGCCCCTGCGCAGCGGGCAGGTCGCGGTTGGATCGATGAGCTGATGGCATGCGATGTCCTCCGGTACGGCGGGCGCGAACGCCCGTTGACGTCGGAGCTGGGACATCGTTGGCCCTGCTTCCAGTTGTGGAAATCTACCCGTGACGGGTGACATGGGCCAACTCGGTTTCGGTTGCGGCCAAGATGGGCCCATGCGCGACGCGGATCTGGCTTTCACCCGGGCGATCGGTGAGGACATCGATGCCTCCCCCACCCCGTACCACGCAGTGACCCGAGCTCGGGAGCGGCTCGAGGCAGCCGGCTTCGTCCCCTACGACCCCGCGTCGGGGCCGGTTGGCCGCTGGTACCACGCGAAGGGCGGCGGCCTGGTGGCCTGGGTCGTCAGTGATGAGCACGACGCCGACTCGGGACTGCGCATCGTCGGCGCCCACACCGACAGCCCCAACCTGAGGCTCAAACCGCGCCCCGACACCGGCTCGGCCGGGTTCGGTCAGCTGGGGGTGGAGATCTACGGCGGCGTCTTGTTGAACTCGTGGCTCGATCGCGACCTTGGTATCGCCGGACGGGTCTCGGTCGCGGGCGCGGACGCGTTCGAGATGCGGACCTTCCGCGATGAGCGTCCACTCGCCCGGGTGCCTCAGCTCGCCATCCACCTCGATCGCGGCGTGAACGACAAGGGGCTGGTCCTTAACCCTCAGCGTCACATGGTGCCGGTGTGGGGCTTGGGGGCGGCATCGGACTTCCGGGCCTATCTGGCCGAGCAGGTCGGCGTCGAGCCCGAGGCGGTGATGGCCTGGGACGCGATGTTCCACGACATCGCCCCGGCGACGCTCGCCGGTCTCGACGAGGAGTTCTTGGCGTCGGCTCGGCTCGACAATCAGCTGTCGTGTTTCACCGCCCTGTCGGCGCTGCTCGCGGTTGCCGACGCGCCGGGCGAGACGGTCCCGATGATCGCGCTGTTCGATCACGAGGAGGTCGGCAGTGTGAGCACCACCGGCGCTGCGTCGCCGTTCCTCCGCCATCAGATCGAGCGCATCGCCGCCGGCTTCGGTGCCGATCACGAAGCCAGGCTGGTGTCGGCCGCTCGCAGCATCGTCATCAGCGCCGACGGCGCCCACGCCACGCACCCGAACTACCCCGAACGGCACGAACCCGAGCATCAGATCTCGCTCAACGGCGGTCCGGTCATCAAGATCAACGCCAATCAGCGTTACGCGACCAACGCCGCGGGGCAGGCGATCGTCGAGTACGCCTGCCGCAACGCCGACATCCCGGTGCAGCACTTCGTGACGCGCACCGACCTGGCCTGTGGCTCGACGATCGGTCCCGCGACCGCCGGCGAACTCGGGATCGACGTCGTCGACGTGGGCATCGCCCAGCTCGGCATGCACTCGGCCCGCGAGATGTGCGGCAGCGCGGATCCGGCCTTGTTCGCGGGTGCCCTCGAGGCGATCTTCCGAGCCTGAGGGCTCAGCCCAGGCGATCGCGTGCGGCCCGCAGGGGCGCCGCGAACATCAACAGGATCGGGAAGATCTCGAGCCGACCGATCAGCATGTACAGCGACAACACCAGCCGGGCGGGTTCGCTGAACGCCTCGGTGAAGTTCGCCGTCGGCCCGGCCTCGCCCAGCGCCGGACCCATGTTGCCGAGGGCCCCGACGACCGCGCCGATCGATTCGAGGAAGCCTCCGTCGAGTGCCGTGAGGACAATCACGCCGGTCAACACGAGGAGGAGATAGACGAGGAAGAAGCCCGCCATGCGACTGACGATGTCCTCGCGCACGGCGGTACGGCCGTGCTTCACCGGCATCACCGCGTGGGGGTACTGGGAGCGGCGGATCGACCGGAGGCTGTGCGACAAGAGCACCTGCACACGCAGCACCTTGATGCCCCCGGAGGTCGAGCCGGTGCTCGCACCGACGACGAACAGGCCGAGCAGGATCATCTGCGCCGCCGGGACCCAGACGACGAAGTCGCCGGCACTTCCCGAACCCTGCGCGTTGGCGAAGCCGGTGCTGGTACCGAGTGCGACGACGTTGAACACACCGGCCCGCAGTGCGGTCGACAGGTCGAAGCCACCGTCGAGCCAGAGCAACCCGACCACCGCCACCGAGAGCAGCGCCAGCATCGACACGTACATCCGGAACTCGCTGTCGCGCCGGTAGGCGCCCGCCTCTCCTCGCACGGCCCGCCAGTGGAGCGCGAAGTTGGTCCCGCCGATGACCATGCCGACGATGATCGCGATCTCGACGGCGACGCTGTCGAAGGAGCCGATCGAGTCGCTGCGCGGGGAGAACCCGCCGGTCGACGACGTCGTGAGTGCGTGCGCCACACCGTCGTAGAGCGACGGACCGGGGATCGCGATCAGAGCGACCGCGACCCCGATGGTGAACACCACATAGGTCGCCCAGAGCCGCTTCGCGGTCTCGGACACGCGGGGGGTGAGGCGGTCACCGCCTTCGCCGGGCGCCTCCGCGACCATCAGGTCGAGGCCACCGACGCCGAGGAACGGCAGAACCGCGACCGCCAACACCACGACGCCCATCCCGCCGTACCACTGGGTGATCTGGCGGTACATCATCGTGCCCCGGCCCGGATGGTCGAAGTCGGTGAGGGCCGTCGATCCAGTGCAACTGAAGCCGGACGCCGACTCGAAGATCGCGTTGACGATCTGGCCGGAACGGTCGATGCCGGGCACGTCGAAGGTGTCGCCGAGGAGGTAGGGCAGCGCGCCGACGACGGTCACCATCAGCCACGTCCAGCCCACGGCGGAGAAGACGTCGCGGGCTCGCACGTCGCCCGGCTCGGTGAGGAACCAGAGCAGCGAGCCGAGCAGCAGGGCGATCACGCCGCTGAGGAACAGTGCGTCGGTGTCGCGGTTGGTCGAACCCCACTCGACCAGCGCCCCGACGAACATGCCGAGCGAGATCGACGCGACGGCGATCCCCATGACGTGGAGGGTCGTCGATCGGATCCGCCGATGGACCGCATGCAACTCGGTCGACTTGCGGACCTTGGCCGAACGGAAGGCGGTCATCGGCGGGCTCGCACGAGTCGGCGGGCTTCGCGAGTGGACCATCGGTAGGCCTGGAGGGCCGACGACACGGCGAGCAGCAGTGGCAGGATCGTCAACCGCCCCGCGAGCATGCCGGGGATCATGACGAGCTGACCGACGCGCCCGAGCTGGTCGGCGTCGCCGAAGGGCCCCATCGTCGGCGACGGCCCCGAGGTCGAGACCACCGAGATCGCGGTCCAGAGCGCGTCGACGAGGTCGTCGCCGGTCAGGGCCAGGAGAAAGGCGCCGATCCCACACAAGCCGAAGTGCGCGATCTGGTAGCCGGTCAGTGAATCGAGTTCCTGATCGCCGAGGGTGCGCTGACCGTGGCGAACGAGCGTGACCGAGTTGGGGTCGAGCTGGCGGCGGATCTCGCGGGCGGCGAAGAGCACGAGCAACCACGCCCGGATCACACGGAGACCGCTTCCGGCCGACGCCCCCATCGCGCCGGTCGCGACCGCGACGAGCAACAGACTCAGCCCGGCCGAGGGGAAGACCGTCCAGTCGGTCACGGCGAACCCGGTCGTGCTCGAGGCACTCGCCGCGGTAAACGCGGCGTCGCCGACGGAGAGCCCGTCGACGTCGATCGCCAGCAGCGCCGTCACCGACACGAGGATCAGCACATAGATCCGCAGCTCGGGGCTTCGGCTGAACCGGCCGACGTTGCCGCGAAGGAGCCAGAAGAGCACGAAGTAGCTCGTGCCGGCGATCACCATGAAGATCGTCGCGACGACCCGCGCGCCCCCGGGTGCGCTCGCGAACGAGTCCGCCTGGTCGGAGAATCCGCCGGTCGACAGGGTCGTCAAGGCGTGGATCACGCTGCTGCGCGCCCCCATCCCCGTCGCGAGGTAGCCGAGCCCGCAGATCGTCGTGAGGCTGGCGTAGAGGGCGATGACGCGCCGTCGGCCGGTGATCGGGTCGGGTGCGAGCCGGTCGGCACGTCGCCCCTCTCCCTTCGGGATCTGCACGTTGCCCTTCATCGTGCGCGGGAGGGCCACGACGCCGGCGAGCAATCCGACCAGGCCGCCGACGAACTGGGTACCGGCCCGGAAGTAGCTGATGGGGGCCGAGAGCGTCTCGGGGTCGAGGGAGGTCGCCGCGACCGTGCTGAACCCCGCCGCCGCCTCGAAGAGCGCCTCGTCCAGGGTCTCGGCCGTGCCGGTGAGCAGATAGACGACGGTGCCGGTGAGCACCAGGACCGCCCAGGTCGAAGCAAGCCCGCTGATGACTCGAGCGGCGGGGGGACGGCTGCGCCGCCGGAACGTACGCCGGATCCCGATCCCGATCGAGCCGGTCACGGTCGCCACGGCGAGCAGGATCAGCGAGTCGGACAGGTCGTCGGCGATACCCAGGAGCGCCGCCGCGATCGTCACCACCGTGAGCGCGCTCAGCCCGTCGCCGATCGCCAGGCGACTGTAGGAGTCGCGCTGACCGCGCCCGAACGGGCGGTCCGGGTCAGCGAGGGGCCGGCTCACCCCAGGACCTTGTGCACCCCGTCGACCGAGCTCGGCATGGCGACGACGACCACGTGATCCCGAGCCCGCAGCCGGCTCTTGCCTCGACCGATCTGGGCGTTGCCATCTCGCACGAAGGCCGCGATGAGGGCGTCCTTGGGGAGGTCGAGTTCGCTGACGAGCGACCCGTCGGCCGGGCTGTTGTGGGCGACCTCCAGCTCGAGAACTTCGGCTTCACCGTGGAGGAAGGTGGCGACCGCAGCGACGCCGCCGCGCACGAAGCGCAGCACGCCGTTGGCCGTGGCGGTGCGGGGCGAGAGGGCGACGTCGACACCGGCGCCGCTCAACAGCTTGAGCAACGCCAGGCGATGCAGCACCGCGATCGTCTCGTTGGTACCGGCGCCCTTGGCGAAGAGGCAGGCGAGGATGTTGGCGTCATCCTCACCGGTGAGGGCGACGACCATCTCATAGCGGCCGATGTCGGCCTCGTGGAGCAGGTCGTCGTCGGTGATGTCGCCTTCGAGGACGAGCGAGTTCTCCAGCCGCTCGGCCAGTTCGCGCGCTCGCACCGGGTTGCGCTCGACGACGACGACCTGGACACCCCGGCTCGACAGGCTCTTGGCCAGCATCTCCGCGGTGCGTCCGCCGCCGAGCAGCATGACCCGCTTCGGGGCTCGGCTGTCGAGGCCGAGCAGTTCGATCACGAGCCGGCGGGCGGCCCGCTTCGCGACGATGCGGACATGGTCGCCCGCTTCGAGTCGGTGGTTGCGGCGCGGAATGATCGTCTCGTCGCCGCGGCCGATCGACGCGACCATGAAGTCCCACTCCGGCTCGAACTCCTCGGCGATGTCGCCGAGCGTCTTGTCGACGAGGGGTGCGTCGGGCGGCAGCGTGGCGCCGATCACCACGACCTCGCCGCCGACCATGTGGGCGACCTCGTCGGCGCCGGGGAAGTCGAGCAGCTCGAGGACCTCCTGGGCCGTCTCGGCGTCGGGATCGATGAACAGGTCGGCACCGGAGGCCTCGCGAACCGCCGCGGCCTTCTTGCCGCGCAATCCCGCCGCCTCGATCCGCACGATGGTCTGGGGCACACCCAGCGACTTGGCGAGCATCGACGACACGATGTTGGCCTCGTCGTCCGCGGTCACCGCGACGAGGAGCTCGGAGTGTTCGACACCGGCCTTGGTGAGGATCTCCGGGTGGGTGCCGCTCCCGACGACGGTCAACACGTCGAGGGAATCGTCGAGCCGCCGGAGTTTGGCCGCGTCGATGTCGATGATGGCGACGTCGTGACCTTCACGGCTGAGTCGATCGGCGACGTACGAGCCGACCTCGCCGGCTCCCACTACGACTACGTGCACGGGACAGTTCTACCTCGTGTGGGGACCCATGTGGGTCTCTGCCGCCCTCGCCACCTCAGAACGCATGGAGTCCCTCCTCGGTGACGACCAGATCGAGCGACTGGTCCCAGGCCTCGACCGGCACCGTCTCGACCTCCTGGAACGCGTGGGCGACGCCGATCAGGACCGGTCGCCGCTCCGCGGTGCCGATCGCCCGGTCGTAGAACCCGCCTCCCTGCCCCAGGCGGTTCCCGGCTCGATCGAAGGCGACGAGGGGCACCAGCACGGCGTCGTGGTCTTCGAACGCGACGGGGTCACCGCCGACGGGCTCGGCGATACCGAACGACCCGGCGACGGTGTCGGTGTCGGGAGTCCACGAGACGAAGGCCATGTCGGCCCCCTCGACCCGAGGAACCGTCACGCGCACGCCCCGGTCGAGCAGCAGCCCGAGGACGGCGTCGATGTCGACCTCGCCTCGGATCGCTCGATAGCCGGCGACCGTGCGGGCGTCGAGGAGGACGTCGAGGCGCGCCAGGCGGGCGAGGACCGCCATGGCGGCCGCGGCCTGATCGGCCTCGGGCAGCTCGGCGCGGCGGCGACGGAGGAGCCGGCGCATGGTGTCTCGGCGGTCGTCGGAAGAGGTCATGGTGGGCGGGTGAAAAGCGAACGAGGGGGACCCGGTCGGGTCCCCCTCGTCTCACGATTCGGGTCTGGATCAGACGAAGGCGCTGGCGAACACCAGCGAGACGATCGTCATCACCTTCAGCAGGATGTTCATCGCCGGGCCGGAGGTGTCCTTGAACGGGTCACCGACGGTGTCGCCGACGACGGCGGCCTTGTGCGGGTCAGAGCCCTTGCCACCGTGGTTGCCGGCCTCGATGTACTTCTTGGCGTTGTCCCAGGCACCGCCCGCGTTCGCCATGAAGATGGCGAGGGCGAAGCCGGTGACGAGAGCGCCGGCGAGCAGACCGCCGAGGGCGTCGACGTCGATGAAGCCGACGACGAGCGGCACGACCACCGCGAGCGCACCCGGGACCACCATCTCCTTCAGGGAGGCGTCGGTGCTGATCGCCACGCAACGGGCGGAGTCGGGCACGACGCCCTCCTTGCCCTCGCGCAGGCCGGGGATCTCGCGGAACTGGCGACGAACCTCTTCGATCATCGCCGTGGCCGCACGACCGACCGCGTCGATCGTGAGGGCGGCGAAGAGGAAGGGCAGGCCAGCACCGATGAAGAGGCCGATGAACACGTCGACGTCGCCGACGTTGAGGCTCAGCGCGCCGCCTTCCTGGGCGACGGCGAGCTCGAAGCTCTTGAACAGCGCGAGCGCGGTGAGCGCGGCCGAACCGACGGCGAAGCCCTTGGCCACGGCGGCGGTGGTGTTGCCGAGCGAGTCGAGGGCGTCGGTGACCTCACGGACCGACGGGTCGAGCTCGGCCATCTCGGCGATGCCACCGGCGTTGTCGGCGATCGGGCCGTAGGCGTCGACGGAGACGACGACACCGGTCGTGGCGAGCATGCCGATGGCGGCCA
>CAZEML010000095.1:0-14789 GCA_964513285.1 uncultured Candidatus Nemicrothrix sp.
GCTCCGTTAGGTTCGCTAAATTCTGTTGGTGGTGTAGCAACCGAAATTAACTCACGTCGGCGAGCGCCGGCGGTCCCGCTACCGGCTGATCGACCGCGGCCGCGGCCGCCCGGTCGAGGTCGGGCAGGCCGTGAGCATCAGACATCACGCACCCCCTTCGTAGAGCGGCGGCTCGCCGAGGTGCTCTCGCAACGTCCGGTGCGCCGCTCGAAGCGTCGCGGAGACGGTGCCGCGGGTGACGCCCATCGCCTCGCCGATCTCGGGTTCGCTGAGCTGGCCGACATGGCGAAGGACGACCGCGAGCTGTTGCCGGGGCGGCAGGTCGGCGACGAGGAGACGAAGATCCTCGGTCGGTCCCGGAACCAACGGGATGCGCTCCCGCCGGAGGAGCCGGGTTTCGAGCGATCGACGGCGATGGCGGCGGCGACCGACGTTGATCGCGACGCGGTACACCCAGCCGGCCGGGTTGGCCATGGCCCCGACTCGATCCCACCGCTCGTAGGCCCGCACGATGGCTTCATCGGCGATCTCGCGAGCGAGGTCGGGATCGCCGAAGACCGCCGCCATCGACGTGACCAACCTCGGATGCACCGTTCGGTACCAGTCTTCGAAACCATCCACCATCGCTCCCACGTGCTACCTCAAGTCACGAGGGGCCCGAAACGCGTAGTGGGAATCGCCGATTTCTGGAATCGCCTCCGGAATCAGCGCCAGCGGCCGCTGAGATCCTTCAGCAGCTCGATGGTGCGCGAGCCCTGATCGGGGGCGCTGCCCTGGATGATCCGCCGGCGCACCGACGACGAAACCGTGTCGATGAAGACGACGACGGCGATCGTCATGATGAGCACCGCACCCACCTCGGGGAAGTTCCGGAAGTTGAGCTGGCTCACGAGTTCGGAACCGACGCCACCGGCACCGATCAGGCCGAGCACGGCCGACGCTCGGACATTGATCTCGAAGCGGAAGAGCCAGTAGCTGGCGATCACCGGCATGACCTGCGGCAGCAGACCCCACCGCACCGAACTCACCCAGCGGCCGCCACACGCCTCGACCGCCTCGATCGGGCCGCGGTTGGCGTTCTCGATCTCTTCGGACGAGAGCTTGCCGAGGGTGCCGACCGAGTTGAATCCGAGGGCGAGGGTGCCGGCCCACGGGCCGAGCGGCACGACGCTCAAGAGCACCATCGCGATGATCAGCTCAGGCACCGCGCGGATCACGTTGAACAGCTGCTGCACCGGGATGCGGATGAAGGCGGGCGTGACGTTGTTGGACGCGAGGAACGCCAGCGGGAGCGAGATCGCGGCACCGATGAGCGTGCCGACCCAAGCGACGTAGACCGACTCGAAGATCTTGCCGATGACGCCGCGATCGATGACCGTCGCGAAGTCGGGCGGCCACATCTGGCTGACGATGTCCCACGCATCGCCGGGCGCCGAGCGTAGCCGTTCGATCGAGACGTCGAGGCCCGAGACCCCCCAGGCGAAGAAGATCGCGATCAGGACCGCGAGGGCCCAACGTCGGTTGCGGGCCGCGGTCGGCGGCTCGGGACGCTGCCCGTCGTCGGGCGTGTCGGTCTCGGGCGGCAGGGTGGCGGTCATCAGACCAACCTCCGGCGGAGAGCCACGCTGATCTGTTCGATCACCACGACCACCACGAACACGATGATGAGGATCCCGAGGATGCGGTCGAAGCGGAAGAACTGCCGTTGCGCTTCGATCACCCGGCCGATGCCACCGGCACCGACGATGCCGAGCACCACCGAGGCTCGGATGTTGAGCTCGAACGTGTAGAGGGCGTACGCCACATAGCTGGGCAGCACCGTCGGGAGCACGCCGGTGCGCACCGCCGGGACGTGGCGAGCCCCGGCCGCCCGCGCCGCCTCCAGTGGCCGAGGGTCAGCGCCGTCGACCGTCTCGCTGAAGAGCTTCACCATCACCGCGAGCGAAAAGATCGACAGCGCCCACGTACCCGCGAACGCGCCGATGCCGATGGCGGCGACCAGCGTCTTGGCCCAGAACAGGTCGGGCACGGCGCGCACGACGCTCATCAGGATCCGGCTGACCCAGTAGGTCGGTGCGTTGGGTGTGGTGAGGCGACTCATCGCGAACGCGACGGGAAGCGACAGGCCACAGCCGATGACCGAGGCGACGATCGCGATCTGGAACGTCTCGATCAGCGGGTCGATGACGTTCTGGCGATCGAACACCCACTCCCACGGGATCGGCCAGAAGAGCTCCCAGAGCGGGTTCGTCCAGATCTCCCAGAACGACGACAACCGGAAACCGACCTGACGACCCGCATAGATCGTGAAGCCGACGAACGCGACCGCGATCAGGTACGAGCGCAGCTTCGGGCGCGGCTTGCGCGGCCGCTCGGTGGTGCCGTCGGTGGGCTCGACCGCGGTCACGTGTCGGTGTCGGCCAGCACGTCGCCGGCGGTGATCGAACGGCCGTAGATCTCTCGGAAGGTGTCGTCGTCGACGTCGTCGATGTGTCCGTCGAAGACGAGTTCGCCCGCTCGCAGGCCGATCAGGCGCTGGCCGTACTGCTGGGCGAGATCGAGGAAGTGCAGGTTGATGAGGGTGGTGATGCCGAGTTCGGAGTTGATGCGGCTGAGGTCGCCCATCACCTGACGGCTGGTCACCGGGTCGAGGGCCGCCACCGGCTCGTCGGCCAGCATCAAGGTCGGTTCCTGGGCCAGGGCGCGGGCGATGCCGACGCGCTGTTGCTGGCCACCGGACAGATCCGACGCCCGCACGTACGCCTTCTCGACGATGCCGACCCGTTCGAGCGCCTGCATGGCGATCTCGCGGTCGGCGGCCGGCCACAACCCGAGGGTCGACCGGATCGAGCCGACGTTGGCGAGTCGACCCATCAAGACGTTGTTGAGCACCGTCGTGCGTTCGGCGAGGTTGAACGTCTGGAAGATCATCCCGATCTTCGAACGCACCTGTCGCAACGTCGCCGCGTTGGCACCGACGACTTCGACACCGTCGACCTTGGCCGACCCTTCGGTCGCCGGGACGAGCCCGTTCAGCACCCGCAGCAGGGTCGACTTGCCGGCGCCCGACAGCCCGACGACGACGATGAACTCACCGTCGTCGATGGTCAGGTCGACGTTCTTCAGTGCCTGCACGCCACCGCGATAGGTGACGGACACGTTCTTCAGCTCGATCAACGCTTCCCCCGATCGGTCGAGCGACCGACGATGGCCACGGCCCGCCGAAGCGGACCGTGGCCATGCTCGTCAGTCCGAGTGGTGGTTGCCGATCAGCCCGGAGGCTCGCTGATGCCGAGGGCGGCAGCGGCTTCACGGACGACGTCGAAGTCGGCTTCGACGGCGGGGCGGATGTCGGTCCAGCCGTAGATCTCGTCGAAGATCGCCTCGCCCTCTTCGGTGGCGAGGAACTCCTCGATCGCGGTGTAGATCTCTTCCTTGAGGGAGTCGGGCAGCGCCGAGCGGACCGCCACGACGTCGTTCGGGATCTCCTCGGTGATGTTGAACACGATCACCTGCTCGCCCACGTCGGTCTGCTCGCTGCGGATGGTGCGGCGAGCGTCGTCGAACGACAGGCCGAAGGTGGCGTCGCCGTTGTAGACCGCGGTGACGGCCGCGTCGTGGCCACCGGTGAAGACCGGGGTGACGTCGGAGGTCGGGTCGATACCGAGGTTCGTCAGCTGCAGCGCCGGGAACAGGTAGCCAGACGTCGACGACTCCGAGGTGAAGGCGATGGTGCCGCCAGCGACCGACGAGAGATCGCCGATGCAGGAGCTGCCGGCGCTGATCGGATCGCCGTCGTCGGTGGTCTCACCGGACTGCTTGCCGTCGTCGCCGAAGAACACGCCGACCTGAAGGGCGACCGCCTCGACGGCGTCGACCTGGACGATCTCGCCGCCGTCGTTGATGAGGGCGGTGCCGGGCTGGAGCGTGCCTTCCTGGCAGATCGACGGGTCGTTGGTGAACCACTGGCCGTGGTAGGTGGCCGAGCCGAAGCGGATCGACTGGATCAGCGGCTCGATGTTGCCGAACTGGTCCTTGCCGAGCGTGTAACCGAACGGGCCGAAGGCGCCGAGGTCGGTCTGGTCGGTGCCCATCGAGGTGACGAGGCCGGTGTAGTCGGTGGTGACCACGCCTTCGACGTCGATGCCGAGGGCTTCCTCGAGCACGTCGATGAAGGGCTGGATGTCGTCCTGGAGCGTGTCCTGCTCCTGGCTGGGCACGAAGCCGAAGGTGATCTTCTCGGGCCAGTCGGCGGGCACGCCGGAGGCATCTTCCTCCGCCATGTCGTCGTCCTCTTCGGCCATGTCGTCATCGGCACCTTCGTCGGCCATGTCGTCATCGGCCTCTTCTTCGGCCATGTCGTCATCGCCGTCGTCGGCGGCCTCGGTCTCTCCCGAGTCGTCGCCGGTGTCGGCCGCGTCGTCATCGTCGTCGTCGCCACAGGCTGCCGCGATCATCGTGAACGCGAGCAGGACGGCGAGAAGCCGCCACAGTTTCTTCGTCATGGTCCCTCCCAGGATCCGCACGTTGCGCGGACCTTACCGAGCGTTACCTGTGGATTGCTTGGTGGACACCGTTCCGTTTCAGGTTGTTCGCACAGCGTTCACGAACGCCGGCCAGTCGGCCACGTCGCGTGCACCCTCGACTGGGTCGTTCCACGGGCGAACGAAGCGATACACCGCCGCGTCGGGGTAGGTCCGGGCGAGGGCTTCGAGGTTGTGCATGGCGTCTTCGAGGTAGACGTCGCAGGCCGCGCCCGTCTTGTCGTCGAGGATGTGGATCTCGGTGGTCGGCACCTGGAAGCGGTCGAGCCAGTCGTAGGTGTCGTCGATGGCGAAGGTCGGCTTGGTCGTGACGATCACGATCTCGTGCCCGTCACCGCGCAACGCGTGCATCGCATCGAGCGCGCCGTCGTAGGGCTCGAGACCATGGAAGAGGCTGCGGCCTTCGGCGCACGTCTCGGACCAGGACCAGAACTCGTCCATCCCGACGAAGTGAGTGAGATCGACGGGAGCGTCCCACTCGACCACGTCGGCGGCGCTGAGCTCGCGCCCGGCCCGACCGGGGAAGTCGCGGTTGTAGCGCCACGTCCAGCCTGCGTTGAAGTCAGCGATGACACCGTCCATGTCGATGCCGAGGCGCAACGACGTCATCAACGAGCTCCGCTGAGGGTCCACCCGAAGCGATGACGGCCGGGCCGCACGACGAAGCGCTCGAGCACGTCGGGTCCGCAGGCGGCCGTGCCCAGGCCGCGCACGGCCGTGTCGATGTGCACCTCGGTCGTGGTCGACGGGTCGAGCCCGGCGAGGGTGGATGCGGCGGTGAGCGCGGCGTCGTGGTCGGCGCGAGCGGTCATGATCAGCGGCCCCTCCCCTGCGAGGGTGACCCCGTCGCCGGCGTCGTCGATCAACGACATCCAGCGGGTGTCGACGTGGGCGGCGTGTTCCTGGGGCACGACGTAGGGGTGGAACTGATCGGCGACCGTGGTCGACCATCGGCCGACCACCGCGGCCGAGCGGCGGTCTGGGTAGGTCTCGTCGGGGCCGAGCCCGAACCACCGCAGCTGATCGAGCGCGCCCGGCACCTCGAACCGCACGCCGACCCGGGGAAGGTCGTGCCATTCGGCGGGGACGGCGATCTGCTCGCTGAAGGTCGCGACCCCGTTCTCGATACGGATCTTGGTCTGGTGAACGGCAGACGCGTCCGCGCCGACCAACCGGCGCTTCACGGTGATGAGGTCGGCGCCGTCGCGGCGCCGGCGAGCGATCGAATCGGTCTCGACGACGAGCCGGTCGAGCCCCCAGCGGAGCCAGTCGATGCGGACCCCCTTGGCTTCGGCCATCCAGCCCTGGCTCACGCCGTCGTTGTCGGTCGGAGCCCGCCAGAGCGAGGCGGTGATGTCGCCGTCGACGACGAGTTCGCCGCCCACGCTGACCACGTCGATGCCGGTGTCGGTGAGTTCGATCTCGACCGGCTTGGTGCGGCGAGGTCGCGGTGGCGCCATCCGCTCGTCGTTCATGGCGAACTGATCCCAGGCGATGACGTGGCCCTTGGGCGCCCAGGCGCTCGCTTTGCGGGTCACCCACTCGACGAGGAGATGGGTCTCCCCGTCGGCGGAGCGCTTGCCCGGGAGCGGGATGGTGACGTTGCGTTCGCGGCCGGGGGCGACGTCGACGTCGAGCTGCCCGCGGCCGACCCGCTTGCCGTCGGTCTCGAGCGTCCACCGCAGCTGGAGGTGGCTCAGGTCGCTGAAGGCGTACCGGTTCCGCACCCTGAGCTTGCGACCGTCGACCTGTTCGACGACGACCGGGCGGGCACTCCAGGCGAGCTGCCGCATGACGGGGTGCGGGGTGAGGTCGGGGCCGACGAGTCCGTTGATGCAGAAGTTGGCGTCGTTGGGTTCGTCGCCGAAGTGGCCGCCGTACGCCCAGTAGAAGCGTCCGTCGGCGTCGTGCTCGGCGAGCCCTTGGTCACGCCAATCCCACAGGTAGCCACCGGTGATCGCCGGCTCTCGCCAGAACAGATCGAGGTACTCGTCGAGCGAGCCGTTCGAGTTGCCCATTGCGTGAGAGAACTCACAGATCAGCATCGGACGATCGTCGAGGCCGGTCCGTTCCGCCCACTGCGCCCACATCTCGACGTGGCGGATCGACGGATACATCGTCGTGACGACGTCGTTGCTGAGCCGCTCAGAGCGGGTCGGGGCCCGCAGCAGTTCGTGATCCTTCACCCCGCCGTAGGAGAGGCGCCAGCGCTCGGCGCCCTCGTGATGGACGAACCGGGTCGGGTCGGTGTGCTTCACCCAGGCGGCCGCCGCGTCGTGAACGGGCGCGTGGCCCGATTCGTTGCCGAGCGACCAGCCGATCACGCAGGCGAAGTTTCGATCGCGACGCACGAGACGCCGGGTGCGCTCGAGGATCGCCTGCTCGTAGCGCGGGTCGTGGGCGAGCGAGATCTCCCGGCCGTGGCACTCCATGTTGGCCTCGTCGATGACGTAGAGGCCGAGCTCGTCGCAGAGCTCGAGGATGCGGTGGTCGTTCGGGTAGTGCGCCGTGCGGACGGAGTTGAGGTTGTGCTGCTTCATCAGCACCAGCTCTTCGCGCATCTCGTCGACCGTCACCGTCTTGCCGGTGACCGGGTGATGGTCGTGACGGTTGGCGCCGATGATCTTCACCGCGGTGCCGTTGATCCGGAGGCGGCGGTCCACGAGTTCGACCCGCCGGAACCCGGTCATGGTCGAGTGCGCTTCGAGGACCTCGCCGTCGCCGTCGACCAGCTCGGTCACGACCCGGTACCGGTTCGGCGTCTCGGCCGTCCACGGCGCGACGCCCGAGTACTCGGCCTCGACGGACGCGACCGGCCCCGGGTAGGTGACGGCGGTGAGGGTCTCCTCGAACTGCGAGCCGCGACCGCGTTCGGCCACTGCGGCGGTGAGGACCTTCCCGACCTTGCGGCCTCGCTCGTTCTCCAGCCAGACCCGGATCGACTCGGTGCCGGTGACACCGCGCGCTCGGCCGGTGACGGTCAGTCGACCGGTCCCGCTCGGGGCGTCGAAGTCGGCGACGACATGGAGGTCGTCGATGCGGGTGCGCCCGCGCGCCTCGAGGTGGACCGATCGATGCAGGCCTGCGTGCCACCAGTGGTCCTGGTCCTCGATCCAGGTGGCATCGGAGTAGCGGATCACCATGACCGCGAGCAGGTTCTCGCCCCGCTGCAGGTGGGGGGTGAGGTCGAACTCCGACGGCAGCCGCGAGTCCTTGCCCATGCCGACGAACTCGCCGTTGCACCACACGACCGCCACGCTCTCGGCGCCGCCGAGGTGCAGCACGACGTCGCGGCCCCGCCAGGCGCCGGGCACGCGGAACGTGGTGCGGTGCAGCCCGGTCGGGTTCTGCGGCGGCGAGTACGGGGCATCGACGTCGGCCCACGGCATGACGATGTTGGTGTAGTGCGGCAGGTCGCCGGTGTCCTGACGGGTCCAACAACCCGGCACCTCGATCGTGCGCCAGCGACCGTCCGTGGTGGCGGGCTGCATCCAGCGTGCCGGAGCGTCAGCCGGGGAGTCGACCAGCTGGAAGCGCCACTCGCCGTCGAGCGATCGACGCCACGGCGAACCCTCGCCGGTGCGGGCGCCGTCGCTGTCGGGGTACGGCTCCAGGGGCGGGCGAGCCGGAAGCCGGTTGATCTCGGTCAGTTCAGGCTGGAGCAGAGCGGTGACGTCGAGCACCGAGACATCATTACCGCTGCGGTTGACAGCTGAGAGGTCTGCCCGCGAAGTAGCCGGACCGCCGGTTTCCTGGCACGCTAACGATCGTTCACTTCGCCTCTCACTCAGAGGGCACGCACGACAACCCCGGGGAGGGGCAATGGGCATTCTCGATGGCAAGGTCGCACTCGTCACCGGCGCAGGCCGCGGCATCGGCCGCGAACACGCGCTGATGATGGCGTCCGAAGGCGCCAAGGTCGTCGTCAACGACCTCGGCGGTGACGCGAGCGGCGCCGGTGCCGACGCCACCCCCGCGCAGGAAGTCGTCGCCGAGATCGAGGCGATGGGCGGCGAAGCCGTTATCAACGGCGGCAACGTCGCCAAGTTCGACGAGGCCGGCGCCATGATCCAGCAGGCCGTCGACACGTTCGGCGACATCAACATCGTCGTCAACAACGCCGGCATCCTGCGCGACCGCATGCTGTTCTCGATGAGCGAGGACGACTGGGATGCCGTCATCGCCGTGCACCTCAAGGGCACCTTCGGTCCCAGCCACCACGCCGCCAAGTACTGGCGTGAGCAGGCCAAGGCCGGCAACGACATCTACGGCCGCATCATCAACACCGCGTCGCCGTCGGGCATCTACGGCAACGTGGGTCAGACGAACTACGGCGCGGCCAAGGCCGGCATCGCCTCGTTCTCCGTCATCGCCGCCCAGGAGCTCGTCAAGTACGGCGTGACCGTCAACTGCCTCGCGCCGACCGCGTGGTCTCGCATGACCGCCGACCTCATGGGTGGCGACGCCGCCCCCGAGGGCCTGCAGGAGCAGATCAGCCCGCGCTGGATCGCCGTCATCACCACCTGGCTCGCCTCGCCCGAGGCCCAGAACGTGACCGGCCGCTGCTTCGACATCCGCGGCGACCAGCTCGGCATCGCCGAGGGCTGGCACCTCGGCCCGGTCGCGACCCAGACCGACGACCCCGGCGACCTCGGCCCGGTCGTCGCCGAGCTCATGAGCAAGGCTCGCCTCAACGCCTCGATGTCGGGCAAGGACCACGAGGGTCCCGGCTTCCCGACCCAGAGCATCTGACGTAGCCACTCGCTGCGAGTTCGACCGGCCCCGGGGTTCGCCCCGGGGCTTCGTCGTTCCTAACGCAACCTTTTGATTGCGCGTGTAGGGTTCAGTCATGCGTTCGTTCAAGCAGGTCGATGTGTTCACCGCGGTGCCGTACCGCGGCAATCCGCTCGCGGTCGTGATGGATGGCGACGGTCTCTCCACCGAGGAAATGCAGCGGTTCGCCAATTGGACGAACCTCAGCGAGACGACCTTCATCCTCCCGCCGACCGACCCCGGCGCCGACTACCGGGTACGGATCTTCACCACCGACGTCGAGCTGCCGTTCGCCGGCCACCCGACGATCGGCACCTGCCATGCATGGCTGGAGGCGGGAGGCACCCCCAAGAACGAGGGCGTCGTGGTTCAGGAGTGCGGCGCCGGTCTCATCACCCTCCGCAACACCGACCGTCTCGCCTTCGCCGCTCCCCCGCTCGATCGCAGCGGACCCGTCGATGACGCCGACCTCGACGACGTGTGCGCGGTGCTCGGCATCGAGCGCGGCGAGATCGTCGACGCCGCCTGGGCCGACAACGGACCCGGCTGGATCGCGGTCCAGCTCGCCGATGCCGATGCCGTCCTCGCGCTCGACCCGCAGATGACCGCCCGGCCGACCTACAAGATCGGTGTGGTGGGCGCGCACCCCAACGGCCACGAAGCGGCGATCGAGGTGCGGGCGCTGTTCAAGATGGGCATCAGCCCCGGCGCTGAGGATCCCGTCACCGGCAGTCTCAACGCCGCGCTCGCGCAGTGGCTCCTCGCCAATGGCACGCTGACATCGCCCTACGTCGCGATCCAGGGCACCGCGATCGGCCGGAGCGGCCGGGTCTTCGTCGAGGAAGCCGACGAGGAGATCTGGATCGGCGGCGACGCCGTCACCTGCATCGACGGCGCGGTCGAGCTGTGACGAACCGCCCGTATCGCTTCGGTTTCCAAGAGACGGCGTCCGCGGACCCCGACGGCATCCGGGCCAACGCTCAGGCGGCCGAAGCCGCCGGCTTCGACGAGTACTGGTCGTCGGACCACATCGGCGCGGCCGACCCGTTCCTGCCGCTGCAGTTCGCGGCCGACGCCACGACCACGCTTCGGGTCGGGCCCCTGACCCTCAACAACGAGTTCCACCACCCGGTGATGGTCGCCCGCTCTGCGGCGACCCTCGATCGCCTGAGCGGCGGACGAGCCGTGCTCGGGCTCGGCACCGGCTACGCCCAAGACGAGCACGACGCCGCGGCGATCACCCTCCGGCCGCCCGGTGAACGCGTGACCCGCTTCGGCGAGACGTTGCAGGTCGTCCGCAGCCTGCTCGACGCCGGCAGTTGCGAGTTCGACGGTCAGCACCACCACATCGCGCTCGACGATCTCGGCATCCGGCCGGTCCAGTCCCGACTTCCGATCCTCGTCGGCGGCAACGGGCAACGGGTCGTTCGCCTCGCCGCTCGCCACGCCGACATCTTCCAGTACACCGGCCTGACGTTCCGGCCCGACGGCCCCGACATCAGCGGCATGGTCATGTCCGAGCTCGTCAAACGACGCGACTGGCTGGTCGACGCAGCCGGCGACCGGATCGACGCCATCGAGCGCTCAGCCCTCGTGCAGCGCCTCGAGGTCGCCGACGACGTCTCCGCGGTTCGAGCCGAGGTGGCCGAACGGTGGGGCATGGAACCGGAGCTCCTCGACGAGTGTCCGTTCGCCCTGCTCGGCTCGGTCGACCAGATCGTCGAGAAGATCGAAGGTCTACGGGACCGTCTCGGCATCACCCACTACGTCGTGCGTGACACCGAGACCTTCGCCCCGATCATCGCTGCGCTCCGTCGCTGACGGCTCGAGCGAGGCCGGTCAGTCGTAGCTGACCTGGCAGAAGCCGTGGTTGCAGTAGCCCATCGGGTTCCGGTGGAGGTACTGCTGGTGGTACTCCTCGGCGAAGTAGAAGGTCGGCGCGTCGACCACCGTCGTGGCGATCTCACCGAAACCGGAACTGCTCAGCTTGTCCTGGTACTTGGCCTGGCTGGCCGCGGCGGCCTCGCGCTGCTCCTCGGAGTAGACGTAGATCTCGCTGCGGTACTGGGTGCCGATGTCGTTGCCTTGGCGCATGAACTGGGTCGGGTCGTGGACCTCCCAGAACACCTTGAGCAGGTCGTCGTAGGAGACGACCGCGGGGTCATAGACGACGCGCACGACCTCGTTGTGGCCGGTCTTGCCGCTGCACACCTCTTCGTAGAGGGGGTTGGGGGTGTAGCCGCCGGCGTACCCGACCGCCGTCGTGTACACGCCCTCGAGCTGCCAGTAGAACCGCTCGGCGCCCCAGAAACAGCCGAGGCCGAACATGGCGACCTCGTGGCCGTCGGGCACCGGCCCATCGAGCGGGGTTCCGAGCACGAGATGCTCGGGCTGGACGGGGAGCGCTTCGGGGCGGCCGGGCAGCGCTTGATCGGGCTCCGGCATGGTCTGCTTGTCACGGCCGAACAACATGAGTGCCTCCTTCGGCGGGGGATGTCTGTGACTGTACGTATCCAGAAACGCTGTGAGAAGCCGTTCCGTTCCCATCTGGCGCGCAGGACCGTCGGTCTCCTTTCTGACCACCGCCCGTGACAGAGGGGTGGTGCAGCCACTACTCTGCGTGACATCGGGTGGCGACCCGGAGGGAACAGGCGATGTCACGAGCGGTGAGCAACCTGGTGATCGTTTTGGCGATGGCGACGATCGTCACCGCCATCCTCGCGTTGTCCTCCAACACCGCTCGGGTCGAAGATCCGGCCGGCGGACAATCCGGAGACTCGACGCCAACCGCCGCCGAGACGGCGACCGGGATCGACCCGGCCGAGACGTTCGGTGGTCGAACCGCCGATGCACTCAAGGACACCACCGAGGCGAGCGACGAGACGCCGGAAACGCCCGCGTACCTCGATCCCGAACCGATCGACGGCACTGCGGACGGTCGCACCACGCTCGAGGACGACGCCGCCGTACTCGGCGTCACGGTGGCGCAAGGCAGTTCCTCGGCCGAGCAGTTGGCCGACACCGGCCCGATCGAGATCGGTCAATGGCTGGTGATCGCCACCAGCATCATGGCCGTCGGCGGCCTGGCCCGAAACGCCGGCCGGGACCACGCCGAAGGTCTGCTCACCGTCCTTCCCTGACGGATCGACACCACCCGGGCCTCCCCTGCGCCGGGTGGATTTCGCGCGTCCGAACACCGTTTCGCACTCCATAGAGGTATCTCTATATAAAGATCTCTTGATACTTGCCGATACTCCTGGCATGGTGGACGCCATGGACGACCTTCTCGCCGAGCTCCGAGCCGCCGGTGAACCGACGCGACTTCGGATCCTGCTCGCCCTGCGCGAGACCGAACTCAACGTCGGCGAACTCTGCAGCGTGCTCGACCAGAGCCAGCCGCGGGTCAGCCGCCACCTCAAGCTCCTGCTCGAAGCCGGCCTCGTCACCCGAGCGACCGAAGGCACCAGCGCCTACTTCCGTCTCACCGACGATCCGCCCACCCGGGCCTTGATCGACGCTCTGTTCGCCCGCGCCGACGCCGACCCCTCGGCCATCGCCGCCGACCGGGCGGCGATCGACCAGATCCGAGCCCGGCGCGAAGACGCCGCCCGTCACTACTTCGACGAGATCGCCGCCGACTGGGATCGCATCCGGCCGATGCACGTCGCCGACGAAGACGTCGAGGCTGCGCTCCTCTCCGAGATCGCCGACCGTGACGTCCAACTGCTCGTCGACATCGGCACCGGAACCGGGCGGATGCTCGAACTCCTCGCCCCTCAGGTCGACCGCGCCGTCGGCATCGACACGAGCATCTCGATGCTGCGAGGGGCGCGAGCCCATCTCGACGGTCCCGGCTTCGAGCACTGCACCGTCCGCCTCGGCGACGCCACCGCGCTCGATCTCCCGGCCGCGACCGCCGACCTGGTCGTGCTCCATCACGTCCTCCACTTCGTCGAGGATCCCGAGGCCGTCCTGCGCGAAGCCGCCCGGATCACGAGCGCCGACGGCGAGATCCTCATCGTCGACTTCGCCCGCCATCAGGTCGAAGCACTGCGGACCGACTTCGCTCACCGACATCTCGGCTTCGACGACGAGCACATGCTCGACCTCGCGCACGGAGCCGGACTCTCCGTCCGCGCCGCCGACGTCTTCACCCCCACCCACACCGACGGGCCAGCCCTGCCAGTACATCTCTGGTGCGCGACCCCGCTCGCCACCAACCAACCGACCCCCATCGGGAGCCTCACATGACCGAATCCCCCACCGCCGACGCCACCAACATCGCGGAAACCGCGGAGCGCCTCGACCGGCGGCCGTGGTTGGCTCGCCCGATCCGGCGGCGGGCCGAGCTCTCCTTCGAGTACTTCCCCCCGCAGTCGCGAGCGGGATGGAACCAGCTGGCCGACACCTACGAGCGACTCGCCCCCTTCGAGCCCTCGTTCGCGTCGGTCACCTACGGCGCCGGCGGCTCGACCCGTCAGACCACCCAGCGCACGATCGAGACGTTGGCCTACGGCTTCGACGTCGAGGTCGCCGGCCACCTGACCGGCGTGGCCTCCACCAAGGCCGACGTGCATCGCCTGGTCGACCGCTACGCCGCGGTTCCGATCCGGCGGATCGTGGCGTTGCGCGGTGACGCCCCCACCACCCTCGAGGGGCCGGTCCCCCGCGGGTTCGAGTCCGCCGAGGAGCTCGTCGCCGGCCTGCGAGCGCGACCCGACGGGTCGACCTGGGACATCAGCGTCGCCGGCTACCCCGAGACCCATCCCCGCGCGGCGTCGCGTGCAGCCGACCTCGAGTCGCTGAAGCGCAAGGTCGACGCCGGCGCCGACCGGATCATCACCCAGTTCTTCTTCGACAACGACGACTTCTTCCGGTTCGTCGACGAGGCACGGGCGGCGGGCATCGACGTCCCGATCGTCCCGGGCGTGATGCCGGTGCACGACTTCACCAAGGTCGCTCGCTTCGCCGAGCGCTGCGGCGCCCGCATCCCGGACTGGATGCGCGATCTGTTCGCACCGATCGACGACCCGTCGATCCACCGGATGGTGGCGGCGACGGTCGCGGCCGAACAGGTGCGTGGCCTGATCGAGTGGGGCGCGCAGCACCTCCACGTCTACACCCTCAACCGGGCCGACCTCACCGAGGCGACGCTGCGGATGCTCGGCTACACCGCGGCGACCGCCGACGTGGTCGAACTCGACTCGTCGGGCCGCCGCGTCGGCTGACCCGAATCGACGCACCGACCGAGCGGGGCACGACCTTCGACCTGACGGTTCGTCAGGTCGTCTCTACAATGCCGTCATGCTCGACGTGGTCATCAAGGGCGGCACGGTTGTCGACGGCACCGGGGCCGAGGGGTTCGTCGCCGACATCGGCGTGAAGGACGGTCGGATCGTTGCGATCCGTTCCGCAGCGGACGGCGGGGTCACCGACGACGCCGCCGAAACGATCGACGCGACCGGGCAGGTC
>CAZEML010000095.1:14816-15634 GCA_964513285.1 uncultured Candidatus Nemicrothrix sp.
CGCCCAGATCTTCTGGGACCCGCACTCGACCCCGTCGAACCTGTTCGGCATCACGTCGATGGTGGCGGGCAACTGCGGCTTCTCGCTCGCCCCGCTCGGCGACGCCTCCGACGGCGAGTACCTCAAGCACATGATGACCAAGGTCGAGGGCATGGCCCTCGAGGCGCTCGAGCAGGGCGTTCCGTGGAACTGGCTGAGCTTCGCGGAGTACCTCGACCGGGTCGAGGAGAGCGGCACCGCGATCAACGTCGCGTTCATGGTCGGCCACTCCGCCATCCGCCGCATGGTGATGAAGGACGACTCGGTCGGCAAGGAAGCCACCCCGGAGCAGCTCGCCGAGATGCGCGCCCTGCTGAAGGAGTCGATCGAGGCGGGCGGCTTCGGCTTCTCGACCGGCCGGTCCTTCACCCACTCCGACGCCGACGGCCAACCGGTCCCGAGCCGCTGGGCGGCCTGGGAGGAAGTGCTCGAGCTCTGCGAGGAGACCTCCTTGCACGAGGGCACCACCCTCGAATGGGTCGCCGACGGTTGCCTCAACGGGTTCAACGACGACGAAGTCGAGTTGATGACCAAGATGTCGGTCACCGCCGATCGGCCGATCAACTGGAACGTCCTCACCATCGACTCGGCTCGACCCGACGCCTACCGCAACCAGCTCGACGCCTGCGAACGGGCCAACGCCGACGGCGCCAAGGTCGTCGCCCTCACGATGCCGATCCTCGTCGGCATGAACATGAGCCTCGGCACGTTCTGTGCGCTCTTCCAGCTCCCGGGCTGGATGGAGTACTTCAACATGGGGCCCGAAGCCCGCATGGAGA
>CAZEML010000096.1:0-15355 GCA_964513285.1 uncultured Candidatus Nemicrothrix sp.
GGCAGCCTGACCCCGGGCGTCCGCGTCGGCGGCCGGGTCCACGACCGGGTCTGCGATAGACTGCCGTGCACCCAAAGGAGGATCCGATGTCGAGCAAGGCCGAGGCCGCCCTGGCCCTCTTCGAGAAGCAGATCGGCGCCGAGGAAGGCGTCGGCGAGTGGCACCACGTGACCCAGGAGCAGATCAACCTGTTCGCGGACGCCACCGGCGATCATCAGTTCATCCACATCGACCCCGAGCGGGCGACCCCGATCTTCGGCGGCACGATCGCCCACGGCTTCCTCCCCCTGTCGATGCTCGTGCACCTGTCGACCTCGCTCCCGAACGAGACCCCGCTCGAGGGCATCCAGATGGGCATCAACTACGGCTTCGAGAAGGTGCGCTTCATCAACCCGGTCCTGTCGGGCAAGCGGATCCGCGCCCACGCCGTCACCTCGGCGGTCGAGCTGAAGGGCACGGCGGTCAACTCCACCCGGACCATCACCGTCGAGATCGAGGGCGAGGACAAGCCCGCGCTGGTCGCGGAGTGGATCGGCCGCACCGTCTACGACTCCTGAGGCTTCGGTCAGCACGATGAACGATCATCCGATCGTCGCCGGTTCGGCGCTGTTCACGCTCGTCGACCCCAACAAGGGCCACGAGGTCGCGTACAACCGGTGGTACGAGCGCGACCACTTCTACGCCGGTTGCATGATCGGGCCCTGGCTGTTCGCCGGGAAGCGCTGGGTCTCGACCCGAGCGCTGAAGGACCTGCGATTCCCGCAGGGCGACACGCCGGTCGCGTCGCCGCACGACAAGGGTTCCTACCTCGCCACCTACTGGGTGCTCGAGGACAAGCACAAGGAACACTTCGACTGGGCGGGCAACCAGGTCGTCGACCTCTACATGAACAACCGCGGGTTCATGGAGCGGCAGCACGCCCACACGGTGCTGCTCAACCAGCCCGAGTACGCCTACCGCGACGATGATCCGGTGCCGATCGAGCTCGCCTTCGATCACGGCTACGCCGGTTTGGCCGTCGTCGCCGTCGACCCGGCCGACGGCGTGAGCGACGAAGAGCTTGGCGCCCACCTCGACGAAACCGCGCTGCCCGCGCTCCTCAAGGACTCCGCGATCGCCAGCATGGTGTCGTGGCGTTACGTGGCGATGGGCGAAGGCACCGAACAGGCCCCGATGGATCTCGGCATGCCGCCGGGTCCGCCGGAGCGGCGGCTGCAGCTGTTCTTCCTCGAGGAGTCACCCGAGGGCCTGTGGGACCGGTTCCACGCCTACGCCGACGACCTCGCCGCGAGCGGCAAGGGCACGGTGGGCTTCGCGGCACCGTTCATCCCCACGATCGTCGGCACCGACACCTACACCGATCAGCTCTGGTGATCCGGCGGGTCGCCGCGCTCGTCGTCCTCGCGCTGCTCGCCGCGGCGTGTGGCTCCGACGGCGACTCGGCGCCACCGTTGATCACGACCACCACGACCGAGGCGCCGTCCGCTGCGGGCGGCGTGGCCGCCGAGACGACGACCACGGCCGCGCCTACGGGCGCTACCGGTGAGCTTCGGCTCCCCGATGCGGCGATCCGCCAGGTCGACTGCCCCGACGCCATCGCGGGCGACGGCGTTGCGTGTGGCGTGGTCGATGTCGCCCGCGACATCACCGATGGCGGGGACGACACGGTCAGCATCTCCATCGCGACCCTCGCCGGCTACGACGCCGGGTTCGAGACGCCGGTCGCGGTGCTGCAAGGTGGGCCGGGTGGTGCGAGCAGCGACTTCGCCGGCTGGCTGCCGCAGCAGCCGTTCACTCAGGTGTTCGTCGATCAACGCGGCACCGGGTTCGCCGCCGCTGAGTCCGACTGTCCTGAGTTCGACGAGGCGATCCCCGACGTCCTCGAAGCCGACGCGCCGGGCGCGGCCGAGCTGTCGACCGACGCCATCGAGGCGTGCGCCGATCGAGTCGACCGCGATGCCGCGCTCGATGGCCTGCTGGCGGACACGACCACGCAGAACCACGCCTACGACGTCGGCCAGGTGATGGCAGCGCTCGGCTACGACCGGTGGGTCGTCTACGGCGTGTCCTACGGCTCGACGATCGGGCTGGAGCTGTTGCGGCAACCGCCGCCGGGCCTGGTCGGCGCCATCCTCGACGGCGTCTACCCGCCCGATCTCGACGTCGACGCCGGGGTGTCCTTCTCGGCGGAGGCATCGATCGCCGCGGTCGGCGACGCGTGTCGCCGCAGCACGATCTGCAGCGACTACGACGACGACATCGAGGGCACCCTGGCCACGCTGATCGCGGAGCTCGACGCCGCACCCCGGACCGTGACGCTGTCCGCCAACGAGAGTGGTGTCGGCCGCAGCGTCGACGTCTACCTCGACGGCACGCGTGCCGCGGAGTTCGTGTTCTTCATCCTCTACAGCGAGTCGCTGACCCGGTATCTCCCGGCGGTACTCGCGGGGGTGGCCGACGGCGACGAGCGATCCGAACGCTGGCTGGCCCAGATCGGGAGTCGAGTGATCTCCTCCGCCTACGGCGCCAACGACGAAGCCACCTATTTCGCGGTGCAGTGTCACGACCGCCTGCCCTTCACCGACGACGACGCCGTGCCGATCGGGGCGTTCGGCACGGCGATGACCGGGACGCCGTTGCGCGACATCTGCCCGGTCTGGGATCAGGGCGTCGCCTACGAGATCGCCGGAACCCCGGTGACCTCTGACCTGCCGGCGCTGCTGCTGTCCGGCGAGTTCGACCCGATCACCCCTCCCGTCTACGCCGAACGGGCTGCGGAGACGCTGAGCGCCTCGACCGTGGTCACCCAGGCCGGCCGGGGCCACGGGATCTGGATCGGCGATGAGTGCATCGCCTCGATCGTGCAGGCGTTCGTCGCCGACCCGCTGCGCACGCTCGACACCGCGTGCGCCGCCGAGGGCGTGCCGGTGGATTGGGCGCAACCCTGACCTCGTGGGAGGCTGCCCAGATGGCTGAGACAGGCGACGGCACCAACGGCATCCTCCACGGCAAGACCGTGCTGATCAGCGGCGTCGGCCCCGGTCTCGGCGGCGCGTGCGCGGCCGCCGCCCTGCGCGACGGCGCCAACGTGATCGCGACGGCCCGCAATCTCGATCGGCTCCAGGCCGCGGTGGCCGAGCTCGACCCCTCCGGCGATCGCACGGTCGCGATGGCGGCCGACATCATGGATACCGACGCGGTCACCGCCGCGATCGACGCCGGGGTGGCGCGGTTCGGTCAGCTCGACGGGCTCGTCAACGTGGCCGCCTACGACGCGGTGATGGGCACCTTGCTCGACATGGACGCCGACACGTTCCGGCAGGTGCTCGACGTCAACATCTACGGGTCGACCAATCTCGTGCGGGCCGCCGTCCCGTCGTTGCGGGCCAACGGTGGTGGTTCGGTCGTGCTGATCGGCTCTCAGTCCGCGCTCAAGTCCAACCCGGTTCCGCAGGGCGCCTACGGCCCGTCGAAGGCGGCCTTGCTCGCCGTCGCCCGCGACCTGGCGGTCGATCTCGGTCCTGACGGGATCCGGGTCAACACGGTCGTGCCGAGCTGGATGTGGGGTCCGAACGTGCAGATGTACTGCCAGTGGCAGGCGTCCGAGCGCGGGGTCGAACCCGACGACATCAAGAACGAGATCGCGTCCGCCAACGCGCTGCAGGCGATGGCCGCGGACACCGACGTCGCCGAGTCGGCGATCTTCTTCCTGTCCGATCGAGCCAGCATGATCACCGGTCAACGGTTGCTCGTGAACGCAGGCGAATACTTCGACACGTGACGGTCCCGGCGCTGCCGGCCGCGTCGATGGTGATCATCGATGATCGGCCTGACCTGCACGTCCTGATCGGTCGGCGACGGCCGGGTCAGTTCGTGGGAGGGATGATCGTGTACCCGGGCGGTGCGGTCGATGACGACGACTGGAGACACGGCCCGCAGCGGTGCCCGGGAGCCGACGCCCCGGGGCTCTCGCCGGCGGAAGCGTCCGCGTATCTCCATGCCGCGATTCGAGAGGCGCGAGAGGAGGTCGGGTTGTGGCCCGATCCCGAGATGCTTTTGGAGGGTGGTCGCTTCGCCGCGGTGGGTCACTGGATCACGCCGGAGGACGCCCCGCGCCGGTACGACACCCGGTTCTTCCTGGCTCGTCATCCCGGTGGTGAGGCCCGGGTCGCGGACGACGAGCTCGTCGAGGTCTGGTGGGAGCGTCCCGAGGCCACTCTCGAACGTCTCGACCGGGGCGAATTGACGGCGATCGCACCGACGATCTCGTTCCTCACAGCATTGTCGCAGTATCGACATGTGGACGATGCCTTCGCAGGAACCGACCGCGGAATCCGGCGCGAATTCGAGTGGGGCGTGACGACCTTCTGAGCCGTCCGACACGCAAGGTTTGCTATCTCGTGTCGGTTTGTTTACATGCGGACCTGAAATCCCCAGAGATATGCACTAAGGTCGCTCTGGGTTCGGTGTTGCACGGATGCAGGGCCGTAGTGACACCAGCTCGGAAGGCTCCGTCCTTCCGATCCCCCTCCAGGGAAACTGGGGCCCGGTCGACGGCGATCGCCGACCGGGCCCGAGCCCGGAAGCAGGGGCTGAGCGACCGAATCCGGTACCGCACCACGTGGGGTTGCCGTCGCGGGCCGCGTGTTCTAAACCTCCGCTGTGCGCACCACCGATCTGACCCGTCGACTCGCCGCGGAGTTCGTCGGCACCGCCTTTCTGCTGGCGGGGGTGATCGGTTCGGGGATCATGGCCGAACGCCTCACCGACGATGTCGGCCTCCAGCTCCTCGCCAACGCCGGCGCGACCGTCGGCGTGCTCTACGCCATCATCCTCATGTTCGGGCCGGTCTCCGGTGCGCATTTCAACCCGGCGGTCACCCTGGCCGACACGATGCTCGGCAATCGGCCGTGGTCCGACGTGGCGCCGTACGTCGGTGCCCAGATCCTGGGGGGCGCGGTCGGTGTGATCGTCGCCAACCTCATGTTCGAACTCGACGCCATCAACGTCAGCGGAAAGGTCCGCGACGGCAGCGGTCAGTACATCGGCGAGGTCGTCGCCACCTTCGGCCTCGTGCTGTTGATCTTCTGCCTCGTCCGCAGCGACCGCGGTCATCTGGCGGCCGGCGCCGTCGCTGCCTACATCGGTGGCGCCTACTGGTTCACCTCGTCGACCTCGTTCGCCAACCCGGCCGTGTCGGTGACCCGGACCCTGTCGGACACCTTCGCCGGCATCGACCCCGCATCGGCGCCGCTGTTCATCGTCATGCAGCTCATCGGCGCGCTGCTCGCCGTCGGGTTCGTCCGTGTGATCTACCCGGACTGATGCCCGAGCTTGCTGATGCCTGAGTTCATCGTCGTTCGACACGGCCGGCCGCTGACCGAGCGGCTCGAGGAAGGGATCGCCGACCCGTCGCTCGACGAGTACGGCCGCTGGCAAGCCCATCGGGTGTGTGCCTGGCTCGCCCACGAGGCGGTCGATGCCGTCGTCTCCAGCCCCAAGGCTCGGGCGATCGAGACGGTCCAGCCCCTCGCCGACGCGCTCGACCTTCCCGTGCAGATCGTCGACGACCTCGACGAGATCGACCGGCACGCGTCGGTGTACGTCCCGACCGACATGTGGGGGACCGAGGGTCTCGACATCCTCGAGGCGCTCGCCGAGCACCGGTGGGACGACATCGGCTTCGACCCGCCGGACGTCTTCCGGGAGCGCATCGAGGCGGTGTGGCGTTCGCTCGTCGAGGATCCGCCGGGGGAGCGGGTCGTGATCGGCTGCCACGGTGGCACGATCCGCGAGATCATCCGGGCGACCCTCGGCGAGATGCCGCCGTCGTTCCACGCTCAACTCGAGTACGCCGCCATCTGTCGGTTCAACGTCGGCGACGGGAAGGCCTCGCTGGCCACCCTCAACGAGACCGCCCACTTCGACGCGGCCCGCGAGGCGATTCGGGGTGCGATGAACACCGCACCTACGATCGAGGGATGAGCTCGCTTCCGTTCGCTGCCTTCGACGCCGACAACCACTACTACGAGGCCGAAGACGCCTTCATCCGCCACGTCGACCCCAAGATGCACAAGCGGTGCATGCAGTGGGCGCAGATCGACGGGCGCCAGCGCCTCCTCGTCGGCGGGCGGGTCAACCGGTTCATCCCGAACCCGACCTTCGACCCCGTCGCCCGGCCCGGCTGTCTCGACGACTACTTCCGCGGCAAGGTCGCCAAGTCCGACATGCGGGAGGCGTTCGGCGAGCTGGTGCCGATCCCCGCCGAGTATCGCGACCGCGACGCACGCATCGCGGTGATGGATCAGCAGGGGCTGGAGGCGTGCTTCATGTTCCCGACGCTCGGCGTCGGCATGGAGTCGGCGCTCGAGGGCGATCTCGACGCGACGCTCGCCGCCTTCGACGGCTTCAACAAATGGCTCGACGACGACTGGGGTTTCGCTTACCAGAACCGCATCATCACCGCGGGCTATGTGACCCTCGCCGACCCCGATTGGGCGCTCGATCAGCGCGACTGGATGATCGAACGCGACGTGCGGGTCGTGAACATGCGTCCGTCGTCGGTCCTCGGCCGCGACGGTCGGCGGCGCTCGCTCGGCGATCCGTCGTTCGCGCCGTTCTGGAAGAAGATGAACGACCACGGCATCACCCTCGCCATGCACAGCGGCGACGCCGGCTACTCGTTCCTCGCCGATTACTGGGGTGTGAACGCCGAGTTCGAAGCGTTCCGGCAGAACGCGTTCAAGACGCTGCTCACCCATTCGCCGATCAGCGACGCGATCGCCTCGCTCATCGCCGAGGGCGTGTTGAGCGAGCACCGCAACATCCGGGTCTGCACGATCGAGACCGGGTCGGAATGGGTGCAGCCCCTGCTCAAGAAGTTCGAGAAGACCTACAAGATGCAGAAGCACGCCTTCGCCGAAGACCCGATCGAGGTCTTCGCCCGGCAGGTGTGGGTGTCGCCGTACTACGAGGACGACCTGCACGATCTGAAGGCCAAGGTCGGCGCCGAGCACATGCTGTTCGGGTCGGACTGGCCTCACGCCGAGGGTCTGCCGAACCCGGTCGACTTCGTCGACGACCTCGAGGGCTTCGACTCCGCCGAGATCGAGAAGATCATGCGGACCAACGGACTCGCCCTCGCTCAGCGGTCGGCCTAGCACCTCGCCGCCCGGGGTCGGGGCCCTGGCTGCGGCGCTCCTACGGGATGTAGGGGCGTCGCACAGTAGTGGAACACCGTCCCGGGCTGAGGCGCTTGCCGTTCCACTAGTGAGCGACACGCAACACCCCTGACGCCATCGCCGCAGGCCGGGGGCGGCGGTAGGGTCGGCCGCGATGCTGCCCTTCACCCTCGACACCCTCCGCATCTCGCTCCACGTCCTCGCCGTGTGCGTGTGGATCGGTGGCCAGCTCGTCGTCGCCGCGCTCGTGCCCGTGCTGCGCGAGCTCGGACCCGACGCGCCTCGCCTGGCCGCTCGCCGGTTCGGGCAGGTGGCCTGGCCGGCCTTCGGGCTCGCGGTGATCACCGGCATCTGGAACCTGCTCGAGATCCCCAGCGGCCAGACGACCGAGTACCAGGTGACCCTCGGGATCAAGCTGTTGCTCGTCGTGGCATCGGGAGTGTCGGCATTCGTGCATCAGCAGACGAGTTCCGCCGCGGTTCGTGGCGCCACCGGCGGCGTCGGGCTGATCGCTGCGCTCGGCGCCCTCGTGATGGGCGTCATGCTGTGACCCCCGAACCGATGATCGGCGACGACGGCATCGCCCGATGCTGGTGGTCAGGCTCCGCTCCTGACTACGTCGAGTACCACGACAACGAGTGGGGCCGCCCCGTCGTCGACGACGTCCGGCTGTTCGAGAAGATCTGCCTGGAGGGATTCCAGTCCGGCCTCGCCTGGATCACGATCCTTCGCAAGCGGGAGAACTTCCGCAACGCGTTCGACGGCTTCGACTTCCGGGCCGTCGCCGAGTACGACGACGATGACGTCGCTCGCCTCCTCGACGACGCGGGCATCGTGCGCCACCAGGGCAAAATCCGTTCGACGATCAACAACGCCAAACGGGCGATCGAGATGGTCGAGTCCGAAGGCTCGTTGGCCGCCTACTTCTGGCGCTGGGAACCGACCGAACGAGAGGGCGACGTCGACGGTGTGTTCACCGTGCCGGCCACGACTCCCACCTCGACCGCGATCGCGAAGGACCTCAAGAAGCGAGGCTGGAGCTTCGTTGGTCCGACCACCGTCTACGCGTTCATGCAGGCGATGGGCCTCGTCAACGACCACCTCCCAGGCTGCGCCGCCCGTGAGGAGTGCGAGGCAGCGCGGACCGCACTGAAGCGGCCCGTCTGAGAAACGGTCGCTCAGGCGACGCCGCTCTCAGAGGCTCCACCAGCAGTAGACGGAGACGCCTCGATCGCGAGCCTGCCTGGCCAACGCAGAGAGTTCGGTGATGAACTCCGCCAACAGATCGGGGTCGTCGAAGGATCCGAACTCCTCGGTCTCAGACCATGGCTGTGCGGCGGCCTGAGTCTCGGGTTCGCTCGCAGAGATGAGGGCCGCGAGCAGTGTTTGGCTAAGGCGGACGATCAACGGCAACCCATCAGGCCCGGAGGCGATGACGGCGGCTGGTCGGTCGACGATGATCTGCTCGGCCAGCGTGCCGGTGAGCTGTGCTTCCAGCGTGGCCATCATGACGACTGGCTCGATGCCGTTCCCCGCAAGGACGGACGTCCCGGCGGAGGGTCCGCCCTGGATCGGCGTGCCCGGCTGCGACCGCCGGAAGCGTCCCTTCCGCTTGGGTGGTGCAGGGGATCCGGCTGGGCCGCCGCTCCACCCGAGGGTCGCGGCTGCGGACTCGTCGGAGTCGGCGAGGAAGTAGTCGGTGATCGTGCCCATCGGTCAGGTGCTGTGGGTCGAGACAGCCCGCTCGGTCGGTCTTCGGCTCGCTCGGGACTGTATGGCATCCTTCCGGCAGGGAGGAGAGGTAGATGCAGCAGAGCAAGGTCGGGGTCGTGGTCGTTCCTCGCTACTTCGATACGACGGCCGTCGAACTCCAGGACCTGTCGCCGGGGATCGATGTCCTCCACACCCAGATTCGGGTCGCGGACGACTTCGGCTTCACCATGGACGAGATCATCGGCACCGCCGACGAGATCTCCGACTGCGCGGCGTCGCTGGCGGCTGCAGGTGCGGAGGTCGTGCTGCAGCTCGGGACCCCGTTCTCGACCGCCCACGGTTGGCGACGCGGCAACGAACTGCAGCAGCGGATCACCGATCGCATCGGCGTCCCGTTCGAGATGATGGGACTCTCGGTCCCCGCTGGGGTCCTGGCGATGGGCGCCCGGCGAGTCGTGCTGGCGACGACGTACTACGACGCCGCCTGGGTCGAGCGCTACACGGCGTACGCCACCGAGGCGGGTCTGGAGGTCGTGGGCTCGCAGGGGTACGTCGCCCAAGGTCACTACGACTCGGACGAAGAAGCCTGGGAGGCCTCGTTCTCCGGCCTCGACCCTGAGGTCTCCGCCGCCAGCATCGTCGAGGCCGGGCGCACGTTCCCCGACGTCGATGCGGTCCTCGCGCCGGGCATGCCTGGGCGGGTGCTCGAGTACGTGCCCGCCGCCGAGGCCGAGCTGGGCGTGCCGATCGTCAGCTACTTCTCGATCTGGTACCGCTGCCTCGAACATCTCGGGCGACGGACCGTGCGCCCAGCCGGCCGGCTCCTCGACTCCTTGGCGTGAGCCGCTGAGGTGGCGGCGTGTCAGGAGGCGACGAGGTCGAAACCTTCGTCGAGCCAGCCGATCTTGCCGCCGATCATCTTCTTCACGGGGCGGCCGAGTTGGGCCAGCTTGAGGGCGGCTCGGTCGGCGCCGTTGCAGTGCGGACCCGAGCAGTAGACGACGAACACGGTGTCGTTCGGGTACACCGCGAGCGATTCCTCGGTCATCGTCGAGTGGTGGAAGAAGACAGCGCCAGGCACGTGGGCGGCGTCGAAGCCGGCCTGGTCGCCGTTGACGTGCAACAGCACGAAGTCGGGGTTTCCGCCGGCCATCGACGAGTGGACGTCCCAGCAGTCGGTCTCCAACGACAGCAGGTGGGCGAAGTGCTCGGCGGCGACGGTGGGGGAGGCGGGCGGGGTCTCGGTCACGGGGGTGGGCATCACACGGTCGCTTTCTCGGTCGGGGCTGGGTCGAGTATCGATGATCCGGCGGCCACATGCTGCTGGCAGATCAGACAAGGTTCGTTATGATCCTGCCAATGGTCGCCACCAACCGATCCGTGGTCGCCGTCGCCTACGACGGACTGTGTGCGTTCGAGTTCGGGGTGGCGACGGAGCTGTTCGGGCTCGCTCGCCCGGAGCTGGACGTCGACTGGTACGACTTCGCAGTCGTGTCGGTCGATCGCGGTCCGTTGGCCACCATCGGCGGTGCCGAGCTTCGTGCCCCTGTCGACTTCGACCGGATCGAAGCGGCCGGCACGATCGTGCTCCCCGGTTGGCGCGACCCGTCCGAACCGCCCCCCGAGCGTCTCCTCCAGGCCCTCCGCTCCGCCCACGATCGTGGGGCCCGGCTCCTGTCGATCTGCTCTGGGGTGTTCGTCCTCGCTCACACCGGGCTGCTCGACGGTCGGCAGGCCACGACCCACTGGCGCTACACCGATCAGCTCCGGCGCGACTTCCCCCAGATCGACGTGCGGCCCGACGTCCTCTACGTCGACAACGGGTCCACGCTCACCTCCGCCGGCAGCGCGGCGGGGATCGACATGGGACTGCATCTCATCCGCCGCGACCACGGCCCGGCGATCGCCAACGAGGTCGCCCGCCGGCTCGTCGTGCCGCCCCACCGTGATGGTGGGCAGGCTCAGTTCATCGCCCGGCCGGTGCCTGCCGATGACGAGCATCCGCTGAGCGCCACGCTCGACTGGGCGCTCGAACACCTCGACGAGCCGTTGACCGTCAAGCAGCTCGCCGCCCATGCGAATCAGAGCCAGCGCACCTTCGTGCGCCGGTTCGGTGAGGCCACCGGTACGACGCCGCATCGATGGCTCACTCGTAACCGGATCCGGCTCGCCCAGGACCTCCTCGAGACCACCGACCTCGGCATCGACGAGATCGCTCGCCGCTCCGGCCTCGGGAGCGGCCCCAACCTCCGGCAGCACTTCGACCGCGAGGCCCATAGGACCCCCACCGCGTACCGCGCTGCGTTTCGGCAGGGGAGCGGGGGTCGGCGGGAGTGAGCGTCGGCCCGCGGTAATGCGTGTCCCTCCCGCGTCTGCGCTGACAGACTCGGCCGACTGGCGAGAACGACCGAGGTGAGCAGATGTTGATCCGACCCCACGACGATGGCTCCGACGACCCGCAGCGCTGGCGCGACTTCGTCGCCGCCCAGGGGTTCGGCCATCTCGCCGCCGCCGGAACCGGCCGTGGGGTGCCCGTCGTCGTGCCGACCCAGTTCGTCCTCACCGACGACGCCGTCACCCTGCACCTCGCCCGGGCCAACCCGATCTTCGAGTGCCTCGCGGAGAACGATCGCTGTGTGCTGAGCGTCGCCGGTGACTGGGCCTACATCCCGGCCGCGTGGAAGGCGATCGGCGACGAAGATCCTCGGCGAGGGATCCCGACCACCTACTACGGCGCAGTACAGCTCACCGGCTCCGCCGTCGTGGCCGACGACCACGACTCGATCGCTGCCGCGCTGCGGACCCAGCTCGCCGACCTCGAACCCGACGCCGACCTCGTCGATCCGATCGAGCACGGGAAGTCGCTGAACGCGATCCGCGGTCTGCGCATCGAGATCGACGACGTCCGGGCGAAGTTCAAATACGGCGGCAACGTCGATCAGGCCCACCGCGATGCCATCGCCGATGAGTTGCGCGCACGGCGCGGCCCGGGCGACGCCGCCGCGCTCCGCCACATGCCAGGTGTCTAGGTCTCGACCTCGACCCGCCGCGATGCGCTGACGAAGAGACCGAGCCCGAGCGCACCGACCACGGCGACACCGGCGGCGATCACAGCGAACACGATGAACTGGCCCTGCTGGTCGTAGACCGGCGCGGCGATCAACGCTGCGATCCCCGCCGCGATCTGGCCGGCGGCCGCAGCAACGCCGAAACCGAGCGCCCGCTCGTGCTCAGCGGTTGCGTCGGCCATCGCCTTCTGGGCGGCGGGCATGGCCATCGCGTTGAACGTCGCCTCGAAGAGGGCCAGGCTCACCAGCAGCCCCGGCCGCTCGACCAGTCCGTAGACGACGGTGAGGCCGACCACCCCCGTCATCGCAAGCGGGATCGTCCGCAGCGGCCCGTGGCGATCGGCGAGGCGGCCGCCGAGGGGCGCCAGCGCGATGAAGGGGATGCCGTAGAGGCTGAGCGTCAGCCCGGTGAAGAGAGTGGAGGCGCCGCGGTCGTCCATCAGGATCGCCCAGATTGCGTCGTACAACCCGACGGGAAGGGTCAAGGCGGCGGTGAGGACGGTCGCGGCGAGAACCGGCCGGCGGCTCAGCAGCATGAGGCGTCGGGTGTGGCCCTGTTCTGGCACCGGCATGGCGTCGGTTGGGGCGATGCTTGCCATCCCCGGGGTGAGGGCGAGCAGCAGCAGGCCGCTGATGATGAACGGGGCGTCGCTGTTGAAGAACTCGGCGACGACGGCGCCGAGTCCGGGGCCGATCAGGAAGCCCGCAGTGCGAACGCCGATCAGGCGACCGAGGAGTTCGCCGGCGCGGTCGGGGTCTCGGGTGGTGACGAGCGCCTGAGCGGCGGGATCGAACGCGCCGAGCGCCACCCCGCTGACCGCCCGCGCCAGGACGAGGTGCCACAGGTCGGAGCCGAACGCGAACCCGAGCGCACCGACAGCACCGACGACCATGGCGCCGACCATCACCTCGCGTCCTCGGCCCCGATCGGCGAGGGGAGCGAGGCCGACCTGCCCGACGACCGCGGCGAAGAGGCCGACCCCGCTGATCAGCCCGATGCTGGCGGTCGAGAGGTCGTTCTCCTCCTGCACCTCGTGGAGCAGGGCGAACACCATGCCGACCGACGCCGCCTGCACGAACAGGGAAACGGGGACGAAGCGGCTGATCGGCACATCGCCACGCTAGCCGAAACCGTCCAGCTGGACGGCTTTGATTCCGTGGGGGATGTGTCCGAAAACGCCGGGTGTGGCTCGGACCGGCGCCGATAGCGTCGCCCTCGTGACCGCTGCTGACGCCACGACCCGAGCCGAAGACCGCCCGATGGCGTCGCTCGACTGGTCGGTGCTGGCGGCCCTGTCGCTCATCTGGGGTGCGTCGTTCCTCTTCATGGCGATCGGTCTGGAGTCGTTCGAACCCGGGCTCGTCACCCTGCTGCGGGTCGGGTTCGGTGCACTCACGCTGCTCTTCATCCCGGCCGCCCGGGTGCCGGTACACCGCTCCGCCTATCCCCGCATCGCGCTCCTCGGCTTCACCTGGATGGCGTTCCCGCTCACGCTGTTCCCGATCGCCCAGCAGTGGATCGACTCGTCGGTCGCCGGGATGCTCAACAGCGGGATGCCGCTGATGGCGACCCTCGTCGCGTGGCTCGCCTTCGCGACACCGACGGGACCCCGCCGGCTCTTCGGCGTGCTCGTCGGCTTCGTCGGCATCTTGTTCATCAGCATTCCCGAGGCGTCGGTCGCCGGCACCAATGCGGCCGGCGTCGGCTTGGTGCTGCTCGCGGTCAGCTCCTATGGGCTCGCCGTCAACATCGCCGGCCCGCTGCAACGGGAGTACGGGTCGCTGCCCGTGATCAGCCGGGCGCTCGGCTTCGCAGCGCTGCTGTGCGTGCCGTTCGGGCTCGTCGACACCGTCGGGTCATCGTTCTCGTGGTCCTCGCTCGCCGCGTGCGCCGCGGTCGGCATCGGCGGAACCGGTGTCGCCTATGCCCTCGCCGGGCTCTTGACCGGTCGTGTCGGCGCCGTCCGGATGTCGATCGTCACCTACCTGATCCCACTCGTCTCGATCGTTCTCGGCGTCGTGTTCCGCGACGAGACGATCAGTGTCTGGGCGATCCCCGGCACCGCGATCGTCCTGCTCGGCGCCTTCCTCAGCAGCCGAGTCGACTGACGCTCAAATCCGGGTGTCGGGGCGTTCGTAGCTCGTGCCCGGACCGGCGTAGGCGAGGCCATAGCCCGGCGGGAACGTCCACTCGAGCTCGGGAGCATCGGCGATGGCCGACCGCCACCACTCGATCAGCCGGTCTTCGTTCGGGTAGTCGAACGGGTCCTCGATGATTCGCTCGGTCTGGCCGCCGGCCTCGGGCGGGTGCTCGGCCAGCCACCGGGCGGTGCGCGCCACCGCCTCCCGGGCCGGAACGACGTCGGCGTAGCCGAGGCGGGTCCGGAGCTTGCTGGTGTCGTAGAGCCGGTGATGCGAGGTCGGGCCTGCGAGCAGCGGCCACGCCGGTCGGGCCAGCGCCGCCGGCATCGACACCAGCTCCCACTCGTGGCCGAGTGTCGTCGCGCAGATCTCGACCACCTGCCGGATCGACAAGCACTCGTCGTCGGCCGCGTTGAAGATCTCGCCCTTCGCCGCCTCGGGTTGATCGGCCGCGAGGAGCAGGGCGTGGGCGAGATTGTCGACGAAGCCGAAGGTGTTGAGCATCGCCCCACCGTCCGGCAGCACGAGGTGGGGGCGACGGTCGAGGATCCGACGCACGACCGACCACTCGCGGGGTGCCAACTGGCGGGGGCCGTACACCCACGGGTACCGGAAGTGGGTGGCCTCGGGCTGATGCTCGAAGACCTGCCGTTCGGTCGCCGCGATGCGGTACGACTTGCCGTCGTCGTCCTCGGTCGAGGTCGGTGCGTCCTCAGCGACCGGAGCCGGCAGACCCGGAGGATCGAGTCGCCACGGATCGAAGTAGCCCCGGTACGCCGGGCCGCCACCGACCGAGATGAAGTGCCCGACCCGGCCCGCCAAGACCTCCGCGATCGTCCGGAGTCGCCCATAGGTGACGATCGCGATGTCCCACTCCTCGGCGCCGATCGTCGACGCCAACGCCTCGTGATCGCGCACGTCGGTGTGGATGTGGCGGTACGGCTCGACCTCGGGGAGTTCGTGGCTCCCCGTGTGGCAGATCGTGATGTCGTGGCCGCGCGCGGCGAGGCCGGCCACGATGGCCGGCCCCGTTGGTCCTGTGCCCCCGACGACGAGGGTCTTCACGTCGTCGCGACCGGTGTCAGTCGGCGGTGACGCCGTCGAACTGATCGCGCAGCACCCGCTTCAGCACCTTGCCGGTCGGGTTGCGGGGGATCGTGTCGATGAACTCGACCTTCTTGGGCTGCTTGAACTTCGCCGACCCGCCTGGCACAGGGCCGAGCACTGCCTCCACGGTGGCCGACGCGACGG
>CAZEML010000097.1:0-15245 GCA_964513285.1 uncultured Candidatus Nemicrothrix sp.
GGATCCTCGAGCAGCTGGTCGTCTCGGCCGAGCCACGCCTCGAGGAAGAGGGCATCCGCGGCGACATCTACCTCTTCAAGAACAACACCGACTCGGCGGGCAACAGCTACGGCTGCCACGAGAACTACTGCACGAGCCGCCGCGACGACTTCTCCTCCTACACCGAGGTCCTCATCCCGTTCCTCGTGAGCCGTCAGATCTACGCCGGCGCCGGCAAGGTGCTCTCGACCGCTCGCGGCGCGATGTACTGCGTCAGCCAGCGGGCCGAGCACATCTGGGAAGGCGTCTCGTCGGCCACCACGCGAAGCCGGCCGATCATCAACACCCGCGACGAACCCCACGCCGACGCCGAGCGCTACCGCCGGCTCCACGTCATCGTGGGCGACTCCAACATGAGCGAGTACACCAACTTCTTGAAGGTCGGTGCCTGCTCGTTGATGTTGCGCATGCTCGAGGAGCCTCAGGTCGTGCTGCGCGACATGACGCTCGAGAACCCGATCCGGGCGATCCGCGAGATCAGCCACGACATGACCTGCACCCGTCGCGTGCGCCTCGCCAACGGCCGTGAGGTCTCCGCGCTCGACATCCAGAGCGAGTACCTCAACCGGGCGCTGCGCTTCGCGGAACACAACGAACTCACCGACGAGGAGCAGCTCGCGCTCGACATGTGGGAGTACGTGCTGACCCACCTCGAGGACGATCCCCTCAAGCTCGACCGTGAGCTCGACTGGGTCATCAAGTACAAGCTGATCGAGGCCTACCGCGAACGCCACGACCTCTCGCTCAGCGATGCCCGCGTCGCCCTCGTCGATCTCCAGTACCACGACGTCAACCGTGAGCGAGGGCTCTTCTACCGACTCCAGCGACGCGGCATGGTCGACCGCATGGTCACCGACGCCGAGATCTCGCATGCGGTCGAGAACCCGCCCGAGACGACCCGAGCCCGCCTGCGGGGTGAGTTCATCAAGCGGGCGAAGGAACGCAAGCGTGACTACACGGTCGATTGGGTGCATCTGAAGCTCAACGACCAAGCCCAGCGGACGGTGCTGTGCAAGGACCCGTTCAAGGCTCACGACGAGCGGGTCGACAAGCTGATCGCCTCACTGTGATCCAGCCGAGGGATCGATGGACAAGCTCGAACGGCTGCTGAACCTCACCGCCGCGTTGTTGCACGCGGAGACCCCCCTGACCGCGGACGACCTACGCGACCGGGTCGGCGGCTACCCCGAGGCCAAGGCCTCGTTTCGCCGCGCCTTCGAGCGTGACAAAGACGATCTGCGCAGCATGGGGATGCCCCTGCGCGTCGAAGCGGTGCCGGGCGTCGACCCACCGGTCGACGGCTACCGCCTCGACCGCGACGAGTACGCCGGTGCCGAACTCAGCTTCGAACCCGACGAGCTCGCGGCGCTGCACCTCGCGACCAACCTCGTCCGCCTCGACGGCGACGAGACCGGACTCATCAAGCTCGGCGCGGCCGGCACACCCGTCGCCACCGATCAGGTCGGGCACGTCCCGTTCTCCGAAGCGCTCGCCACGATGATCGGCGCGGCCGCCGACCGTCAGGCGGTTGCCTTCCGCTACCGCGACGCCGACCGCGTCGTCGAACCATGGCGGCTCTCGTTCAGCCGGGGCCACTGGTACCTCAGCGGCTGGGACCGGCTGCGCGAGGACGACCGGCTCTATCGGGTCGACCGGATCCAGAGCGAGGTCAGCGTCGTCGGGCCCGCTGAACAGCCCGTCGGGGCCGTGACCGAACCCCTCGACCTGCGGGGATGGGAACTCGGCGATGCCGACCCGATCGTCGCGACCGTCCGGGTCGACGCCGACCAGGCGGCCTACGCCCGGCACATGCTCGACGACATCGACGAACTCGACGACGGCGCCGTCATCGCTCGACTCCAGGTGCGCAACGTCGACGGTCTTCGCTCCTTCGTGTTGTCGTTCCTCGAGCACGCCGAGCTGCTCGATCCGCCCGAGCTGCGCGACGACTTCATCGAGTGGCTGGAGGCCCAGCGATGAACGCCCGCCTCACCGCTCGCGATCGCCTCGCCCGTCTGCTCTCGGTGATCCCGTGGGTGGCCGACCACGCCGACGGGGTCCTGATCGACGACATCGTCGAACGCTTCGCCTACCCCCGCGCTCAGCTGCTCGACGACCTCCAGGACGTCGTCTTCTTCGTCGGGGTCCACCCGTTCACCCCCGACTCCCTCATCGAGGTCGAGGTCGGCGACGACCGAGTCCAGATCCGCTACGCCGAGTGGTTCTCTCGTCCGCTCCGTCTGTCACCCGAGGAGGGAGCCCGGCTCCTCACCGCCGGCCGGTCGGTCCTGCCGCTGACCGAAGCCGACCCGGATCCCGACGGCGACGCCGAGGATCGGCCCTCGCCCTTGCTGCGTGCACTCACCAAGCTCGGCACGACCCTGGGAGAGGGCGCGCACCGGGCGGTCGACGTTCGCCTCGGCCGGGCGGCCGGCGACACCATCGGCGTGCTGCGCCAGGCGCTCGAGGCGCAGCGCCAACTCGACCTCGAGTACTACTCGTACGGACGCGACGAGCTCACCGAACGTCGGGTCGATCCCGACCGGCTGTTCTCTGATCAGGGCAACTGGTACCTCAGCGGTTGGTGCCATCTCGCGAACGACGAACGGGTCTTCCGCGTCGACCGCATCCGGTCCGCGGTGGTCGCCGACACGCCGATCGAGCACCACGGCCTCGAGACCGAGTCCTCGTTCTCACCATCGGGCGACGATCCTCGAGTCCGGATTCGCCTGCGACCCGCGGCGCAGTGGGTCGTCGAGCAGTACCCGGTCGAGTCGACCGACACCGACGGTGACGATCTGATCATCACGATGGCCGTCTCCGCTCGTGCCTGGCTCGAACGACTGATGCTGCGGCTCGGACCCGACGCCTCGATCATCTCCGCCGACGAGCCGCTCGGCGCCGAGCTCACGGCCGAGGCGGCGACGCGGGTTCTCGCTCGCTACGGGCGATGACCACGAGTGGCCCACCGTGGGCCGATAGGGTCAGCCTGTGACCGACCACGAGTTTCGGCCTCCGAACCCAGCCGAACCCAGCCCCGTCCCCGTCGGGGCGTCGGCCGCGCAGACCCCGGCCGACGGCGAGCCGGTCGCCGACGCCGGCTTCTGGGGCGGGGGATCGGGTGGCGAACCGCCGACCGACGAGGGCGACGTCGCCGGAGGACCGCCACGCGGCAGGCGACTCGAATCGTCGCTTCGATCACTCATCGAGTGGGTCGCGGTTGCGATCGCGGCACTCGCGGTGGCGCTGCTCATCAAAGCCTTCCTCCTGCAGGCCTTCTACATCCCGTCCGCCTCGATGGCCGACACGCTCCAGGTCGACGACCGGGTCCTGGTCAACAAGCTGAGCTATCGCATCGGCGACGTCGACCGCGGCGACATCATCGTGTTCGAGAAGCCCGAGAACGCCCCCGGCGACATCGAGGACTTCATCAAGCGGGTCGTCGCCCTCCCGGGCGAGACCGTCACCTTCGTGGGCGGCGAGGTGTTCATCGACGGCCAGCTCCTCAACGAGCCCTACGTCGACGGCGCGACAGGCGCGCCCTTGAGCGCGATCCAGAGCGACGGCTGTACCAACACCCCGGCGCCTGACCGGTGCACGCTCGCGGACGGCTACTACTTCGTGCTCGGCGACAACCGCGACAACAGCACCGACAGCCGGTCGTTCGGGCCGATCCACGAAGACACGATCGTCGGCCGGGCGTTCCTGAAGGTCTGGCCACTCGGCGATCTCGGCTTCCTCTGAGCCGCACCGCCTCGGCAATCAGTCGTCGAAGCCGAACGTCTCCGCGACCGCCACCATCCGATCGACGTAGTCGCTGTAGAGCGCGTCGATCCCGAGGTCGATGAGGCGAGCGATCTGGCGCTCGTGCTGGGCGTCCCAACCAAAGCAGAGCACATCGAATCGATGGAAGAGGGTCGTCAACCCGCCCGTCCAGTACTGCTGACGCAGGTTGACCGCGTCGATGCGGGCGGCGGCGAGTTCGGACGCTCGGCGCTCGGGGCCGAACTCCATGTCGTCCAGGGCGGTCGAGTTGACGAGCCGGGCATCGGGAGCCTGGTCGCGCCACTCTCGCAAGACCTCGAGGTCGGGGTGACAGATCCACAGCCGGTCGATCGCCTCGTGTTCGCGAGCGACGGCGACCATCGGTGCGAACGTCGCGGTGTCCTTCACGTCGACGCTGACCGGGAGCTCGGTGCCGACCGCGGCGTAGTACTCGGCCAGGGTCGGGATGTGCGCCTTGAGCTCCGCTCGCGGCACATCACGGATCCAGCGCCTGGGAAACCGCCGATGCCAGCCGTCGTGATCGAGCACGACCTCGCCGTCGGCGGTGACCCAGGCGTCGGTCTCGATGCCGGTGCACCCGAGCCGATCCGCCAACTCGAAGGCGTCGATCGTGTTGTCGCGTGCGTGCGCCTTCGCACCTCGGTGGGCGAACAGCACCGGGGGAGTCCACATCGCTGAGATCCGGGTGCTCATCGACATCCATCGTGGCACTTCTGACCGATTTCGACACACACGGCGGTCGCGAAACCGAGATGGGCCGTTCGACCTAGGGAATCCGGGCCCGCGGACCCTCAAGAGCGCTCGGGCGGGTGCCGATGGAGGCGAGCACACGGGCGACACCGAGGTCTGAACGACACATGGCTACCATCCGGGCGAGCTGCGAATCTTGCGGAGACGTTGAACTCACGACGGCGGACGTTCGCGTTCGCGTCTGCATCAACGACAACCGCGGCGAGTACAGCTTCAAGTGCCCCGACTGCGGGATGACCGTGGTCAAGGGCGCAGAACCCCGCACCATCGATCTCCTGGTCGCCAGCGGTGTCCACATGGACACGTGGAGCCTCCCGGCCGAGCTGACCGAGATCAAGAACGGGCGTCCGATCAACCACGACGATCTCCTGGAGTTCCACGACAAACTCCACGACACGAGTTCGTGGAACGAAGCGCTCAGCTCGCTGCTCGACACCTGACCCGGGCGCGCCGCGTCCGCGCGGCCCGAGCAGACCGCAGCTGCCGCGCTACGGTCGCAGCGTGTCGTTGACGCTGCTGTTGCCCGCACTCGCCATCGTGCTCGCCGTGAGTGCGCTGACACTGTCGCTGCGGTCGGTCGAACGCGAGCTGATCGCGCTGCGATCCTCGCTCCGGCGAACCAACGCGACCGCGGTGGCCGCCGACGATCTGGCGCGGACGACGGCGACGGTTCGCCGCCGTGCCGCCGAACAGGCCGTCGACGCTCGCAACCGCATCACCCGCCGCCCCCGCTGGTGGAGCCAGCAGGGCGCTGAGCCTCGGTAGCATCTGCGCATGGGAAATCTCGGTGGCGGCGAAGTGCTCGTCATCCTCTTCATCGCTCTCATCGTCCTCGGGCCCAACAAGCTGCCCGAGGCGGCGCGTCAGGTCGGCCGGGCCGTCAATGAGGTCCGCCGGATCTCCGGAGGGTTCCAGCGCGAGATGCGCGAGGCGATGAACGAACCGATCAAGGCCGCCGAGGAGGCGAAGAGCCAGATCATGGATCCCTTCGGCCAGGCCTCGTCGTCGGCGAGCAGGGGCGCGGCGGGCATCCCCAAGACCGGGCGCGACGACACCGACCCGCCGCTGCCGACCGCCACCCCGAAGCCCGACGCCGACACTGACGCGGCGACGGAACCGACCGACCCCGCGGCCGCGGCCGAAGAACCGCCGGCGACCGACCCCTCCGACGACTGACGACCATGACCGACGAGAAGGATCCCTCCGACGACGAGGGCCGCATGACGATGATCGAGCACCTGACGGAGCTCCGGCGCCGGCTCATCGTCAGCTTCATCGCGGTGGGCGTCGGCGCCATCGCCTGCTGGTTCCTCTACTTCGAGATCTTCGACCTGCTCGTCCGGCCCTACTGCGAGGTCCAGGAGAACTGCGACCTCCTGGTCACGCGGCCGCTCGAGCCGTTCAACGTCCGTCTGACGGTCGCCGGCTATGGCGGTGTCGCCCTCGCGATCCCCGTCATCTTGTTCCAGTTCTGGCGCTTCATCGCCCCTGGGCTCTACAGCCACGAGAAGCGCTATGCCCTCCCGTTCGTGTTCGGCGGGGTCTTGCTCTTCTTCTGCGGCGCCGGCCTCGCCTACTGGAGCATCCCCCGGGCGCTGGAGTTCCTCAACGAGATCGGTGGCGAGGACTTCGTCACGATGTTCTCGCCCGCGCCCTACCTCAGCTTCGTCATCAAGATGGTGGTCGCGTTCGGCATCGCCTTCCAGTTCCCGATCATCCTGATCTTTCTGCAGATCCTCGGGATCCTGCAGTACCACACGCTCGTCGGCGGGCGCCAGTACGCCATCGTCGGCATCGTGGTCCTCGTCGCCATCATCACCCCGTCGGGCGATCCGTTCACCCTCATGATCCTCTCGGTGCCGATGTGGCTCTTCTATGAGATCTCCATCGGCTTCGGCTGGATGCGGGAGCGGCGGAGCCGCAAGAAGGCGGCCGCGACCGCGTGACCGGCTCCGCGGACCGGGGATTCTCCCTCGACCGGTTCCAGCTGGAAGCCTTCGACCATCTCGATGCCGGCCGGTCGGTGCTCGTCGCCGCCCCCACCGGGTCGGGCAAGACGATCGTGGCCGAACACGCCATCGATCGAGCCCTCGAAGCCCGGAAGCGAGCGTTCTACACCGCCCCGATCAAGGCGCTCTCGAACCAGAAGTACCGGGACCTCGCCGAGCGCATCGGCGCGTCGCGGGTCGGGCTGTTGACCGGCGACAACGCGATCAACCCCGACGCCGACATCGTCGTGATGACCACCGAGGTCCTCCGCAACATGCTGTACGAGGGTCGGACGCTCGACGATCTCGCCTTCGTCGTCATGGATGAGGTCCACTACCTCGAGGACACCTTCCGCGGCCCGGTCTGGGAGGAGGTGATCCTCCACCTTCCCGAGCACGTGAAGCTGGTGTGTCTGTCCGCCACGGTCTCCAACACCGACGAGTTGGCCGGCTGGCTGCAGTCGATCCGTGGGGAGACGGGCACGGTCGTGGAGCGCAAACGGCCGGTCGAACTCACCAACCTCTATGCGGTCGCTGACCGTCAGGGTCATCGACTGCACGTCATCCCGACCCTCGTCGACGGTGAGGCCAACGGCGAAGGCCATCGCTTCGATCCCGATCTGCGCCGGCGGGGGAGGGGCGGACCGGATCGCAAGAAACGCGACAAGGTTCCGTGGACCACCCCGAGCAAGCTGGAGATCCTCGATCACCTCGAAGACCATGACCTGCTGCCGGTCATCTGGTTCGTCTTCAGCCGCCGCGGCTGCGACGAAGCGGCGATCGCGGTCGAACGAGCCGGCGCCCGGTACACCGACCGCGACGAAGCCGACCGGATCCGGGCGATCGCCGACGAACGGCTCGCCGGTCTTCCCGCGTCGGACCTCGCCGTGCTCGACACGAGTGCATGGCTCAACCGACTCGAGCGCGGGATCGCCAGCCATCACGCCGGCCTCGTCCCGGCGTTCAAGGAGACGATCGAGCAGTGCTTCGCCGAAGGACTCGTGCGGGTGGTGTTCGCGACCGAGACCCTGGCCTTGGGTGTCAACCTGCCGGCCCGCAGCGTCGTGATCGACAAGCTCACCAAGTTCACCGGCGAAACCCACGAACAGCTCACCCCTGCCCAGTTCACCCAGCTCACCGGACGAGCCGGGCGACGTGGCATCGACGATCAGGGGCACGCCCTCGTGCCGTGGTCGCCGTTCACCCGGTTCGAGGCGGTCGCCGGCCTCGCGTCGAGCCGGAGCTTCCGCCTCCGTTCCGCGTTCCGCCCGACGTACAACATGGCCGTGAACCTGCTCCAGCAGCACTCCGCGGAGTCGGCCCGAGCCCTGCTGGCCCGCTCGTTCGCCCAGTACCAAGCCGATGTCGGCGTCGCCCGCCTCGAGCAACGTCTCGCTCGCGAACGGGCGAGGGTCGCCGAACTGGAGGCCGCGGTGGCCGAACTGCCCCCGGAGCCCGAAGCCGTCGCCACCGATGAACCCGACGCAATCTCCGACGCGGTCAGCCGCTTGCGGCCTGGGGATCTCATCACCGACGAGGACGGAGGCCGGCTCGCGGTGCTCGGCGTGAGCTGGCGCAAGGGCGGCCGGGCGCGCATCCGGCTCGTCGATGAGAGCGCCAGGGAGGCGCGTTGGGACCTCGCCGAGATGGAGACCGCGCCCCACACCATCGGCCGGATCGAACTTCCCTTCCCGATGGCGCCCGAGCGGATCGACTATCGCCAAGACGTCGCCACCCGGATCCGACGGTCTGGTGCGGGCGAGTCGGCCCGAGCCCAGCGGCGCCGCCGCAACCGCCGAGACGATCCCCGGGCGCTGCTCGAGCGAGCTCGCCAGGAGGTCCGCCACCTCGAGCGCCGAGCGCGACGAGATGCCGCGTCGATCGCCCGCCAGTTCGACGCCGTCTCCGACGTGCTCCGTGAGCGAGGCCACCTCGACGGGTGGACGGTGACCGAGTCGGGCTTCACCTTGGCCGCGATCTACAACGAGGTCGATCTCCTCATCGCGGAAGCGCTCACCCGGGGCCTGCTCGACGGGCTGGCCCCGCCTGAGCTCGCGTCGATCGCCTCGACCTTCACCTACGAGCATCGGAGCCCCGATCCTCCGCCCGCACCCTGGTTCCCGTCGCCGACGGCCGCGGACCGCTTCCGCCGGATCGAACAGATCGCTCAGGAGATCAACGCGGCGGAACGCCGAGCAGGCGTCGGGGAGAGCCGCGCTCCCGATGCCGGTTTCGCGCCGATCGCTCACTCCTGGGCCGCAGGGGAGACCCTCGCCGTGCTGCTCGACCACGAGGACGACATGACCGCCGGCGACTTCGTCCGCAACGTCAAGCAGGTCATCGACCTGCTGGGCCAGATCGCGTCCGCTTCGCCAGTCGCAGAGACTCGCACGGCCGCTCGGGCAGCCGCTGAGGCGATCCACCGAGGCGTCGTCGCCCTCTCCGGTTCGGTGAGCGCCGCGTGAGCGTCGAGAAGGGCGCCGACTGGGGCGAACGGGGCGCACCACCGCCCGACCTGCTCGTGTTCGACGACTCGGCGGCCGCCATCGCGACCATCAGCGAGGCGCGGCGCGCCAATCGACCCATCCCACCGATCGGGCTGCGCGGCGGCGACCTCGTTCGCACCCTCGGCGGGCCCACGGGTGCCGACCTCGCCACCGCGACGGATGCCCTGCACGTCACCATCGATCTCGGCGCGGTGCTCGCGGGTGGACGCCTCCACTGGTTCCTCGACCATCTCGTCGTCCGCCGGTCGTGGCTCCGCGGTCGCGTGATCGTCGTGGCCAACGCCGCCTTCGTCGGCGACTGGAACATGGCTCCCCGGGCGCATCCGGGTGATGGCCGCTTCGACATCGTCGAGACGACCTCGATGCGTCCCGCCGACCGCTGGAAGGCGCGACGCCGACTGCTGTCCGGCACCCACGTCCCGCACCCCGACATTCGGACGAGGCGCGCGGCCGCGGTGCAGTACGAGTTCGACCAGCCGACCCCGATCTGGCTCGATGGGGCACGGAACGAAGCGGTCAAGTCACTCAGCGTGCGGCTCGAGCCCGATGCCGTCGACGTCTGGCTCTAGACGTCAGGTCCGAGGGGGCCCGGCCGATACTGTCGGTCCATGGATGCGTCCGAGGCGAAGGCGATCGTCAAAGCCGAGATCGAGCGGCTGACCCCTGACCTCTTGCAGGTCTCTCGCTCGATTCACGAGAACCCCGAGACCAACTTCGAGGAGCATCATGCCCACGAGGTGCTCACCGGTGTGCTCGAGGACGAAGGCCTCGACGTCGCCCGGGGCGCCTACGACATGCCGACCGCGTTCGACGCCAGGGTCGGGGACGGTGACGGGCCGACCGTCGCCGTGCTGTGTGAGTACGACGCCCTGCCCGGCATCGGCCATGCCTGTGGCCACAACGTCATCGGCGCCGCCGGCCTGGGTGCCGGGCTCGCCATGGCCAAGGTCGCGGGCGCGCTCGGCGGGCGGGTCGCCATCCTCGGCACGCCGGCCGAAGAGGGCGGCGGCGGCAAGGAGTTCATGCTCCGCCGAGGCGCGTTCGACGAGATCGACCTGGCGATGATGGTGCACCCTGCGGACCGCGATCTGCAGACGATGCACACGATCGCCATCCAGCAGCTCCGAGCCACCTACACCGGCGAGGCCGCCCACGCGGCCGCCGCGCCCGAGAAGGGCCGCAACGCGCTCGACGCTGCGGTGCTCGGCTACAACGCGGTGGCCGCGCTCCGCCAACACATCGCACCCGACGAACGGATTCACGGCGTCTTCACCGATGGCGGCGACAAGCCCAACATCGTCCCGGCCCACGCGGCCACCGAATGGTACGTGCGCAGCCGCAACATGGACTCGCTCGACCTGCTCAAGGATCGGGTCCTGCTCTGCCTGCGAGGCGGCGCCGACGCGGCGGGATGTGACTGTCATGCCGAGTGGGTCGATCCGCCGTTCTACGACATGCTCGACAACCATCCGCTGCTCGAGCTGTACGTCGAGAACGCCATGGCCGTCGGCCGCCACCCGCTTCCCGAGGAGGAGGGCGGCATGGTCGTCGGCTCCACCGACATGGGCAACATCAGCCATGCGATCCCGTCGATCCACCCGATGATCAAGGTCGCCCCCGAAGGCGTCCCGATCCACACCCCGGAGTTCGAGGTCTACGCGGGTGGCGAGGAGGGCGACCGCGCCGTCATCGACGGGGCGCTCACCATGGCATACACGATGGTCGACGCGCTCGCGAGCAAGTACCACCGAGCCGCGATCCGCGGTGCCTTCGAGCACAACGCATAAAGTCATCGACCGATGACGGTCTACATCGCCGAGGATTTCACCGCCGAAGAGGCCGACATCCTCCGTCGCTACTTCACGAACCTCGACCAGCCGGTCTTCGCGCTCGTGAATCTTCCCGAGGTCGTGAAGGGCGCCCTGTTCGCCCGCTACTCGCGCACCGCGCTGAGCCTGCGCCGGCTCTTCTTGAAGGAGTTCGTCGGCGAGCTCGACATCGAAGGCGATCAGTCGATCGACGCCACGATCGGCCTCCGCCGAGCCGAAGAGCTCTACGACAAGGTGTTCTTCGAGTACGGCGACGACTCCGTCGCTCAGCTCGGTGGCGTACACCTGGCCTGTGAGCAGGCCTCCAACGTGTTGACCAAGATCCTCGAGTGGGGCCGGCTGATGTCGTACCTCGAGCAGTCGACCCGCTACATCGCCTACGACCAGCGGCTCGGCGGCCGCTACCGGTACTACCGCGATCCCGATGTCCTGAACTCGGAGTTGGGCACCCGCTACATCGGCGACATGGACCGGATGTTCGACAGCTACTCGTCGTTGATCCCGCAGCTCACCGAGTTCTTTCGCGAGTCGATCCCCAAGGACCCCAACGACAGCGACTTCGCCTACCGCTCCGCGATCAAGGCGCGGGCCCTCGACGCGATCCGGGGCATGCTTCCCGCCGCATCGCTGTCCAACGTCGGCATCTACGGCACCGGCCAGGCCTACGAGGCGTTGCTCTTGCGCATGCGGGCCCACCCGCTGCCCGAGGCGCGGGCCTACGCCGACCTGATGCTCACCGAGCTGCGCAAGGTCGTCCCGTCGTTCCTCAAGCGGGTCGATCTGCCCGAACGCGGTGTGCGGACGAGCGCCTACATGGCCGACGCTCGCGACTCCATGGAGGCGTTGAGCGACTCCATCTTCGGCGATGAGGTCGGCGGTCCGGTCGACGACGACCAGGTCGACCTCGTCGACTTCGATCCCGACGGTGAGATCAAGGTCGTCACCGCGATGCTGTACCCCTACTCGTCGTTGTCCGAACGAGCGATCGAGGCCCGCGTCCGCCAGATGGGGGTCGAGGACCGCATCGCCGCGATCGAGGCGTACGTCGGCAACCGCGGCAACCGCCGCCAGCGGCCGGGCCGTGCGTTCGAACGCACCGACTACCGCTTCGACGTGTTGTCGGACTACGGCGCCTTCCGCGACCTGCAGCGCCACCGGATGTTGACGATCGACTGGCAGCCCCTGTCGCCGCGCCACGGGTTCGTCCGGCCGCCGGCCGTCGATGCCGCCGGCGTGACCGCCGACTTCGACGCCGTGATGGAGCGTTCTGCGGCGCTGCACGACGCCCTGTTCGAGGACTACCCCGACCAGGCCGCCTACGCGGTCTCGCTGGCGTACCGCGTGCGGTACTCGATGCAGTTCAACGCTCGCGAGGCGATGCACATGCTCGAACTCCGCACGAGCCCGCAGGGCCACGAGGCGTATCGCCGGGTGTGCCAGCGCATGCACACCGCCATCGCCGAGGTCGCCGGGCACCGCGCGCTCGCCGCCGCCATGAGCTTCGTGGACCACTCGGGCGAGCCGGAGTTGGGGCGCCTCGATGCCGAACGCCGCGCCGAGGCCAAGCGTCAGGGCTCCACCGCGACCTGACCTCCTGACGGGGCCGTTGCCGACGTCCGGTCCTGGCCGCTACCGTTGAGACCCACGCGGGCGGAGCCGTTGGAGGCTCGTCGTGCGTACCCCCACCCCTGGACCCGTCATCATCGCTCTCGTCGCCGCGTTCGCGGGCGCCGTGATGTTCGCCACGACCTCGGTGACCGTGGCCGAGGGAGACACCCTCACCTCCATCGCCGCTCGCCACGGGGTGTCGACGGCGCAGCTCGTCGAGTGGAACGAGATCGACGACCCCGACCGGATCTATGTGGGCGACGTGATCGTGGTGGTCGGACCCGACCGCGGCTCGGCGAGCGCCGCCCCGGTGCAGCACGTCGTCACCGCCGGAGACACCCTCACGCTCATCGCCGCCCGCTACGGCGCATCGGTCGCAGCGATCGCCGACGCCAATGCGCTCGACGACATCGACCACATCCAGGTCGGCCAGCAGCTCACGATCGGCCAGCCGCCCGGCTCCTCGGACTCGGTGGCGGACACGCCCTCGGCACCCGATGACGCCAGCGCCTCGACGCACACGGTGGCCCCGGGCGAGACGCTCTTCTCGATCGCCCGCCGCTACGAGCGGACCGTCGCCGCGTTGGCGGCGGCGAACGCGATCACCGACACCGACCGGATCCGGGCCGGCGATGTGCTCACCATCCCCGGCGACACGACGGTGGTCGACGCGCCAGCGGACGACGACGCAGCCGGCGACGGGCAGGAAGCCGACCCGGCTCCGACCCCGGACCAACCCACCGTCGAGGATCCGCCCGCGCCGAGCGAGGAACCCGAGAGCCGAACTGACGCCGGCGAGTCCGCCAGTGGCGCCGCGCCCGACCCGTCCGCCTCGGTCGCCGAACTCGCCGACGCGTTCGAGCTGTGGAGCCTGAGCTACGGCGTCGACCAAGCCCTGCTCGAAGCGATCGCGTGGTATGCCAGCGACTGGGACCCGACGCGGGTCGGGATCGACACGAGAGTGGGGATCGCCCAGCTCACCGAGGCGCAGGTCACCCTGGTCGAGACGCGACTCCTCGGCCGCGATCTCGATCCCTTCGACGGCCCCGATGGGGTCCGGCTCGCGGCCCGGTACCTGCGCTACGTGCAGGACCGGACCCACTCCGAACACGAGGCGCTGATGGCGTTCCGCCAGGGCCTGGACTCCTTCCTGGACGACGGCCCGACCGCCGACGCCGAGGTCTTCGCCCTCGCGGTGGCGGACATCCGCGATCAACGCTCCTGACTCGGGCATGATCCGGGCCGTGCCGTGCCGTGGGTCACGGCGGATTTGCCACGGTTCGACGTTGCGTGCGGCGGGGAAGTGTCTATGATCCGCCGCAACCCCCCGAATCCCAGGTGACCGATGTCAGACGACGAAATCATCGACGAAGAAGAACTCGACGAAGACGAACTCGATGAAGACGAGCTCGACGACGACGAAATCGACGAAGACGGCCTCGACGAGGACGGTGGCGAACTCGCGGGCGGGGACGAGTTCGCTGACGGTGACGACGAGGACGAAGAGGACGACGTCAGCACGCCGGCTCGCCCCTCCGGGGACGACGACGATGACGACGACGAGGACGACGTCGAAGCCGATCTCGACGCGATCCTGAAGGACCGCATCGCCGCGGGCGACGACGACGAAGACGACGACGAAGACGAAGCCAACGGCGCGGCCAAGAAGCCGTTGACCGCCCCGGGCGACGCCGAGCCGGTGCAGGCCAAGCAGGAGAACGAGTTCTCGTGCCCGCACTGCTTCTTGTTGGTGAGCCGCGCCGCGGTCGTCGACGGTGAGTGCCCTCACTGCGGCGGACCGGTCTGAGGGCCCCGTGGGCACCGCCCAGGGTGACGACGACGATCTCGCCGAGCGACTGCTCGATCTGGTCGTCTACGCCCCACTCGGGCTCGCCCTCGAGGCCAAAGATCTCCTTCCCAAGCTGGCCGAGCGTGGCCGCGGACAGGTCGCCCTGACCCGCCTCGCTGGCACCGTCGCGGCCCGACAGGGGCAGCACGAGGCCGAGAAGCTCGTCGACGACATCCGGGCCACGATCAGCTCGTTCCTCGGGCTCGACCACGATGAGCCGGCCGCGGCTCCCGAGGCCGACGACGATCTCCCGATCCCGGGGTACGCCACCATGACGGCGGTCGACATCATTCCTCGCCTGGCCGATCTCGAGGCCGACGAGCTCGATGCGATCGAGACCTTCGAGCGGGCCAACCGAGCCCGGGTGACGGTGTTGAACCGCATCGCCCAGCGGCGCGAGCGGTGATCGTCGCCGCCCGTCTGGCCACGCCGGACGATCTCGAGCTGATCGCCCAGATGGCCGGCGACGCCATCGAGGAGCTCCGACCTCTGCGCGGGGGTCAGGTGTGGGCGAACACCGACGCCCGGACCGAGCCGCTGATCGACGGCCTGCGCGATGAGTTGGCCGCGCCGGATGCGGCGGTCTTCGTGGGGACGATCGACGACGCACCCGTGGGATATGCCGCGGCCCACGAGCGCGGCCTCCACGACGGTTCGGCCATGGCCCGGATCACCGACCTCTATGTGATCCCCGACGCCCGCAAGGTCGGCATCGGGGAGGCGTTGATCCTCGCGGTGGAGGGATGGGCCCGCGACCACGGGCTGGTCGCCCTCGACTCGGTGGCGCTGCCCGGCGACCGCGACACCAAGAACTTCTTCGAGACGGGCGGGCTGGTCGCCCGCGCGCCCGAGGTCCATCGCCGCATCGAGGCGTGAACCCACCGGCCCG
>CAZEML010000098.1:0-15181 GCA_964513285.1 uncultured Candidatus Nemicrothrix sp.
GATCTCGTTACGCCCCGCGACCTCCGCGATGCGGTCGTTCATCGAGTCGAGCGCATGGGTCACGGCTGCGAATGACGAGGGATCACAGCCCGGGGATCGTACCGGGCGGGATCATGCCCGGAGGGAGCATCTGGCCGAGCTGCTCCTGGGCGAGCGCCTTCGCCTTCTCCATCGCGTTGTTCACGGCGGCGACGATCAGGTCCTGCACCATGTCCTCCGACAAGACCGAGGGATCGATCTCGACGGCGACGACTCGCTGGTCCCCCGTCGCCTTGACCTTGACCATCCCGGCACCGGATGTGCCCTCGACGTGCTTGTTGGCGAGGCCCGCCAGTTCATGGTGCGGAGAGCCGAGTCGGTGTGGGCCAACGTGAGATGGCCGCGTTCGCTGAACATCACGTTGAGGTTCAGGTCGTTCGACATCGAGTTGTAGAGGTCGAGGCTGCGGTCATAGAACGCCACGCCCTCTGGCGTGAGGTAGTTGGAGCGCACGATCGCGGTGTTGCGGCCCGACCCGCCGGAGCCGAGGTACTGCTTGTCGACCACGGCGACGTTGGTGATGCCGTGGTTGGCGGCGAGGTAGTAGGCGGTGGCGAGTCCGTGGACACCGCCGCCGATGATGACGACGTCGTAGGTGTCCTTGAACTCCGGCTCCCGCCACACCCGCGGCCAGGACTGCTTTCGCAGACCTCGCCACAGCAGGCCGGCGGCGGAGTACTTCGCCGGAGGCTTCGTCTTCGATCCGGGGATGAGTCCCATCGGCCGATTCTGCCCGATCCGCTCATATGAGTGAAGGAGGGAATTCAATCGAATTGATACGATCTCCGCATGAGTGGGCTCGGGAACCTCAAGCGGCTCGATGCCTTCGTCGCCGTGGCCGAAGAGCTGCACTTCGGTCGAGCCGCCGACCGTCTCCACATCGCCCAACCCGCGTTGAGTCAGCAGGTCCGCCAACTCGAGCACGATCTCGGCCTGACCCTCCTCGAACGCACGACGCGTCGGGTCGCCCTCACCCCCGACGGCGAGGCGTTCTTGCCCCACGCTCGTCAGCTGTTGATCTCGGCCCAGGGCGTCGGTCGAGTCGCCGAGGAACTGCGCTCGGGCGCGCGCGGTCGACTCCGGTTGGGGTTCGTGGACTCGACCGCCTACGAGTTCGTTCCCCACTTCCTGCGGCGCTTTCGGTCGGCGTGGCCCGAGGCGGAGGTCGAGCTGCACACCATGTCGTCCGACGAACAGGCTCGCGCGCTGATCGACGGCGAGATCGACCTCGGGGTGGGCCGGACCGCTCCGGTTCGGCCGGCGGTCGAGGCCGCGGTGTTGGGTCACGACCGCTTCTTCGTGGCCGTCCCCTTCGGCCACGCCGTCGCGGAGCAGCAGACCGTGCGGCTCCGGCGCCTGGCGAACGACACTTTCGTCGGCTTCTCCCGTGCGAACTCGCCGTCCCTCCATGCCGAGGTCCGTGCGTTGTTGGCCGCCCATGGTGTCGCCTACGACCCCGCGATCGAAGCCACCGAGTACACGACCATCGTCGGTCTCGTCGCTGCGGGCGAAGGCGTGGCACTCGTGCCCGCCGGCGTGCGTCGTCTCCAACTCCCCAACGTGCGCTACGTGCAGGTGGCCGACGCCGACGCGAAGGTCGCGCTCGTGCGGCTGAGTCGTCCGGGCCTGCCACAGGCCATCATCGCCAACGCGATCGACGAGCTGGCGAACACGGTCGCCGAGCGCTCGGCGAGCATCGAGTCGGTCAGCGGCTGATCTGGGTCCGCCGTCCTGCGTGATGAGCGCGGAACATACTGGAGGCGATGGCCGAGACGTCCACTCCCGAAGCACCGGGCTCGATTCGCTTCCGGCCCGGTAAGCCGGCCGACGCCGAGGCGTGTGCGGCCGTCCTCCTGGCGTCGGCGACACTGGCGTACCGCGACATCTTCCCGTCCGACGCCACACCACCGACGAACGCTGATCTCGCGGAGGGCTGGGCGGACGCCGCGTGGGTCGCCGAGGAGGGCGGCCGGATCGTCGGCGCGGTCTGCATCGGCCCCGACGCGACGGTTCCCTCCGGCTGGATGCTCTCTCGCCTGTACGTGCACCCCAGCCACTGGGGTTCGGGGATCGGCAGCGCGCTCCTCGAACGAGCGGTGGCATCGGCCTGGTCGGACGGCGCGCCGGCGGTCAACCTCTGGGTGCTCGAACCCAACACCGACGCCCGGGCCTTGTACGAGCGTCGGGGGTGGCGACTCGTCCCTGGGCCGACGCTCGCGAACGACGGCACCGACGCGGTCGACGTGCTCTACCAGCTCGATCGACCCTGAGGTCGACTACTCGTCCGCGGTGAGGCCGTAGCGATCGACACAGGTGTCGTTCAAGATCGCCAGCCGCTCTCCACAGGTGGCGCCGACCCGTTCGGCGTCGCTCTGGAGTTCGGACGTGAACCTCGCCAGGTCGCACGAGATCATGTCGCCGCTGCGGCAGTCGGCCAGCACGGCCGTCCACGCGGGTGAGGCATCGTCGTAGTAGCCGTTGGCGTCGTCATCGAGCATGCCGGCCTCGCACGACACCGTGCCGCTGAGCCCCCTGCCGCCGCACTCGTAAGCGAGGTCCCAGTACTGACTGCCGATCGGCGCACTGATGTAGAGGAGGTCGCAGGCCCGGTCTTCGGTGCGGCACCGCTCCGCGATCAGGTCGAGGACGGGGTCGTCCCCGAATTCCTGAGCGTCGCCGCCGGTGCCTTCGATCAGCGCCATCGACTCAGCACTGAGACAGAGGTTCAACGCGGCGAGGAGTTCGTTCGGTTCGTTGCCGGCCAACACCGCGCCGGGGTCGGGTGACGCGAGCGCCTCGCGAAGGACACACTCGGCCTCCTCGCTCGTGATCTCACCGGGCAGCCCGATGTTGAACCCGTCGCGGAACTGTTCGATCGACCGGTCGGTCAACAGCGCTTCGGGCGCACAGGTCGCGTAGGCATCGAGGAGTTCGAGTTGGGTCGCGGCTCCGGTTTGGCCGGTGTCGGTGAGGGCGGTGAGGATGTCGTCGGCGTCGAGACCGGTCGCGTTGAGACACTCGATCTGCTCATCGGTGAGATCGACCGGCGAAGTGTCGAGGTCGAGCTCCTCCATCGCGGCGACGATCTCTTGCTCGGTCTCCGAGGGCTGCACCGCCTGCCCCAGCACGGCGAGCAGTCCGATTCCGCCGACGATCGCGGCCGCGATCGCGCCGGCGCGGGTCGACTTCCATGCCCGGAAGCCGAGGAAGAAGACTCCGGGAAGGATGACGGAGCCGAGGGCCCCACCCATCGCCCGAGCGACGTCGTAGTCGTCGCTCGCCGCCCCCTCCACGAGGTAGGCCAGCGCGGTGAGCCCGACGATGACGACGGCGAGGATCACCAACCCTCGGCTCGAGGGCTCCTCTGGCGTCGTGGTCGCGAGCGGCGGAGGGTGAGGCGTACTGGAGAACAGCTCCGGTGTGGGCGGCGGAGGCGGTGTACCGCCGGACGGCGGAGGCGGGGGAGGTGGCGGAGGAGGTGGCGGTCCCGGAGGTCCGCTGGGGGCCGGCGGTGTCTCGTCGCCGCCCGCGCTGATGGGTTGTTCGTCCGATCCGCCGTCCATGGATGGCGAGCGTACCGATCGCCGTTCAGGCGGAACAGGACCGTTCGGCCCACTCGGTACTCAGTACGCGTCGATGACCGACCGCAGCTGACTCGGGTTGACGCCGTGCATGATCACGCCGTCGCAACCCATGGCGAGCTGGCCCTTCACCGCGTCCGCGCACTGGGCTGGCGACCCCTTCGCCATCGGTTCCAGCCACTCGTCCGGGATCAGGGTCGCGACGTGTTCGAGCTGTTCGGTCGTGGCGACGTCGTCGAGCGCGCCACGGAAGTTGGCGACCAGATCGTCGGACCGGAAGGCCTCGAGGGCCGCCGGATCCCAGCCGTTGGTCTTCACCATCAGATCGCCGTAGCCCTGGAGGTACGTCGCGAGCCGGCCGACCGTCTTCTTCAGTCGAACGTCGTCGGGGATCTCGTCGCTCACGACCGCGAAGCACGACCACACCTGGACGTCGTCGGGGTCGCGACCCGCGTCGACGGCGGCCTGCTTGACCGTCTCGACACAGCGGCGGGTCGTCTCCTCGGTGAAGAAGGTGTGGAGGATGACCTGATCGAAGGCCCGGCCGCCCAGCTTGAGGGTCTCGGGTCCGAAGGCGCTGATCCCCATCGGCAGGTGCTCGTCGAGGCCGGCGTTGAGATGCAGCACCGGATACTTCCCGGCCGGCCCGTCGTGCCCGATGATCACCTCGCCGCGGAAGAGCCGGCGCATGATCCCGGCGAAGTCCTCCATCTGGGCGGTGGTGATGCGGCCGAGCCCGAAGGCGTCTTGCATGCGGGCGATGCCCCGCCCCAGGCCGAGCACGAACCGCCCGCCGGTCAGGCTCTGCATCGTGAGCGCGTAGCCGGCGGTGACCATCGGATGACGGGTGTTGTGGTTGGTGACGCCGGTGGCGATCCCGATTCGCTCGCTGACCGCGCCGACGGCGCCGCTCTGTACGGCGGCCTCCTTCTTGTAGTAGCGCTCGGAGATGAAGGCGTAGCCGAGTCCGAGTGACTCGGCGTCGCGAACCTCGTCGAGCAGCGCGCGCGTCGTTTCGGGAGCTCCGGCCAGGGTGTAGAAGCCGAGCTCGGGGTGGGCGACGTCGGGAGTCATGGATCGGAACGTAGTAGGCGGCCGGGCTCGGTCCCGAATACGGTCGGCGGGCATGGGACAGCTGGAGGGCAGGGTCGCGCTGGTCACCGGCGCAGGCGATGGCATCGGGGCTGGCATCGCTCGGGTCTTCGCAGCCGAAGGTGCTCGCGTCGTCGTCGCCGAGATCGACGAGGCGTCTGGGTCGGCGGTCGCCGACTCCCTTGGTCCGGCGGGCCACTTCGTCTCCTGCGATGTGGGGGACCAAGGTCAGGTCGAAGCGGCGGTCACGACGGCGGTCGATCACTTCGGGACCCTCGACATCCTCGTCAACAACGCGTGGGGCGGCGGTCGGATCAGCCGCGTCGAACACAAGACACCGGAGCTCGTACAGGGCGGGCTCGACGTCGGCTTTCTCGGTCCGCTGTGGGCGATGAACGCGGCCCACGCGGTCATGAAGCCGAAGGGCTGGGGCCGCATCATCAACATGGCGTCGCTCAACGGGGTCAACGCCCACATGGGCACCCTCGAGTACAACGCCGCCAAGGAGGCGTTGCGCGCGGCGAGTCGGACCGCGGCTCGCGAGTGGGCGGCCACCGGCATCACCGTCAACGTGATCTGTCCGGCGGCCAAGTCCGCCGCCTTCCGTCGGGTGATGCGCCAGAACCCCGAACTCGAAGCCGCGGCCGACGCGAGCAACCCGATGGGTCGCATGGGGGATCCCGACACCGACATCGCGCCGGTCGCGGTCTTCCTCGCCAGCGACGCCAGCCGCTACCTCACCGGCAACACCCTCTTCGTCGACGGTGGAGGCCACATCAACGGCTCCTCGTGGGCACCGGACCTGGGCGACTGACGTGACCGAACCGGCGGCCGATCACGAGCGATCCGTCTGGGTCGAGCTGCGGAGGCTGATCCCGGCGCTCTATGTGCCGGTCGGGCTGATGACCCTCGGGATCGGGATCATCTTGCCGCTCGTCCCGCTGTACCTCGACGACACCGGCGTGAGCCTGTCCGTCGTCGGCACGATCGTTGGCGCCTTCGGCGTGGGCGCCGCGCTCGTCGGTGTGCCGGCGAGCGCCTACGCCGAGCGGCGCTCCAACGACGAGATGATGCTCGTCGCGATCGCGGCCGGCGGGTTGAGTGTCGCGGTGTTCGGGCTGGTCGACAGCCCGGTCCTCCTGACGATCGCTCGCGTCATCGGCGGCTTCGGGCTCGGGGCGCTGTTCCAGTCCCGCCAGGTCTTCATCACCCGCGATGTCCTGGTGCGCTTCCGTGGTCGCGTGAACTCCGGGATGGGCGGCGTCCACCGACTGTCGCTCGCCGCGGGCCCCGTCCTCGGCGGCGTGATCGCTGATCGATGGAGCTTCGCGGTCGCCTTCACCGTGGCGGGCGGCGTGATGGCACTCGGCGCCGTGTTCTGGGTGTTGCCCGGTGGCCGTGAGGTCGAACCCGAGGAGGCTCGGCCCCCGGTCTCGGTCCTCGGTTCGATCCGCCGACACCGCCGGTCGGTGCTGCGGGGCGGTCTCGGCCCGATGATGATCATGGCGGCTCGGGAGGGGCGCTACGTCGTGATCCCGCTCGTCGCCGACCGGCTCGGGCTGTCGCTGGCGGAGATCGGTGGGTTGCTCGCCATCGGCACCGTCGTCGACTTCGTCGTCTTCCCGGCGTCGGGGTTGCTCATGGATCGCTTCGGTCGGCTGTTCGCCATCGTCCCCGCCTTCACCATCATGGCGGTCGGCATGGTGGTGCTCGGGCTCGCCGGGAGCGCGACCGGGGTCGCGGTCGCCAGCGTGCTGATCGGTGTCGGGAACGGGCTGACGTCCGGCGCGGTCCTGACCTTGGGTGCCGATCTCGCACCGGAGGGCGAGGAAGGCCCGTATCTCGCCGGGTTCGCCCTCATCTCGAACATGGGCCTGTTCGTGGGACCGTTCGTGGTCGGTACCGTCGCCGACCTGGCCGGCCTCGATGCGTCGGCGTTCGCACTGGGCGGGATCCTGATCGCAGGCGTGGCCTGGATCGCGCTCGTCGTCGGTGAGACGTCGACCACCAGTGTCCGGCCGACCGTACGCCGGGCCCGAGCCGGCTGAGTCGGATCAGCCGAGGTCGGCGTAGTGCCGGCGGGCGACGTCGGGATGGGACCGCAGGCGGGTCTTGAGATTGTTCTCGCCGAAGACCTGGAGGCCGACACCATCGTGGTCGGCGCCGGGCGCCGCGGCGGCGAGGTCGGGTGGGAGCTCCACCCGCTCGAACGGCAGCTCGAACCGTGGATTGAAGAAGTAGGCGATCGAGATGCGGTCGCAGCCCGCCGGCGGACTGACGACCCGGTGCGGGGTGGCCTTGAGATAGCCGTCGGTCGCGGTCTCGAGCATCTCGCCCAGGTTCATCAGATAGGCCCCCGGCACCTGAGGTGCGTCGATGAGTTCGTCGCCGATCTGGACCTGAAGGCCGCCGACGTCGTCCTGCAGGATGAAGGTGAGCAGACCGGTGTCGGCGTGCAGGCCGACACCTTGCTCGGTCGGGGCATCCGTCGGCGGTGCCGGGTAATGGATGATCTTCAGGTGGACGTCGCTCTCGGGGAGGAACCCGGCGTCCCAGTGATCGATCGTGAGGCCGAGCCCGACGGCGAGCGCCCGAAGCGCGATGAGCCCGACGGCATCCATCGCCGCCATCCACTCGAGCACGGTCGGCGCCATCGTCGGGAGCGATGCCGGCCACTGGTTGGGGCCTCGAAGGCGGTGCCACGGCGGGTCGTCGGGTCCCAAGTCGGGAGCGGCCTGTTCGGGTCCGAGGTCGAGCTGTTCGCGCCAGTCGGCCCGGCCGTTCGTGACCTCGTCGCCGAGGATCGTGTAGCCCCGGAACGCCGGTGAGTGCTCGATCGCGAGGGCGCGCCGTTCGGCCTCGGGGAGCGCGAAGAAGTCATGGGCGGTGTCGAAGATCGCGGTGTCGAGCTGCGGGTCGACACCGTGCCCGGTCAGGTAGACGAAGCCGATCTCGTGGGCGGCTCGGAGCAGGTCGTCGACGAACGCACCGGCAGCCGCGCTCGACGGGTCGGCGCGAAAGGCGCTGAGGTCGAGGACGGGGAGTTCGGCCATCGACGTGGAGCCTAGGGTCAGGCGCCGTAACGGACCACGGCGACATAGCCGTCGGCGACCGACGGCGTGGCCGGGACCGCGCCGTCCGGCAACGCCGCCCCGACGCAACGGTGATGATCGGGGCCGATGGCCCGGCAGGTCGCGTGCGGGTCGGGCGTCGTGGTGTCCCACACCCGCCCGGTCGCCCGTTCGGCCAAGCTCGTCGGCGAGCCGTCGAACACGACACGGCCGGCGTCGAGCACCAGCACCCGGTGGCAGACGGCCGCGAGCTCGTCGGCATGGTGGGTGGCGACCACGATCGTGGCGTCTCGGCCCAGCTCGGCGATCAGGGACGTGACCCGGCTCCGGTGCTCGGCGTCCAACGACGCCAGCGGCTCGTCGAGCACGAGCACGTCCGGCCCGCCGAGGAGTGCTTGGGCGATCGTGAGCCGACGTTGCATGCCGCCGCTCAGGGTGCGGATGCGATCGGCGCGCTGCTCGGTGAGCTCGACTCGGGCGAGGGCCCATGCCGCCCATCGACGACGAAGGCGTTCGGGGCCGATCTCCTTCAGCGCACCGACGTAGTCGAGGTACTCCTGCACCCGCATGCGAGGCGGGAGGCCGTCGCGCTGGGGGACGTACCCGAGCCGACGGCGGATCGCCGCTCGTGAGGCCTGATCGGTGGCGGTCACGTCGTCGACCGCCACCGTGCCATCGGCGGCCGGGTTCACCGTGGCGAGCAGCCGCAGCAGCGTCGACTTCCCCGAGCCGTTCGGGCCGAGGACGGCGGTGGCACCGGGCCCGATCGCGAGGTCGCCGACGTCGAGAATGGTCGTCTTGCCCGCTCGTTGGGTCAGCCCGTCGGTTCGGATGGCAGGTGCCGTCATCGGTGTGCCCTCAGCCCAGCGACAGCGTGTCGAGACGGTGTCGGTAGTGAGCGAACAGGATGTAGCCGATCACGGCGACGGCCAGCGAGACGAGCTGGGTCGCGGCGCCGAACGCGGTGGCCGCGTCGGTCTGCCCGTTGACGATGAGCATGACCGTCAACCAACCGACCGCCGCCAGTGCTGCCGCGACCCGGGCGTCGAACCGGGTGGCCAACGCCAGCGCGGTGGCGGTGACGGCCAGCGCCGGCAGCAGCCACGCGACGCGGTACCAGCCGCCCTCGGGCACGACCCACGCGACGAACAACAACACCGAGCAACTCGCGGCGACGACCGTGATCGCGCGGATCAGGAACAACCGGAAGCCGTCGACCGGCGTCGCGACGGCGACGTCGTGGGTCGGGTCGACGCCCGGTCCGAACGCCAACGCGACACCGAGGAGCGGGATCAGCGGCGCGACGGTGAGGAAGCCCACGATGCGATCCGCGCCGTCGGCGGTGCTGGTCGACGCCGCGTTGAGGGCGAACAGCACCGCGAGCAGAACCGCGATGATCCAGGAACGACGCAGCGCCGGCGTCGCCGTCACGAGCGGCACCGTCGTGTCGGCCACCCCGAATCGCCGGAGCACCCGGGCGAGCCGAGACGGTCGCGGTGCATCGATCTCGGCCTCGATCGCCGCGAAGTTCGCGGACACCCGGTGCAGGTCGGGCCCAGGTCCCGTCGCATCGGGACCGGCCAAGAACCGAGGCCGTTCCCCAGCCCGCGCCAACGCGTCTTCGAGTGGATTGTCGGCTTGGTGCGTCACGAGAGCACCTCCTGGAGGATCGTGCGGGCGCGCGACAGGCGGCTCTTCACCGTCCCGGCCGGAATGCCGAGCAGGGTCGCCGCCTCCGCGTTGGTGAGTCCGTCGAGCGCCGTCGCCGCGAGCACCGCTTGCAACTCGGGCTCGAGCCGGGCGAACGCCTGGCCGAGATCGGTGTGACCCAACGCCAGTGGAATCTCCTCGGCGATCACGTGGCGCATCGGCGAGACGTCGGCGACCGGCGATGGGGGCGGTTGCTTCCGCATCTGATCGATGAGACGCCGTACCGCGATCGTCCAGATCCACGCGCCGACCTCGCCGGTCGGGCGGTACGACGCGGCCTGGTTCCAGACGGCGAGGAAGGTGTCCTGGATCGCGGTGTCGACCAGCTCGCGACGGTTGCAGCGTCGAGTCAGGCGTGCGGTGAGCCAACCGACGTGGCGGTCATACAGCACGGCGAGCGCGTGACGGTCCCCTTCGCCGATCTGTTGCACCAGCGCCAGATCGTCGTCGGGGGCCGCCGCTGCGGGCACCGTCGAGTCGTTCACCAACGTCACGCTAGAACGCGATCACCTTGCGTCGACGGAACGGGTTCAACCGACGCAGCCAGGCCAGGCGGCGACGCCACGCGGGCGGGAACGGGTACTTCTCGCGGGTGTCCGGTCGGAACGGCCACCACATCTGGCCCGGGATGTGGCCCGGCATGTCCTCGTCGTGGCCATAGACCGCCGGTCGCTTCTCCCGAGGCATGTAGTAGGTGCCCCAGAGCATGTCCCACAGCGGCAGGCCCACCGAGTAGTTGCTGTGGATCGATTCGGGGTAGTTGGCGTGATGCCAGTGGTGGAACTCCGGGGTCATGACGACCCGCCACAACGGTCGGAACCGCCAGCGGATGTTGGCGTGGGCCAACAAGCCGAGCACCGTTTGCACGACGGCGACGGCGCCGATCACCTCGAACTGGAAACCGGCGGCGATCAACACCACGGCGGGCGCTGCGATGATCACCCCGTCGAACGGGTGTTGGCGGATGCCGGAGATCCAGTCCATCTTGGCGGAGCTGTGGTGCACGGCGTGGAAGCGCCAGAAGAACCCGATCTCGTGGCTCAACCGGTGGGTCCAGTAGATGAGAAGATCGAGGAGGAGCACGCCTTCGATCGCGAGGAGCCAGCCCGGTTGGCTGGTCACCAGCGGTCGCAGGAGCAGGGCGGGCGCCCACAGCGGGAAGGCCAGCAAGGCGATGCCGACGCCGGCGATGATGCCGAAGACGTTCAGGGCCGGCGAGATGAGCGCATAGGTCAGGTCGGTGCGCAGCCCCGGCCGGCGGATCGGCTGATCGTGGCGGCGGAACAGCTTCTCGAACGGAACGAGCAGCACGAACAGCACCGCGATGCCGCCCGCCCCCTCGAGCCCGAACGCCAACCCGGCCGGGATCGCGACGAGGAGCGCCACGATGTGAACCCAACGAACGACGCGCCAGGTGCGCCGTCGCCGGTTCGGACGCGGCGGTGGGGGCGGCAGCGACGACTGCCGTTCGGGTTCGGGAAGGGTGGGGGGTGGGGGATACATGGAGGAACCTCCTTGCATCCCCTATCGAGGGCCACCCGCCCCGCGGTTCACCGAATCGCGGGATTCTCGGTCGCTGCGTCGATCAGGACGCTGCGGCTGCGGCCAAAGCGGCGGCGAGCCGGGCGAGCATCGCTGCGGTCTGGCCTCGGGTCACCGAGCTGTTCGGGTCGAACGTCGACGACGAGGTTCCGGTGGTCACGCCGACGGCGGCGGCCCAGGCGATCGGACCCTTCTGCCAGTCGGCGGTCACGTCGACGAACTGGTCGGCGCTACCGGCGTCGGGCTGGTCGACGAGGCGCCACAGGAACGTGACGAGGTGGGCGCGGGTGGCGACGTCTTGCGGCGCGAACTCGGTGGCGCTGATCCCGGTCGTGATGCCCGTCGCGGCCATCCACCGGACGGCATCCTCGTACCAGATGCCTGCAGGCACATCGCTGAAGGTGGGGGCGTCCGCGGGCGGCGCGGGCCGGCCGGCCATCCGCCAGATGAACGTCGCGGCCTGCGCTCGGGTGACGAGGCCGTTGGGATCGAAGCGGCCCGGGGCCACGCCGGTGGTGATGTCGTTCGCCACCATCCAGCCGACCGGCGAGAGCTGCCACGAGGTCGTGACATCGCTGAACGGCAGGTTCTGCGGCGAGCCGACGGCCCAGCACGGGGTCGACCAGGCGGTGTAGTCCAGGTCCGGGCAGACCTCGGTGTCGCCGCTGGCCGGATCGAAGCCGATCGGATCGGTCGACTGGGTCGGGTCGAGCAGACAGGTCGAGTAGGCGAAGGGCTCCATCGGCGAGCCGCTCATCGTCACGCCCGAGACGGTGACGTCGTAGCACTCGTCGCCGTTGGTCGGCGTGGCGAACACCGAGGAGTTGGTGTCGCCGTCGACGGCGAAGACGATCGCCGCCTCCGGGGCGATCAGGCCGCCCGACTGGATGCGTTCGAGGATGTCGACCTGGACGGGACCGTTCGGCCCGGTCACCGACACCGCGGCGGAGGAGAAGTCGGCCCGAGCGAGCGAGAACGACCACCGGCCCCACACGGTCTCGGCCGGGACGTAGCCCGACGGCGGCCAGGCGACGAAGTCGCGGTCCTCGCGAACGTCGGGTCGGGCGTCCCACAGGTGAGAGTCGAAGACGTACAGCGTGTTCGACGCCCAGGAGCCGGCACCGAAGGGCACGTCGCCGGTCCCCATCTCTTGCACCTGCGGGTAGAGGATGGTGCGCCGGTGGCCGACCTTGGTGTTGCTGGCGCCGAAGTCCTGCATGTAGGCGTCGATCGCGTCGACACCGGCGATGCCGAGGGCGAGGTTGCTCTTGCTGGCGGCGGTGGCGCCGTCGGCGGTGTGGCACTCCCAGCCCGCGCCGGGGGAGTGGGACAGGCTGCCTTCGGCCGACATCATCAGCGCCGCCTGCTGGTTGTGGCTGCTGAACGTGGCGTTCTCGCTCACGGTGCCCATGCCGGCCATGCGGCGGTACCAGTTCACCCGCTGGAGGACGCTGTCCCGGTAGGCCTGGCTCGTCGTGCCGGCCGTGCAGCTACCGACGTCGCCGGTGAAGCCCATGTCGGGTTCGGTGCGGCCGAACTCGGCCTCCCACGCGGTGAGCACGGCGTCGCGATCGGAGGTGTCGATCCACGGGTCGGATGCCGCGGCGGGGTTCGCCAACGGCACGGCGACCATGACGCTCGCGAAGAGCGCCGCGATGACCAGACTCCAGATCCTTCGCCCGTGATCCATGCGCCGTTCAACGGCACGATTTCGGGGCCCCTTGAGCGGAATGTAGGACTTCTCGCCCAGGATCTACACTCCGAAAACGAGAAGGGGGACCCATGGTCGAACTCGACATCCGTCCGATCGCCGGTCTGCTCGGCGCTGAGGTGCACGGTCTCGATGCCGAATCGATCGACGAAGGCGTCGCCGCTCAGCTGCAGAAGGCGCTCACCGATCACCTCGTGCTCACGATGCCGGGGTTGTCGCCGTCGCTCGCGGGTCTGCGCGACATCGGCAACCTGTTCGGCACCGTCGATCCGGTCCCGTACCTCGATTCGGTCGATCCCGACGTGCCCGAAGTGATCAGCCTCGACTCGATGTACCAGGTGAAGGCCGACCTGTGGCACACCGACGCGACGTTCCTCGAGCAGCCGCCGGCGATCGCGCTGCTCCACATGGTCCAGTGCCCACCGCACGGCGGCGACACGATGTTCATCGACTGCCATGCGGTCTATGAGTCGTTGTCTCCGGCGATGCAGGAGTTCCTCGCCGGGCTCACCTGCATCCACGACGACGCTCGCGGCGACAAGAAGGCCGAGCACCCGGTCGTGCGCACCCACCCCGACACCGGTCGCCCGGCGCTGTTCGTCAACAAGCAGTTCAGCCGGCGTATCCCGCAGCTGTCGCGGCCCGAATCCCAGATGCTGCTGTCGTACCTGTTCCGCTGGCAGGAGCAGGTGCAGTTCTCGGTGCGGTGGCGGTGGTCTCCCGGCGATGTCGTGATGTGGGACGAGCGGGTGACCCTGCACATCATGGTGAACGACACCGACGGGCGACGGGAGTTGCGGCGAGCCAGCGTGCTCGGCGATCGGCCCGTCGCGTACCTGCCCGACCGGGTCGGGGAGCCGTTCGGCCTGCCGAAGACGGCGTCGTCGGGGTTCTACGGCATCGGGAGCTACGAGTTCTGATGCCCGAACTCTCTGCCGAGGACCGCCGTGGGCTCGACGCGGCGATCGAGGAAGCCCGGCTCGGTCGTGCCGAGGGCGGGATCCCGATCGGGTCGTCGTTGATGATCGACGGTGAGATCGTGGGGCGGGGCCACAACCGCCGGGTGCAGAAGGGCAGCGCGATCCTGCACGGCGAAACCGACTGCCTCGAGAACGCCGGCCGGTTGCCGGCGTCGGCGTACCGCCGGGCCACGCTCTACACGACCCTCTCCCCGTGCGACATGTGCACCGGGGCCGCGCTGCTCTACGGCATCCCTCGCATCGTGATCGGCGAGAACGAGACCTTCATGGGCGCCGAGACCTACCTGGAGTCGCGCGGCGTGGAGTTGGTGCGGGCGAACGACGCGCAGTGTGTGGAGATGATGGCCGAGTTCATCGCCGCCGAGCCCGAGCTCTGGAACGAAGACATCGGCGAGTAGCCGATGCGAGGACAGAGCGGCGAGTAGCCGATGCGAGGACAGAGCGGCGAGTAGCCGATGCGAGGACAGAGCGGCGAGTAGCCGACGTCAGCCTGCGGCGGCGACGCCCTCGGCGGGCACGCCGGCGATGACGCCGTCGATGCCGAGTTCGAAGAGCGACGCGTAGAACGCCTCGTTCTCCTGGTCGTCGCTGTTCGGCCAGATCCAGAGATCGATTCCGGCGTCGTGGATCCGGGCGATGAGTTCGGGGTCGAGGATGTCGATGCCGATGCGTTCGGGCGGGAGCTGGGCGACCACGTCTTGCTCGGCGATGTCGCCTGCGCCGAGGTACCAGGCGACCATCTCGTCCTCGCCCGGGCTGGTGGCGACGTCGGGCGCGAAGCCACGGAACGCGATGACGACGTCGCTGGAGAACGAGGTGACGATCACCGAGTCGGTCCGGCCCAGCTCGACGAGTTCGTCCGCCAGGACCCGGGCGGCTTCGATCGCGTACGCGACGTCGGGTTCCTCCGCGTCGTCGAGCGGAACCTTGATCTCGATGTCGAGCACGTGCGCCGGGAACGCTTCGGCGATGGTGCGGAAGGTCTCGATCTTGAAGTCGTCGGCGGCGTAGCCGGCCGGTGGCTCGACCGCGCCGGTCCGCATGCCCCGGAAGGGGTACTGGTCGTCGGGGAGGTCGCGGGCTTCACCGCGATCGTGGAACCAGTACGCCTTGTCGAGTTCCTGGAGTTCGAGCACGGTGAGGTCTCGGACTCGACCCGTGGTCTCGGTGCGGCGATCGACGGTCGCGTCGTGGTGCACGACGAGGACTCCGTCGGCGGTCATCTGGATGTCCATCTCCAAGACGTCGACGCCGTCGAGCGCGGCCTGGGTGAAGGCGTACATCGTCGAGTGGGGGTAGGCGCGGTCGCCGCCGCCGTGGGCGGCGACCACCGGTCGGTCGAGGGCCAGCAGGTCAGCGACGGTCGACACGTCCGGGGTCGGCACGAAGCTGATCGCGGGCGGGGCGTCGGTCGTCGTGGGCGGCACCGTCGTCGTCGTGTAGGGAAAGAGTGTA
>CAZEML010000099.1:0-15052 GCA_964513285.1 uncultured Candidatus Nemicrothrix sp.
ACGAGCCCGAAGCCTGGGGCCCGCCACTCGTGATGGCCGACCCGGTCGACCGCGAGCGAGGCGGCGATCTCCCGATCAACACCTACGCCGTGTTCGAGAGCGCACTTCGCGCCGCAGCGGGTGAGTCGCTCGACGAGAGCCGAGACCGAGCGGCTCGTCTCTGGGCCGGCTACGCCGCGGCCGCCGCCGCCAACCCCGACCTCGATCCGCACGAGCCGATGGCCGCCGACGAGATCCGCACGGCCACCGCCGCGAACCGGATGGTGAGCTGGCCGTACACGAAGGCGATGTGTGCGAACAACCGAGTCGATCACGCCGGTGGCCTCGTGATCACCTGCCATGAGGTCGCGGAGCGACTCGGGATCCCGGCCGATCGCCGGGTCTACGTGCACGACCTCCTCACCGCCTCCGACACCGACACCTTCCTGACCCGCGAGGCGATCGACGAGGTCCCCGCGCTCGACGCCGCAACCGCGGACCTGCGCGAGCGATGGGAGCCGTCGAGCCGGATCGACCACGTCGATCTCTACGGCTGCTTCCCGTCGATCGTTCGCTACACCGCGGCCGGGCTCGGTCTCGACGACGACCGACCGTTGACGGTCAGCGGCGGGCTCGGGTTCATGGGCGCGCCGCTGAACTACGCGGCCGGCCAGTCCCTGATCGCCATGGTGCGCACGCTGCGCGACGACCCGGGGAGCTTCGGGCTCGTGCAGGGGAACGGCGGACACGCGGCGAAGCACGCGTTCGGCGTCTTCAGCACCACGCCACCCGAGGCCGAGGTGCGAACCCGTTCCCTCCCGGCCGCAGAGCCCGTGCACCCCCGCGCCGCGGTCGATGCCTCCGGACCGGCCACGATCGACGGCATCACGGTCGAGCACGACCGGACCGGCCCCCATCGAGCGGTTGCGATCTGCCGGTTCGACGACGGCAGCCGCCTGTGGGCCACGTCGACCGACACCGACGTCTTCCAGGCGGCGATGACCCGTGAGCTCGTCGGCACGCCCGTTCGGGTCGCCGACGGCGAGTTCAGCTTCTGACCTGCGCGTCGATCAGCGCGAACAGGTCCTCGACCGGCGCCGGCTTGGCGAAGTAGAAGCCCTGCGCTCGATGACAGCCGAGGCGCAGCAGCGAATCGGCCTGCTCGACCGTCTCGACGCCTTCCGCGACGACGGACAGACCGAGCGCGTCGGCGAGGGAGATGATCGAGCGAACGAACGCCGTGTCTTCATCGCGTGAGCCGAGTCCCATCACGAATTCGCGATCGATCTTGAGTGCGTCGACCGGGAACCGCTTCAGGTAGGCGAGCGAACTGAACCCGGTGCCGAAGTCGTCGACCGCGACGTGAACGCCGAGGTTCTTCAGCTCGCCGAGGATCTTCTCGGCCTGCTCGACGTCGCCCATCATCGCCGACTCGGTGATCTCGACACAGAGGCGTCGGGGTTCGAGTCCGGTCTGCTCCAAGGCGAGCGCGACCAGCCCCACGGTCTCGGGGCGCTGGAGCTGAGCGGCCGCGAAGTTGACCCGGACGACGAGATCGTCGCCCGGCCAGGTCACCGCCGAGTGACACGCTTCGAAGAGCACATGGGTGCCCAGGTCGATCACGAGTCCTGTCTCTTCGGCAACCTCGATGAACGCACCCGGGTAGAGCAGCCCTCGCTCGGGATGCTGCCAGCGCACGAGGGCCTCGGCGCCCAGGACCTTGCCGGTCCGCAGCGAGATCTCCGGCTGGAAGTGCACGACGAGTTCGTTGCCGCGCAACGCCTGACGAAGGCCGGCTTCGGTCTCCATCCGCATCTGCACCTCGCCGCGGAGGTCCTCGTCGAAGGCTTCGTGGCGGCCGCGACCACCGGCTTTCGCCCGGTACATCGCGGTGTCGGCTCGGCGCATGAGCTCCGAGACCGTCGAGTCCTCGTCGGCGACCGCGATCCCGATGCTGGCTGACGGGAAGATCGTCTGCGAGCCGAGTTGAACCGGTTCGCCGAGCAGGCGGAGCAGGCGATCGGCGACCCGGCCGGCCTCGTAGACGTCGGTCGGTCCGGCGAGGGCGATCGCGAACTCGTCGCCACCGAGTCGAGCGACGGTGTCGCCCGGACGGATGGCGAGACGGAGCCGATCGGCGACGACGATGAGGAGCTCATCGCCTCGGTCGTGGCCGAGGGAGTCGTTGACCAGCTTGAAGCGGTCGAGGTCGAGCAGGATCACCGCCGTCGACTCCGCCCCTTGGAGTTGCTGTTCGCAGATCGTGTGGAGGCGACGACGATTGGCGAGACCGGTCAGCTCGTCGTGGGTGGCCTGGAAGCGCAACAGCTGTTCGGCCCGCCGCCGTTCGGTGATGTCCTCGATGTGAACCAACCACATCGGCGCATCGGAGGCCGCAGTCCGGATCCCGGTCGAGTGACTCGTCGCCCACACCCGCTGACCGTCCTTGCGGCGCAACGGGATGTCGTGCGAACCACCCATCGGTTCACGCTGGTCGGTGTCGAGCAGATCGTCGGGACCGAGGCCGATCATGGCACCCGGCCCGTCGTAACCGAGGAAGTCAGCAAAGGCCTTGTTGCAGGTGACGATGCGCCAGCGGTCGTCGGTCATCACGATGCCGATCGGCGAGTCTCCGAAGGCGGTCTTGCTGTAGCGCTCGGCGTCGATCCGGATCTCGACCTGGCCGAGCAGCCGGTTGACCTCGTCGAGGATCTGGCAGCAGGCGGCGCTGAGCCCGGTGGCACCGGTTCGCTCCGCGACCATGATCGATGACTGCCCCTGACCGTCGCGAGCGAGCGCGACGGTCGACGCGACCGTGTCGGGGTCGAGGCGGTCGTGCCGGACGACGACGTCGCCGCTTTCCCGCGCGGTGTCGACGGGCTCCTCGACACCGAACGGCACATGATGGCGATCGTCGTCGACGAAGCCCCACTGATACCGAACCGAGTAGGCGGTTGCGTGGTCGTCGGGCCGCAGCACACGAAGGGTGTCGAGTTCGAGGAACCGCCCGGCTGCCGCGAGCACGGCGCTGACCGCCTCGTCGAAGTCGTCGTCGGCGGTCTCGGCCAAGGTGACGGCCACGTCGTGGAGGAAGCGTTCGGTTTCCTGCCGGCGGCGCTTCTCCGCTTCGAGGTCGAGACGGACACGGAGCTGGGAGATCAGGTCGGCGAAGGTCGACAACAGCTCGGTCAGCATCGGGAAGCGGGCCCGGTTGTTGCCCGGGAGTGCCAGCCCCATTGAGGCGTGGCCGCCGGCGACACCGACGACGGGGACCGAGACCAGCGAGTACCGGTCCTGGTTGTCCTCGTCCATGAGGGCTCGGAACCCGGCCGGCAACTCCGGCCCCAGGGGGAACACGGCGGTCTTCGGCTTCCCTGCGTAGGCGGGCGTCCACCGCCGAGGGAACCGGACCGACTGGCCTAGGGCGAACGGTTCGCCGGCCTCGGCCCAGACCGCGGTCACGGTGCCGGTCTCGCCGTGGTCGGTGTCGGCCTGCGCTTCGCCCTCGTACGCGCAGATCATGGCGATCGGAGCCTCGAGCTGGCGGGCAACCCGCTCCAGGGCGTCGGCGACGATCCGTTCGACGTCGTCCTCGGTTGCTCGGAGGAACTGCGACGCGATCCGAGAGATCTCGGCCTGCACGGAGTGCCGGTAGCTCGACCAGCGTTCGGCTTCGAGGCGAGCGTCGAGCTGGACGATCGCATGAGTGATGGCGGCGACCGCCTCGTTCTCGGCGGTGGTCCAACTGCGCTCGGGGCCGAGGCACGCGACGACCTCTCGCCAGGCGGCTCCGGCATCGGCGGCGAAGAGGGTGACGGCGGGGTCGTCGTGGAGCTCGATCCCCGAGGTCGTGTCGAAGAAGAGGGAGGCGAGATCCGAGAGCTGACGCCGTCTCGGGTCACCGTCGGTCCCGATCGGAGGGCTGTCCGTGCGCGGCAGGACGTCCCACACGGGATCGAGCGGTACCCCGGCTTCGTGATGCAGGACGATGCGGTCGGGGCGCACTCGGTAGGCGCGGATCGTGTCGAGTTCGAGGCGGGCCGCGAGGTCACCGAGGATGCTCGTGACGATGTCGGGCGCGGTCTCCGCCGTCGCCCCGCCGAGGCGAGCCACCGCGCTGGCCACCAGGTCACCGAGGTCGAGGCGGGCCTGCAGGTCGGCCTCGATGCGAAGCCGGGCGAGGAACGATCGGATCGTCGTCGCGAACGTGCGGATGAATTGAATGTCGTCGTCGCTGATCGACGGCTCGGGGGTGAGAACCCCAGCGGTGAGGGCCAGACCGTCGATCAGGTCGACGATGGCGAGCACCCCGATGCCATCGTTCCACCCGTCGTCGATGTCGCGCCCGTTGGCGAGTTCGGCCATCGGGAGGATGGCCACGCCTTCGTTCTCGTACATCTGGGTGACCACGGTCTCGTTGGTCGCCCGATCGGTCGAATCGCGGAGCGACTCGGGGGCGCCGGGCGCGGTCCAGACGTGTTGGAGGCGCGTGACGCGCTCGCCGAGGTGGGTGTGCCAGATGCCGACGCCGGGGACGTCGAGCACGGTCGCCAGTTGCTCGAGGGCGCTGTCGAGCGCGGCCTCGCGGTCGGCGAGTCGCGCGTCGGCGAGTGCGGCTCCAAGCCGCCAGAGCTCTCGCTGGCGCGCGAGCGACGATCCTCCGCCTTCGGACATCCCTCTCATGATCGGTCGGATTTCGCACCGTATGAGGGATCAACTGAACACTGTCCGTGGCGTGTGGGCTACGTTGCGGGCATGGGAGAGAACGTTCACCTCGAACGCGACACCGCTGACGGTGTCGCTGTCATCCGCCTCGACCGTCCGAAGGTCAACGCGCTGAGCACGCCGATGATGGCCGAACTCGGCGAGATCTGCGCCGAGGTCGCGGCCGACGATGCCATTCGTGCGGTCGTCGTCACCGGCGGCCGGAAGAACTTCGCGGCCGGCGCTGACATCTCGGAGTTCCCGAGCTACGAACAGGCGAGCGCGACCGAGTTCTCGACGATGTTCAACAACGTGTTGCTGGCGCTGGAGAACCTTCCCCAGGTCACCATCTCCGCGGTCAACGGCTTTGCCCTCGGTGGCGGTCTGGAGGTCGCGGTCGCGACCGACTTCCGCATGATGGCCGACGATGCCCGGTTCGGGGTGCCGGAGATCCAGCTCGGGTTGATCCCGGGTGGCGGCGGCACGCAGCGGCTGGCTCGCCTCGCCGGGGTGACGATGGCGAAGGACATGGTGTATTCGGGGCGCCATGTCGGGGCCGAGGAAGCCGTCGCCAAGGGGATCGCGAGTTCGGCTCACGACCCCGATGAGCTGATGGACGCGGCCCTGACGAAGGCGGCGGAGTACGCGAAGGGTCCGGCGGCGTTGCGGATGGCGAAGCGGGCGATCATGGATGGCCTGGCGTTGCCGCTGGATGAGGCGGTGAAGGTGGAGGCCGAGCAGTTCGGTGCGTGTTTCGCGACCGACGACTGCCGCACCGGCGTCCAGTCGTTCATGGAGAACGGCCCCGGCAAGGCGACCTTCACCGGCCGCTAGCCGGCCGTTCGATCCGAAACCCGAGAACGGGCCCGGCAAGGCGACCTTCACCGGCCGCCAGCCAGCCGTTCGACCCAGGGTCGGTCTAGGCGATTTCCATGCTGTCGAGTCGCATCGCCGCGATGGCGGTGGAGACGACGGCGATGGCGACGGCGACGATGATCGCCGTCGTCGTGGAGACGTCGAGCGCGTCGCTGAGGCGAACGTCGGAGAGGTCCGACAGGATCGCTCGCAGGTAGCCGCGCACGGCGGCCTGCCCGATCGCTTCGGAGAACTGGGTGAACAGCCCTTCCCACAGCAGGACGTAGGCGAGTCCCCAGATGATCGAGTTCTTGACGATGAGTCCGAGCAGGACGAACAACGCCGAGTAGGCGAGGACGCCGACGACGCTGGCGACGATGGTCGCGGTGATCCCGTCGCCGCCGGCTCCGCCGACCGCGGCGGCGACCGCGAGCGGGCCGACGGTCAGCGGCAGGCTGATCGTGATCGAGGCGAGGTAGGCGCCGACGACGACCGGCAGTCGGTCCATCGGGCGCAACCAGAGGTAGACGAGCGTGCCGTCTTCGCGCCCGTCGCCGAGCGAGGCGGAGGCGAAGACCAGCGAGACGATCGGAACCACCAGCACGAGCCCGAGCCCATCGATGACCTCGATGGTGGTGACGACCGTGTCCTCGACTTCGTCGCTGACCGCGACGCCGACCGCGGCGAGAATGGTCACACCGCCGAGAAGAAGCAGAGCGATCACCCGACCCCGGGTGAGGAGTTGGCGCAACAGCAGCCGATGGGTGAGCTGGACGGCGCGCATCGCCGAAACGGATCCACTCATCGGCGTCGCTCCACGAGGTATCGGAAGACCGACTCGAGGTCGTCGTCGAGTGGGGTGAACTCGTTGAGTTGAGCCCCGAACTCGACGGCGAGCGGAGCGACCGCCCGTCCGAGCCCGTCGACGTCGGTCGTGTCGGCGGAGACGCCGGTCGCGTCGACCGTGACGCCTTCGGCGAGCCCCCGATGGATGAGGACCGCGCCGAGTTCCTTGGGGCGGTCGGTGCCGATGCGGATGCGATGGGGGCGATCGTCCATCTGGTCGCGCAGGGTGCGGTAGTCGCCGGCGGCGGCCAACCGGCCCTGGGCGATGACGAGCACGTTGGATCCGAGGCGAGCGACTTCGTCGAGCACATGGCTCGACACGAGGAGACACTTGCCCTGGTCGGCGAGCTCGTTGAACAAGGTGATCATCCGTTGCCGTTGGACCGGGTCGAGACCGGTCAACGGCTCGTCGAGAACGAGGACGTCCGGATCGTTGACGACGGCCGCGGCCAGCTTGGCGCGCTGCCGCATGCCCTTGGAGAACGAGCCGACCGGTTTGGGATCGTCGGCATCGAGGTCGACGTAGGCGAGTGCTCGCCGGGCCTGACCTTCGGCTTCGGCGTCAGCGACGCCGTGGGTCAGCGCGGTGAAGGTCACGAAGTCGAGGGCCGACAGCCGGTCGAACAACGCGTCCTGCTGCGGAGCGAGGCCGATCCGGCCACGAACGTCTCGGTCGCGTCGGGCGTTGAGTCCGAGGACCGTCACCGTGCCCTTGGACGGCGGGGTCAGTCCGCACAGCATCCGAAACAGCGTGGACTTACCCGCACCGTTCGGCCCGAGGATGGCGGTGATGCCGCGCCCGATCTGGAAGGTGACGTCGCTCACCGCGACGACGTCGCCGAAGCTCTTGGTGAGTCCGGTGGCTTCGACCATCACGTCACCGCCGTTCACGAGGCGGGCGATCTGGGGTCCACCGACGGGAGCGCCGGTCGGGGGCGGTGGCATCGACGCGGCCGTCGGGGGCGGCGGCATCGGGGAGCCGGTTGGAGGCGGCGGGGTCGGGGAGGCCGTCGGAGGCGGTGGCGTCGTCGGCGGACCGGACGGCGGCGGGGGTGTCCCCTCGGGACGCGACGGCGGAGGAGGCAGCGCCATCAGACCGATGCCAATCGTCGGTAGCGGTCGGTCAGCACGCCGAGGCCGAGGGCGGTCCAGAGGCAGGTGCCGCCGTAGACCATCCAGGTCGGCACGATGTCGCCGCCCTCGCGGTAGCCATCGCCGGTCTCCCCGAAGATGCGAGCGGCGGTCTCGAGCGGGACCGAGAACGGGTCGAGCACGAGTAGGTCCCGGCTCACACCGATGTTCTCGACCGCGATGTTCACGACGATCGAGACACCGATGATCGCGCCGAGCACGGCGACGCTGGCGAAGGCTCGGCGGTCGGTGAGGCTGCTGGCCCCCAAGCTGACCGAGGCCATGAAGAGCACGATGACGAACGAGGCGAGCAGCACTCGCAACGCCACCCCGATCCAGTCGCCGAAGCCATCGGGGCCCAGGTTCTGCACCGTGTTGCCGATCAAGAACAACAGCACCGGGCCGGCGACGACGATCGCCATCGTCGACATGACGGCGGTGAACTTGGCGAGCAGATAGGTCGGCTTGGTGAGTGGCGTCGACAGGTAGAGCCGAAGCATGCCGTCTCGGCGGTCGCGGACGATCGCCTCGGGGGCGACCAGCGTGGCGAACAGCACGACGGCGAAGCGCGGCAGGCCGAACAGTTCCCAGTAGTCGGGCTGGAGTTCGCCCTCGAGCAGATCGCCGATCAGGACGGCGAGCGCCAAGAAGCCGATCGACGGCAGGAAGGCGATGACGGCGACGATGACCGGGAAGACCTTGTGGCGCCCCTTGCGACCGATGCCGAGGATGCTGCGGGTCGTGTGCCAGGCGACCGACCGCACGGCCTGGCCCAGCCCGGCCCGCTCGCCGTCGAACTTGCGGTACCCGCGGTCGAAGATCTCTGCGGTGGTCATGCCGGCGCCTCGGTGAAGAGGTCTTCGAGGGTGCGCCGGTCGGTGCCGACTCGTCGGATCCGGGCCTGCTCGGCGGCGACCGCATCGCGGATCGTGTCGAGGGTGACGCGGGGGTCGTCGCCGGTGACGCGCAGCCGGTTGAGATCGCGCTGGACCTCGAGCCCGGCCTGACGCAGTCGCTGCTCGACCCCGTCGACCGCGCCCGGGCGATCGGCGACCTCGACCAGCTCGGCGCTGACCGTGCTGGTGTCGCCGACCAGCGACGCCAACGGCCCCTGGGCGACCAGACGGCCGGCATCGAGGGCGACGATGTTGTCGCAGATGCGCTCCACCTCTTCGAGCAGGTGGCTCGAGAGCAGGACGTCGATGCCGTAGTCGTTGCTGATCTGCTTGATGAGGGCGAGCATCTCGTCGCGCTGCACCGGATCGAGACCGTCGGTCGGTTCGTCGAGCAGGACGAGCGAGGGATCGGCGGCGATGGCCTGGGCGAGTTTCACTCGTTGGCGCTGCCCGGTCGACATCGTGCCGAGCGCCCGGAAGCGCTCTTCGCCGAGACCGACGAGCCAGAGCGCATCGCTCGCCCGACCCTTGGCTTCGCCCTTGGGCATGCCGCGGACCTCGGACAGATGCTTCACGAAGTCGGAAGCCGGCATGTCCTCGGGGAGGACGTTGCGTTCGGGGCCGTAACCGACGACGGAGCGGAGGCGGGCGGCATCACGGGCGGGATCCATGCCGAGGACCGAGATCGATCCCGAGGTCTGGCCACGGAGGCCGAGCGCGATCGACATCAAGGTGGTCTTGCCGGCGCCGTTGGCGCCCACGAGGCCGGTGACGCCCTTGGGAACCTCGAGGTCGAGGGAGTCGAGCGCCCGCTGGCTGCCGAACTGCATCGTGAGACCGGAGGTCGAGATCACCGCCACGAGCGCATGTTAGGCACACGTTCTCGGTGCGGAGCATCAGCCCTTCGGCCCTTCGAGATCATCCCTTCGGATGACCTGACCCTGAGACGTCCCCTAGGTTGCCCGGCATGACCAGCTCCGACGTCGTCGTCGTGACCGGTGCCAACTCCGGCATCGGGCGCGCCTCCGCACTCCATCTCGCCGAGCACGGGTACACCGTCTACGGCACCGTCCGCTCCCTCGACCGAGCGGGGAAGTTGCTCGACGAGGCGGAGGCTCGCGGCGTGACGATCGAGTTGGCGGAGCTCGACATCGCCGACGGCGGGTCGGTGCACGATGGGTTCGCCGACATCCTCGAACGCGCGGGCCGGGTCGATCATCTCGTCAACAACGCCGGCGTCGGCGGCAACGGGGTCGTCGAGGAGACGAGCGCGAAGCGCTACCTCGACGTCATGAACATCGACCTCTGCGGCGCCACCCGCTGCATCCAGGCGGTGCTGCCCCAGATGCGCGAACGAGGCTCGGGCACCATCGTCAACATCACCTCGGTCGCCGGCCGACTCGCCGCGATCGCTCAGGCGCCGTACGTCGCCGCGAAGTGGGCGCTCGAAGGCGTGACCGAGCAGCTCGCCATGGAGGTCGCGGGCATGGGCATTCGCGTCGCGATCGTCGAGCCGGGCGTGACCCGCTCGTCGATCTTCGGCAAGAACGTCGACATGCCGAACGAGTCCGGGGTCTACGGCCCGCAGTACGAGCGCATGCTGCAGATGTACGCGGCCGGGGCGGTGCACGCCACCGACGCAGCCGAGGTCGGGGCGGTGATCCGCCACGCGATCGAGACCGACGACCCGAAGCTCCGCTACCAGGTCAGCTGGGGTGGGGCCGAGATCGTCGCCGGGCGCGAGGCGATGTCGGATGAAGCGTGGGTCGACCTCGGCCGGATCGAGGCGCTCGACGACTACATCGCGGCGTTCAACGACGCGTTCGGCGTCGACATCTCGACGTGAGGGACACCTCGACGTGAGCGCCCGTCCGAGCTGACGCTCAGCCGCCTGGTGTGGCGCCGGCCCCGAGGTCCCACCACAGCCCGGTCATGATCCGGAGCGCGTCGCGGCAGGTGTCGACGACCACGTGCTCGTTCGGTGCGTGCTGGGAGCACCCCGGATAGCTGTGCGGCACCCAGATCGTCGGGAGGCCGAGGGTCTCCGCGAAGACGTCATTGGGGAGCGACCCGCCCAGGTTCGGAAGCACCGCGACGGAACGTTCGGCGGTGTCGGCGATCGACGCGATCGCCCACTGGGCCCACGGATGCTCGGGATCGAGACGGGTCGGCCGCATCGAGACCTCACTCGCCGTGAGCTCGATCGCCCCGAAGCCACGCTCGTCGAGATGACGACGCAGCGCCGGGAGCAGATCGTCGATCTCGGTCCCGACCACCAGCCGGAGGTGGCAGTGGGCGACCGCCCGGGGCGGGACCGCGTTGACCGGGTTGCGGGGGTTGCCGGTCTCGAACGCGAGCACCTCGAAGGTGTTGGTCCCGAACACTCGCTCCTCGGGGGTGAGTCCGGGCTCGCCCCAGTCGTCGATCGTCGGACTCTCGGGGTCGGCGCCGACCGTGAGCTCGCCGATGGCGGCGCGAACCGAGTCCGACATCGGCTCGGCCTTCCAGCCCTCGACGAGGATCTCGCCCCGCTCGTCGACCATCGACGCGAGGGCATGCGCCATCACCACGCCGGGGTTGGCGAGCAGCCCACCCCAGTTGCCGGAGTGATGACCGCCCTCGCGGAGTTCGAGGGTCATCGTGAAGTTGTACGCACCCCGCGAACCCATGAAGACGGTCGGTGTCGACGCGTCGACACGCGGCCCGTCGGAGGCGACGAACACGTCGGCCTCGAACCGGTCGGCGTGGGCGGCGCAGAACTCGCCGAGCCCGGGCGAGCCCGTCTCCTCCCCCGTCTCGACCAGGACCACGATGTTGAAGCCGAGCGAGCCGCGCTGTTCGAGCACGGTCCGGAGCGCGGCGAGGTTGATCGTGTGCTGGCCCTTGTTGTCGGCGGTGCCGCGGCCGTACCACCGGTCGCCATCGACGGTCAGGGTCCACGGGTCGAGGCCGTCGCGCCACTGATCGTCGTACCCGAGGACGACATCGCCGTGGCCGTACGACATGACGGTCGGGAGCGAGGGATCCTCGTCGCGGCGGGCGATCAGGAACGGCCCCGCATCCGACACCGGGTTGGGCAGGATCTCGCAATCGAAGCCGAGCGCCTCGAGCGACGGTGTGAGTTCGTCGGTCAGGTAGCGATGGAGGTCGGGTGCCCGGTCGGGATTCGGGCTCTCGGTCGGGACCGCGATCCGGCCGGCGAGCTCGTCGAAGAGCCCGCCGGCGTCGAACCAGTCTTCAGCGGCGGCGATCGCGGCAGCGCGGGAGGTCATCTCTCGATCATGGCACCAGCGGTCGGCCGCAGGCCGATCAGACGAGCAATCGGCCGGAGGCCGATCACACCAACAACGCGTCGGTCATCACCTCGACGAGGCAGAACCCGTCGTGGGCGACCGCTTCTGCGATGGCGTCGGCGAGTTGATCGAGCTCGGTGACCCGGATGCCCTTCGCCCCGCACAACTCGGCGAACGCGGCGAACGACGGATTGTGCAGCGAGGTCTGCCACACGTCGAAGTCCGCGGCTCGCTGCTCCTTGGAGATCTTGCCGAGCTCGCTGTTGTTCATGACGACATGGGTCATGTTCATGCCGTACTTCACCGCGGTGGTCATCTCCATGGCGTACTGGCCCAGACCACCATCGCCCGACACCGACACGACGGGCCGCCCGGCGAACTCCGGCTGACTCTGCGTCGCCGCCCACGCGCCCATCGCGGCGGGAAGGGCGAAGCCGATCGAGCCGAGGTAGCCGGACATGATCACCGACTGTTCCTTCACCTCGAAGTAGCGGCCGAAGGAGTAGGTGTTGTTGCCGACGTCGACCGGCATGATCGCGTCGGCCGGGACACAGTCGCTGAGCGCCTGGAACAGGGCGGCCGCGTTGATGCCGTCGCCGTGATCGTCGGCTCGACGGCTGGCCTTCTCCTCGCGCCAGATCGCCCAGCGCTCGGCGACCTCGGCCGCCGCGCCGTCGCGCATCGTGTCGCCGCAGGCGTCGAGCATCGCCTGCGCGGTGATGCCGACGTGCCCCTGGACCGGGACCGACACGGGATGGAACCGGCCGAGCGCCATCGGATCGAAGTCGACCTGCACGATCGGCTTGTAGTCGGCGATGCCGGTGTGGTTCGCGAACGACACGCCGAACGTGATGATCAGGTCGCTCTCGTTCATGAACCAGCTCGCGACCGGAGTACCCGAACGGCCGAGCACGCCACCGGCCAGCGGATGGTGATCCGAGATCAGCCCCTTGCCCTTGAAGGTCGTCAGGACCGGTGCGTCGAGCTTCTCGGCCAACGCGGTGATCTCGGCCATGCCCTCCTTGGCGCCGTTGCCGACGATGATGATCGGCCGGTCGCTGGCGGTCATCGCGCCGACCGCCTCGGCGAGTGCGTCGGCCGGCGGTGCGATGTGGCGGTCGCCCGTGCGGCCGTCCGGGCCACCCACCTTGGCGCCGTCGGCAGCCGGGAGTTCCTGGACCTCGTCGGGGAACACCAGGTGGGCGACGTCGCGCTCGACGATCGCGGTCTTGCAGGCCAGGGTCATCAGCTCGGCGTGGTTGGAACCGGCCTGCACCGTCTCGCTGTAGCGAGCGACATCGTGGAACGCCGAGTGCAGATCGGTGTCCTGGAACGCGCCCCGCCCGCGGGTCTTCGACGGAACCTGGCCCGACAGTGCGAGCACGGGGGCCCGGTCGGTCTTGGCGTCGTAGAGACCCGTCATCAGGTTGGTCGAGCCAGGCCCGGCGATGGCGAAACAACCGGCGAGCTTGCCGGTCAGCTTCCCGTACCCGACCGCGGCGAACGCCGCTGCACCCTCGTGGCGGATGCCGATGAAGCTGAGATCGCCTCGCTCCTCCGCGACCCGCATCGCATCGGCGAAACCGAGGTTGGAGTGGCCGACCATGCCGAACACGTGGGTGACACCCCAGTTGACCATCGTCTCGACCATCACATCGGAGATGCTGCGCGGTCGAGCGATCTCGCTCGGCAACGCGACGTAGACGCCGTCCTCGCGCACCTCGGTGCGGAACGCCCCCGGGGAATCATCGTGGGCGCCGGGCGGCGTGCCGTTCTTGGGCGAGTAGTCGTAGCCGTGCCACGGACAACGCAGCCAACCCTTCTCGATCGACCCCTCCCCCAGCGGGCCACCCTGGTGCGGGCACGCGTTGGGGAGACAGCCGTAGTCGCCGTCGCTGATGTGGGAGACACACAAGCTCTCGTGACCGATCGTCACGGTCGTGACGCGGCCCTCCGGCAGCTCGTCGAGATCGATCAGCTTGTGCCAGCCGTACTCGCCCTCGGGAAGATCCGGCTCGTCGTAGTTCGGCGTTTCGATCGTCACAGCTGGACGCCTCTCTGCTTGCTGGGTCGGGGGGTCACAAGGACACCCCTCGTTGCTGGTCGAGTCGGGGTGTCACAAGGACACCCCTCCGTAGGCGATGCCCGTGAGATGGGCCATCTCGCGGTCGAACGTGGTCAGGTCGTCGGTACAGAACTCACTGAGGTGGGTGTGGCCACACGCTCGAGCGAGCACACCCATCAGCTCGGTGCTCGCCTCGAAGAAGCGGTGCAGCCGCTCGGCCCCCTCCTGCACGGGAAGGCGGGCTCGCAGCTCTTCCTTCTGGGTGGCGATGCCGACCGGACAGTTGTTGGTGGAGCAGGCCCGCATGCCGATGCAGCCGATCGCCTGCATCGCCGAGTTCGACACGGCGACCGCGTCGGCGCCGAGGGCGAGGGCCTTGGCGAAGTCGGTGTGGGTGCGCAGACCGCCGGTGATCACGAGCGTGACGTCGCGTCGGCCGCGGGCATCGAGGTGACGGCGGGCTCGGGCGAGCGCCGGAATCGTCGGCACCGAGATGTGATCGCGGAACACGACCGGCGCGGCACCGGTACCACCGCCACGACCGTCGAGGATGATGTAGTCGACCCCGATCCGAAGCGCAGCGTCGATGTCGTCCTCGATGTGTTGGGCGGACAACTTGGCGCCGATCGGGATGCCGCCGGAGGCCTCACGAACCTCATCGGCGATCGCCCGGTAGTCGTCCTCGAAGAGCAAGTCGGGGAAGGTCGACGGCGAGATGGCGTCGGTGCCGGGCTCGAGACCCCGGACCTCGGCGATCTTGCCCTTGACCTTGATGCCGGGCAGATGGCCGCCGGTACCGGTCTTGGCGCCCTGGCCGAACTTGAAGTGGAACGCCTGGACGCCGCCGTTGTTCTCGGGGCGGACCTTGTCGATCGACCAGCCGAACCGGCCCGAGGCCAGCTCGTAGAAGTAGTGGGAGTTCTCGGCCTGCTCCTCGGGCAGCATGCCGCCCTCACCCGAGCAGATGCCGGTACCGGCCATCTCCGCGCCGCGGGAGAGCGCGACCTTGGCCTCCTCACTGAGGGCGCCGTACGACATGTCGCTCACGAACATCGGGATGTCGAGATGGAGCGGCTTGTCGGCGTTGGGGCCGATCACCACCCCGGTGCCGACGGGGGCGTCGTCGAGCTGAGGCTTGCGAGCGAGCTGAGCCGTGACGAACTGGATGTCGTCCCACTTCGGCAGGTTCTCGCGTGAAACGCCCATCGAGGTGACCGGGCCGTGATGGCCGAGGTACTCGAGGCCCTCGTTGGCCAGACGCCGGATGAGGCCGACGTGCGGCT
>CAZEML010000100.1:0-14947 GCA_964513285.1 uncultured Candidatus Nemicrothrix sp.
AAGACCACCGCCGGCACTGAGTTCTTCGGCGAGCTGTGCGACCTCGGTCTCGAGCATGGCTCGAGCTGCGCGCGCGTCAGTGAGCGCCTGTTGTTCGGGCTGGGCTCGCTCGTCGCCCCGCGGGGCGGCGAGGCTCGTCGCCTCGACGATCACTGCGGCCTCCGCGGTCGGACCGACCAGGTCGAGCATGTCGGCGAGCGCCATCTGCACACCGTGGACGTCGACGGTGCCTTCCCAGTCGAACGTCTCGCCGGCTGCGACCGAATGCACGAAACCGACGAGCGCCACTCGATCGGCCGGATCGAGGCCGCGCAGCAACGTCAGCCGAGGGTCGAGGGTGAAGCTCGGGTCCGCACCGTCGGGGCGGAGTTCGAGAAAGCGCATCGGATGCCTATCGGCATCATCATGCGCCGGTTGAATGACTGGCGGGCGCGATCGGCGGGTCGTTCAGCCCAGTGATTCGACGTGGGTCGTGAAGTCGCTCACGGCGGTACGAACGATGCGAGCCTCGGCCCGGCGCTTGACGAAGCCCGGGAGCGGCACGGAGAGATCGACGGCCAGGTGATACACGACTTCGGTGGAGTCGGGATCGTTCGGAACCGGCAGGAACTCGTACTCGCCATCGAGTCGACGGGTGATGTCGCCGGTCTGGAGACGCCAGGCCAAGCGGCGCGGGTTCGCGCCGTAGAAGTAGCGCAGGGTGTAGGTCGTCGAACGACCCATCGCCGCGGCCCGGAACTCGACATCGACGGCGCGGCCGTCGTCGTCGCGGCTCAGGATGCGGGCCATCTTCACGTCGGTCGCCCACTCGGGGTACCGCTCGAAGTCGATGGCGGCGGCGTAGCACTGGTCCGGCGTGGCGGAGATGATCGTGCGCTCGGTGGTCTGATCAACCATGGGATGTGACCCTAACAACTACTCATCTTCATCGGCGGCACCAGCGACCTCATCTCCGTCGGCCGGCGGTGGCTCGTCGGTGGGCTCGAACTCGCCGTTGCGGGCGGTCCAGAACCCCATCATCCCGATCCCGAAGATCGGGACCAGGGTGCCGAACGCGAGCGAGGTGAAGGGCCGAGCCGAGGCGGTGCCGAGCCCGACGACGGTCTGGATCGCGAGGGCTCCGAGGATGTGCCATCGCACCGAACGCGGGGTCGACCCGGCACCGAAGAACAGGCCGCCGACACCGATGGCGTCGACTCGGCTGCGGTTGACGGCGATGGCGAACGCCCAGAGCATCGTCACGATGCCGATCGCGAACAGCACCAGCGCGACCGCGAGGGCCACGATGTTGAACCAGGCGGGCCGGATCGCCGCGGCGACGGCGGTGATCGTGAACGCGACCGTCCCGATCCACGAGCCTCGAATGAGCCAGGAGTCGGGTTCAGGCAGCCTCACGGCGTCACCATGGCATCGATCGCTGCGCCGAGCCGAGCCGCGAGCACGTCGTAGCTGAACTCCTGCTCGGCCCGGGTCCGTCCCGCCTCCGCCATCTGAACTCGTCGTGCGTCGTCGCCGAGCAGGTCGCCGATGGCCGCGGCGGTCGCGGCAGGATCATCGGGCTCGACCACCAGACCGCTCACGCCGTCCTCGACCGCTTCGTGCGCTCCCCCGCTGCGTCCGGCCACCTGCGGCACACCCGAAGCGGCGGCTTCGAGGAACACGATGCCGAACCCCTCCTGTTCGAGCCCACCCCACCGGCTGCGACACAACATCGAGAACACGTCGCCGGCCGCGTAGAGGTCGACGAGGTCGTCGAACGGCAGACGCCCGAGCAGACGGGCCGGAGCACCGGATTCGTCGATCTGTCGCTGCAGCGCGTCGGTCGACCGCCCGCGGCCCGCGATGGCCACGACGACGTCGGGGAAGCGATCGCGAAGCAGCAAGCTGGCGTCGATCAAGGTGTCCATGCCCTTGCGCGGCACGAGCCGCGAGACCGAGACGACGAGCGGGCTGTCGACGGGCAAGCCGAGCCGTTGCCGGATCGCTCGCCGGTCGGCTTCGGGCCGAGGGTGGAAGGCGTCGACGTCGACCCCGGGCGGGATGACCGTGCACGGCGGTAGCGGCCGGCCGAGGCTGCGTTCGGCTTCGGCGGCCGGGTAGCCGCCGGCGGCGATCACCGCGGTCGCCCCGCCCAGCACTCGATTGAGGAGCTGGCGGGTACCCGGGACGCGACCGGGGATGGTGACTTCGGCACCGTGGAGCACGACGGCGTAGGGCCGGTCGAGATGGGGCCCGATGAGCCCGGCCGGGACGGCGGGATCGAGGATGACGACCTCGGCGTCGTACTCCTCGGCCAGTCGGTTGACCCGCCGAGCGAGAAGCGGCTGCGGGAGCAGCCACGGTTCGGGACTGCGGACGACGGTGTAGGCCTGCTCGGCATCCCACTCGGCGGCGCCGTCGTAGGGCGTGGTGTGCACGACGACGTCGTCGGGCGGCAGGCGACGCCACAGTTCCCAGAGATAGTTCTGGATCCCACCGATCTTCGGGGGAAAGTCGTTGGTGACGAGCAGGTGCCGGACCACGGAACGGACCCTACGCCCGCTCGAACTCGATGCGGACCTCGGGATCGGGGTCGCTGGCCAACGCCGCGGGGACGGCGATGCCCAGGCGGCGCGCGGCCCACACCGCGTGGGCGCGCAGCAGCGGTCGAGGATGCCCGAGATGGCGTTCGACGACCTCGACGACCGCGGGGGTGGCCGTGGCGATGTTGGCCAGAACGATCAGCGCGTTGCGACGCAGGTAGTCGGGGTCACGATCGGGGATGTACCACCGGCCGAGCCTCGCCATCAGGGTGTCGTCGTCGGCGGTCAGCACGCTGAGTACGTCGACCCACGCTTCGTCGGCCCCCGCCGGCGAGGGTCGCCGCATACGGATCTTGTTGGGTGGGCAGACGTCCTGGCAGTCATCGCAGCCATACAGCCGGTCGCCCAGCGCCTCGCGGTACTCGACCGGGAACACACCATCGGTCTGGACGAGCCAGGCGAGGCACCGGCGCGCATCGATCACGCCCGGTTCGATGATCGCACCGGTCGGGCAGCCGCTGAGGCACTGGGTGCACGTGGAGCACCCGTCCGCCATCGGCGCCTCGTGGTCGGGCACGACGACGGCATCGGTGATGACGGCGCCGAGCACGACGAGCGAGCCGACGCCGGGGATCAAGATGTTGCTGCTCTTCCCCCACCAGCCGATCCCGGCCCGGTGCGCGGCAGCCCGGTCGACGAGATGGTTCTGATCCGCGATCACGGTCGCGCGATACCCGGCGTCTCGGAGCGCATCGGCGATCGGCTCGAGCGCGGCCCGCAGAGTCGCGTAGTGGTCCTCCCACGAGTACGCGGCGACGCGCCCGATCGGACGATCGGACGGCATCGGCGGCGCGGTGCGCTGGTAGTCGTAGGCCCCGACGATCAACGACGCCGCGCCCGGCAGTGCCCGATCCGGCTCCGTCGAGCGGGCCGGATTTCGGAAGGTGAACTGCATGCCACCGTGCAGCCCTTCATCACGTCGGCGTTCGAGCTCGCGACGGACCTCGGGGAACGGCGATGCATCGGCCGCGCCGACCGCACACAAGCCGGCATCGAGGCCGAGCTGGCGAAGTGCTGCGATGGACGGGACGGGCATCCGACCATCGTGGCACGCCGCTCAGGCGATCCCGCTCCGTTCGACGAAGCGCGACGGAGGCACCAGGCCGGCGTCGGCCAGGAGGTCGACCGCCTGCTTCTCCTCCTCGTCGAGCAGGACCGGCGTGCCCTCCTCGTGACCGACGAGGAAACTCACGAGACAGTCATCGCACTGGTCGGTGAACTGCATCACACAGGCATCGCAGTCGATCATCAGCGCCGGCTCGGCGCCGACCAGATCGAACTCCGACGACGGGGGAAGGTCCGGCACGAGGCGCAGGTGCCGGCGATGGGTGGGGGTGCTGGACATGTGGATAACCCTACGAATGGGGTGTGACACCGTCCCCGGGCCCGGCGGTGCCAGGGTCCCTCCGTGCACGTTCGCCGGCCGAGACGATGGGTGGTAGCAGCCGCGGTCGCGGGCCTCATCGGCTCGGCCTGCAGCGACGCCCCGGCCCAGGACGCCACGGATCCCGCCCCCAGCAGCACGACGACCAGCACGACCACGACGACCACCGAACCCACCACGACCACCGCGCCGCCCCCGACCAGCGCTGCGGCCGTCGACTGTCCGAACGAACCACCCCTGCAGAACCTCGACGTCGACGGTGATGGCATCGTCGATGGGGTGTGGCTCCTCGACCGGGAAGGGGGACAACGGCTGACGGTCTGCAGCGAGGCGGCTTCTCGCTCGATCGATCTCGAATATGCGGTCTGGTACCTGGCCGTCGCCGACATCGAGCCCGACGGCGTCGACGAACTCTTCCTCGGCAGCCCCGGATACACCGATCGACCGGAGCAGCCCGACGTGCTCTTGTCGTGGCTCGAACCCGGCGCAGCCGAACTCGTGCCGGCGATCGGTGACGGCTGGCGGGGCATCAGCATCAGCGAATCCACCGGTGCCGGCTGTGTCGATGTCGACGACGACGGTGCCCGCGAGCTGGTGGCACTCGCCGCGGAAGCCGGCCTCGACGGCTCCGCGCAGGTGGCTTGGCAGCGACGGGTCAGCGATGCGTACCCGTCCGCGACGGCGGGCGAGGCCGAGGGCGTGTTCGAGGTCGGCCGCGACGATGCGGCCATCGATCTGCTGACGACGTTCTCGTGTGGCGACGACCTCGTGCCACTGCAGCGGATCTCACCACCGCCGGCGATCTGTGGCGAGGACCAGCCGTACGCCTTCCCGATCGCCGCGGACCTCGATGGCGACGGCGTCGACGACGTCGCCGTGCAGAAGGACGCGGCGGGCGAAGCGGCGTTCCGTGCGCGCTCGTTCGGTGGCCCGGCGATCGCGGTCTGCCTCAGCTCAGGCGCGACCGACGAGATCCCGGTCGGCGGTATGGGCGAGGTGTTCGACGTGGGCACGGGTCCGGGCGGCGCCCCGGTGATCTGGACCGGCGGGACGAGCGTCTCCGCGGCCTACCGCGGTGCGTTGGCGGTCGATGAGGGCCGCCTGAGGTACGTCGAGCAACCGGACGGCGCCGGCTTCGGCCTCTGGGACGGGGTCGAGCTCTGGGATCCCGAGGTCCCCCGATTCGGGGCCTCGGGCTGCGCTGACCTCGACGGTGACGGCGCCGCCGAGTTCTTCCAGGTCGAGGCCACCATCGACGGAGACCAGCTCGTCTGGACCCGCGAGACCTGGAGCTTCGACGGGCTCCTGGCCGCGCCGGGGCCGACCGACGACGGCTCGCGGCCGCTTCCCGTCGGCTTCGACCCCGAAGTCGACGGATGGGAAGCGATCGCCGACATGGCCGCCGAGGAGTGCTGAGGTTCGCCACCTTCGGCCTGTGGAAAACTTGACGACGAACGTCCGTTCGGGCACAGTCGCAGATCCGTGACCGAACACCTGTTCGCGATGCCGCAACCCACCCCGGAAGCGGCACCCGCTCCCCCTCGTCAACGCACCCTCGAAGACCTCGGCACACCGCTGCACGAAGTCACGTTCGTGGTCTTCGACATCGAGACGACCGGCGGGAAGGCCGCCGACGGCGGGATCACCGAGATCGGTGCGGTGAAGCTCAAGGGCGGCGAATGTCTCGGCACCTACCAGACGCTGGTCAACCCCGGCCGAGCGATCCCACCCGAGATCACCGTGCTCACCGGCATCACCGAGGCGATGGTCATCCGAGCACCACGGATCGAGTCGGTCCTGCCGTCGTTCCTCGACTTCGTCGGCCCCGACTCGGTGATCGTCGGCCACAACGTCCGCTACGACCTCTCCTTCACCAACGCCGCGCTCGAACGCGACGGACGTCCCCGGCTCGCCAACCGTTCGGTCGACACCTTGCCGCTCGCCCGCCGACTCCTGCGCGACGAGGTGCCCAACTGCCGGCTCGGCACCCTCGCCGATCGCCTCCGCCTGAGCCACACCCCGTCGCACCGTGCACTCGACGACGCCTTGGCGACGGGCGACCTCCTCCACGTCCTGCTCGAACGGGCGGGCGCCATGGGAGTCACCGGGCTCGACGATCTGCTCGCCCTGCCCACGATGGCCGGCAACGCGCAGGCGTCGAAGTTGCGCCTCACCGATCGCCTTCCCCGCAAGCCCGGCGTCTACCTCTTCCGGGGCCGCACCGGCGACGTCCTCTATGTCGGCAAGGCCGCCAACCTCCGCAGCCGCGTGCGCAGCTACTTCTCCACCGACGAGCGCCGCAAGATCACCCAACTGCTCCGCGAGACCCATCGGGTCGACCATCAGGTGTGCCGCAACGGGCTCGAGGCGGCCGTGCTCGAGCTTCGCCTCATCCACGAGCACCTCCCCCGCTTCAACCAGCAGGGAACCCGCAGTTCGAAGTACCCCTACGTCAAACTCACGCTCGACGAGCGGTTCCCCCGGCTCTCGGTCGTACGGGCGGTCAAGGACGACGGCGCGCTGTACCTCGGCCCGGTCTCGTCGTCGAAGCGGGCCAAGCGCCTGATCGAGGCGATCGAGACCGCCTCACCGATTCGACGGTGCACGACCCGCTCGACGGCGAGCACGCACAAACCGGTGTGCACCGCCGCCCAGATCGGGGTCGCCGCGTGCCCCTGCTCGGGCCACACCTCCCCGCAGGCCTACGAGCAGATCGTCGCCGACCTCGTGCGCGGCCTCACCGTCGACCCGGAGCGTCTCCTCGAACCTCTCCGACACCGGATCACTGGCCTCGCCGATGAGGAGCGCTACGAGGAGGCCGCCGACGTGCGCGACCGAGCCGAAGCGCTCGCGGGTGCCCTTCGCCGTCAACGCCGCTTCGACCTCCTGCGCCGAGCGGGCCGGGTCCGCTTTCGGTTCGGGGCGGCGTGGGCCGAACTCGACGGCGGCCGGCTGAGCGGCTGCGGCTCGATCGACGATCCGCCCACCCTGCTCGACCTGCGCACCCCGAGTGCGCCGGACGGCGCGCTCGGGGCGGGTCCGCTCCCACCGCCGTCGCGCGCCGATGCCGACGAGTTGCTGTGCGTCGCCCGTTGGCTCGACGACAATGCCCACCGGGTCGAACTCGAGGCGGTCGACGGCGTGCTCGCCGAACCACTCCCCCGCCTCCCGGCGTTCACGCCGAAGCGGCGCTGAGCGAGCACCCTCGCGGGCGCCGATGGCTCAGGCCTGGAGCGCGGCGACCTTCGCTGCGGCGCGACCGTCGTCGATCGCCGCCTGGGCGGCCTCGACCCCGGCACCGAGATCGTCGACGACCCCGGACGCAACCAGGCCTGCGGCCGCATTGAGGACGACGATGTCGCGCGCCGGGCCGGCTTCACCGGCGAACATCGCCTGAGCGATGGCCGCGTTGGCCTCGGCGTCGCCACCGGCGAGATCGTCGGGCGTGACCCGGGCGAGCCCGAAGTCGGTCGCATCGATCTCGAGCTCGACGATCTCACCGTCGTCGAGCGACACGATTCGCGACGGACCGGTGGTCGTCAGCTCGTCGAGTCCGCCATCGCCGTGGACGATCAGCGATCGAACCGAGCCGGTCGCCCGCAGCGTCGCGGCCATACGGTGCGCCAGCGTCCAGTCCGACGCACCGATCACCTGGCGGGTGAGTCGTCCCGGGTGCGACAACGGCCCGAGGATGTTGAACACGGTGGGAATGCCGAGCTGGGCCCGGACGGGGCCGACGTGGCGCATCGCCGGATGGAACGATCGGGCGAAGGCGAACCCGACGCCGTGTTCGGCGACCTGGGCTTCGAGCTCCGCCGGTGTGATGTCGATCGCGACCCCCATCGCCTCCAAGAAGTCAAAGCTGCCCGAGGTCGACGATGCCTTCCGGTTGCCGTGCTTGCACACCGACGCGCCGGCGCCCGCCGCAACGAACGCCGCCATGGTCGAGATGTTGAGGGCGTGCTTGCGTCGACTGGGGGCGCCACCGACACCGACCAGGTCGATCGTGGCGTCCGGAAGCTCGAGCGGCTCTGCGACGGCGAGCATTGCGTGCTTCAGCCCGGTCAGTTCCTCGACGGTCTCGCCCTTGAGGCGAAGTGCGACGATGAACGCAGAGATCTGGGCGTCGGTGGCCTCACCCGCGAGGATCTCTGCGAGGACCGCCGTGCACTGCTCGGCGGTGAGGTCCTGCTTGGCGGTGAGGGCACCGAGGATGGAGGCCCATCCACCGTGGTCGTCGAGGCTCATGCGTCGTCTCCTGCGTCGTTCCAGTGGCGGGCCTGCTCGAGGCGTCGCTGATGATCGTGTTGGGCGTCGGCCATCTTGTCCATCCAGGCCGCGAGGTCGGGCCGGGCATGACCGCGGATCTCGTCGGCGAGGGAGGTGTACATCGCCGCCTCCACCGGGAGGCGGGCGGCGAGATCGTCGGCACCCGGGCGAGCGTCGGCCGTGTCGGTCTCCTCCGCGAGCAGGGCGTACAGGCCCTGAGCGAGTCCCTGGTTGCGTTCGGCCATCGATCGAAGGACCGTGGCCAACTCGGGTTCGCCGTCGACGTCGGCCTGCTCGGCGAGATAGTGGGCGCGGGTCACCGCGGCGGTGATCTGACGCAGGCCGGCGCGCAGCGCGTCGATCGCCTCGGTGGGTTCCGAATCGGTCATCGGCGGTACTCTAGGGGCCCTGTGACCGCCGCCCTCAACGTTGCCGCCGTCCGCCGTGGGGCGATCATCTGCTTGATCATCGCCGCGCCCGCCGCCGTCATCAGCCGCCTCCTCGCCGGCGACGACACCGGCACCGATCAGTCGAGCTGGGTGTTCGTCGCGCTCTTGGCGATCGTCGTCGCGTACCTCCTCGGCGGCAGCGTCGCCGGGCGGATCGCCAACGACGCCCCGTTCGTGAACGGTGCCGCGGCGACCCTCGCCGCCTTCGTGGTGGTCCAGGTTGTGGCGGGCATCGCGCTGCTGATCCAGGGCGATGGTCTCTCCCCGCTCGGGATCATCTTCAACGCGCTCCTCGCCGCGACGATCGGCGTCGTGGGAGCCGGGATCGGCGTGGCCCGCGCCAACCGCGGCGCCCGAGACTGATCAGCCCGGCGGCAGCAGCTCGGACACGATCCGCCATCGTCTGAAGTGCATCGGCGGAGGCGAGTCGGGGCCGCCGTGGCAGACTGGTTTCGGTGGCGGGGAGCCGACTGGATGACCGCGGCGCTTCGGCGGCGAGGAAAGTCGGGGCTCCGCAGGACAGGGTGCTGGCTCACGCCAGTCGAGGTGACTCGCAGGAAAGTGCCACAGAGAACAGACCGCCGGCCGGGTCCGCCTGGCCGGTAAGGGTGAAACGGTGCGGTAAGAGCGCACCAGCACCCCTGGCGACAGGGGTGGCTCGGCAAACCCCACCCGGAGCAAGGTCACGCAGGGAGAGGGCGGTCCGTCCGCAGACACTCCCGGGTCGGCTGCACAGATGGATGGTCATCCACGAGCCCCAGTGCCATCGCTCGCCGATGGCGAGGGCTCCGGACAGAACCCCGCTTACAGGTCGACTCCCCGCCACCAACTACGGTCCAGCCCCATGGACGCGAACGAACTGCTCGACGATCTCGCACGTCGAGGTGAAGCGGGCGACGCAGCCGGCCTCGCCGCGTTGTGCTCCCCTGAGCTGCGCTTTCGGCAGAACATCGGCACCGTCGGCGGGGTCGCGGAACTCGTCGCGATGGTCGAGATGTTGAACGACCTCGGCGTGTCGGTCGCCTACAGCGATGTCCGACGGATCATCGCGGGCGACCGCGCCACCGAGCAGCACCTGCTCACCCTGACCCGAGCCGACGGGGCGAGTGTGAGCACCGACGTGTGCCTCGTGGTTCGCGTCGAGGACGGGCTGATCGCCGAGGTCGACGAATACCTCGACGGCGCGGCCCTCGCCGGCATCTTGGGCTGACGCCCGTACCCGAGGATCACCCACCGGCGCCGGTTCGCCAGCAGGATCGTCGCGGACCTGCCACCATGGATCCATGACGGCCACGGAGCGTGCCCCGCTCTCCCACGAACTGCTTCGGTGGGTCGAACGGGTGCACGTCCTCGAATACGAGGCCCAGGCCGTGCCCCGCCGAACCGGCGCCGTCGCGATGGCGCTCGCCATGCTCGACCGCGATCTGCCGATGAGCTCACGCGAGATCGCGCGCTACGCCCGTATGGGCCATGAGACCGTGCGAAGAGGTGCCGATGCGCTCCTCGAACTAGGGCTGATCGACCGTCATCGACGCGCACGCATCGACACGACCCACTCGGGCTGACCACACTCGTGGGGTGGCGTCCCCCACCTCCTCAGACGGCCGACACGGTTTCGCGTACCAACCCGCCCTCGACGGGCTGCGCGCCGTCGCGGTCCTCGCCGTCATCGTGTACCACCTCGACTACGAGTGGATGAGCGGCGGGTTCCTCGGGGTCGACACCTTCTTCGTCCTCTCCGGCTACCTCATCACGTCGCTCCTGCTGGTCGAGTTCGAATCGACCGGGACCGTCTCGCTGCGGGAGTTCTGGGTCCGGCGGGCGAAGCGGTTGCTCCCGGCCGCGCTGCTGCTCCTCGCAGCGGTCGCCGCCTATGGCTGGCTGGCGGCGCCGACCGATCGGCTCGGCACGATCCGTGGCGACGCCCTCGCGACGCTCGCCTATGTCGCGAACTGGCGCTTCATCCTCGACGACGCCTCCTACTTCGAACTGTGGTCCGAGGCGTCACCGCTGCGCCACATGTGGTCGCTCGCGATCGAAGAGCAGTTCTACGTCCTGTGGCCGCTCGTGGTGCTCGCTCTGCTCCGAGCGGGGCGGGGCCGGACCACGGTCCTCGCGGTCAGCTGCGTCCTCGGCACCGCGGGCTCGGTCGTGCTGATGGCGGTGCTCGCGGACGTCGATCGCTCCCGGGCGTACTTCGGCACCGACACCCGGGCCCACACGATCCTCGTCGGCGCGCTCCTCGCCCTCGCGCTGCACCGGGCACCGGCGCTCGAGGGAGGCGCGACGCGCGTGCTCAACACCCTGGGCGCCGCTGCGCTCGTGGTCGTGGCCGCGGGGTTCGTCATCGTCTCCGACAGCGACCTCGCGTTCTATCGAGGTGGCTCGCTCGCCTTCGCGGTGGCGGTCGCATTGGTGATCACCGCGGGCGTCTCCGGCTCGGGGTCGCTCGTGAGCACCTTGCTCGACCGTCGGCCGCTTCGCTGGATCGGACAGATCAGCTACGGCCTCTACCTCTGGCACTGGCCGATGATCGTGTGGCTGACCCCCGATCGCGTCGGCACCGACGGTGTCGTGCTCGACGGGGTCCGGGTCGGGGCGACCTTCGCCTGCACCCTCGTCTCCTACCACCTGGTCGAGCAGCCGATCCGGCACCGCTCCACGACGCCACGGCGCGTCGCCCGTGTCGTCCCGGCCGCCATGACGGTCACGTCGCTCGCCGTGCTCGCAGGAACCGCAGGGGCCACCACCAACCCGCTCGATCAGCAGGCCGACTTCGAGATCGTGGTGTCGGCACCGGCCTCGAGCACCACGACCGCGGCACCGACGACCACCACCGAACCGGCCGACACGGATTCGGTCGCCGCGCCGACCACCACCACGACCGAAGTCCCGAGGATCGAGTCGATCGCCTTGATCGGTGACTCGGTCGCCGGTTCGCTCGCCCCCGCGATGAGCGCCGCCGTCACCGACGCCGGCTACACCTTCCTCGATGCCCACGTGCACGGCTGTGGCGTGGCCTCGGGGCTGACGGTCACCGAGACCGGCGAGCGGTTCCCGTGGAGCGACGAGTGCGTCGAGCGAGTGCCGTCGGTCCACGAGCAACTCATCCGAGACCACGACCCCGACCTCATCGTCTGGCACTCGACCTGGGAGACGGCGGACCGGCTGCTCGACGATACCTTCCTCGAGTTCGGAACGCCGGACCACGACGCCGCGCTCGCGTCCGAGATCGAGCTCGTCATCGACCGGTTGACCGGCCGAGGGGCACAGGTGGTCATCCTCGTCGCGCCGCCCAACGCGCCGAGCGAGTTCGTCGCCGAGCCCGATCCGACCGACATGCTGCACCTCGCCGAGCAGCTCGCCATCGCCGCCGACCGATTCGATGCCTTGTCGCTCGTCGACCTCAACCCGATCGTCTGCCCGGGCGGTCCCCCGTGCCCCGAGATCGTCGACGACCTCGTGCTTCGGCCCGATGGCGGGCACTACTCCGAGACCGCGGCGACCTGGCTGGTCGGCGAACTCGTCGACGTGTTGCTGGCTGGCTGATCGAGCCGCGGCTCAGTCGTCGGCCCCGGGCCGTCGCCGGTTGCGCTTGACCTCGCTGCGCCGTCGCTTGCCCTCGACTCGGCGCCGCTGTGAGCCGCGGGTGGGCTTGGTCGCCCGCCGTGTCTTCTCGACCACTCCCGCGTTGCGGACGCGTCCTCGGAGTCGCTCGACGGCGATCTCCCGGTTGCGGAGCTGAGACCGCTCGTCGTCGACCGTCACCCGCACGACGTCGCCGAGCCGTGCGCGCACACGCTCGCGGAGCGCCGCAGGCATCGTGGCCGACTCGTCGAGCCGGAACACCGCATCGACCTTGGTGTTGGATCGGTTCGCGTGTTGACCGCCCGGACCGCCGGACGCGGTGAACCGGAACTCGATCTCGTTCTCGGGGACCTGCCAGCCCCCGGTCATCGTTCAGCTCGCGTCGACGACGGGGAAGAACTCGCGGATGTCGACCTCGAGGAACGCGGCGAGCGCCGCGATCTCCTCGGCCTTGGTCTGGGTGCGGCCGAGAAGTCGATCACGCATCGCCTCCCGGTTCACCCCGATCACCTGGGCCAGCCGCTGCTGAGACACGCCGCGCTCCTTGCGGGCCTCGGCCAGGACCGTACGGATCCGTGCCTGTGTCTCTCTCATCAGCTCGCCGTACTCCGCATCGTCGATGCAGTCGCCGTGTGCGCGCCGCCCCATCTGCCACTCCTCCGCCGCTCCCGCCATGGAACTCACGCACCGTAGCATTCGGCGCCCCAGGAGTGTTAGGCACCTGTCTCATTTTCACAGACTTCAGCTCGGCTCGTCGAGCCCGGCCAGATGCTGAACATCGTTGAACGAGTGCAGGGACGGGCTGCCGCCGGCCGTGGCGATGCGCACGATGGCCGCCTGCGAGACGAACGACCGCCACGAGATCTCGATGCCGACGCCGAGCGCCCACGCGGTCGCGGCCTTGATCGGCGAGACGTGGGAGACCAGCACGATGTCCTGCTCCGCGGCCGGTGCCGCGAGCTCGTCGAGCAGGCTCCAGACCCGGGTGGCCAGATCGGCATGACTCTCGCCGCCCGGCGGCGCCCACGAGGTGTCGGTGCGCCAGGCTCGCCACGTCTCCGCCGGCACCTCTCGCACCGGCATGCCCTCGAGCTCGCCGTAGGCGATCTCGATGAGGCGTTCGTCGGTCTCGACGACCTCACCGATCGCCGCCGCAGTCTCCTGGCAACGGCGCAACGGACTGCTGATCACCCGAGCACCTCGCGGGATCACCGCCGCCATCGCCGCCGCCTGCGCCTGCCCGACCTCGTCGAGCCCGGGATCGCGTCGACCCAGCAGCTGGCCGGCGGCGTTCGCTGGGGTTCGGCCGTGACGACAGACGATCAGCATCAGCGCAACCGTTCTCGCGGGACCCGGCCGGTGCGCAGGAACTGCTCGCGATTCGCCTTCTCGTCCATCCCGAGCCGACGTCCGATCACGACGAGGGCCACGATCGCGGCCACCTCGAGCAGGATGAGCACCGCGAGCGGGCGGTCGTATTCGGGCACGGGCCCCGCCCCGATCGCGTCGAACCCACCGGCGGGCCACCAGAACAGCTCAGACCGGAACCACACACCGGCGGCGATCAAGAAGGTGAAGGTGCCGATCGGGAGTCCCAACCACGCCCGCCGTCGGAGGCGTTGCCCCACCGTCGCTGCCATCACCAGACCCATCAGCAGCACCGAGCCGAGCAGGGTGTGCAGGATCCACGGTCGGCCGCTCAGCGCCTCGACCAGGGGGAGGACGCCGCCGGCCGCGACCCACCGGTAGTCCATCGCGGGCGAGTCGAACACGAACAACACCATCAAGACGGCAGCGGCGAGAAACCAGACGAACATCAGCGCAGAACGATACGTCCGCACTCCTCGCAATCGGCTGGATCGGTGCCGTCGAGATGCTTGATGCGGTCGACCTCGACCGCGGGCATGGCCGACGGGCAGCCGGAGCAACCTCCACCGTCGAACCGCACGACGGTGGCCGCGCCGAAGGCGGGACGGCGCCGCTCGTATTCGGACATCAACGAGGCGTCGACGGTGCCGGCGACGGTGTCGCGCTCGGCGTTGACCTGCTCGAGCTCGCGGTCGATCTCGGCTTCGGCCTCGGCGATCTCGGCCTGGAGCCCGGCGATGACACCGTCGATGCCGGCCCGGGCGGCCTCGAGCTCGGCGATCGTTCCGGCGAGCTCCTCGGCCTCCTCCATCGCCTCGAGCACCTGATCCTCGAACTCGCCCTGGCGGGCTCGCAGCCCGGCGATCTCGGACTGGAGCGCCTCGAGGTCCTTGATGGCGGTGACCTCGCCGCTGTACAGCCGGGCGTCGTCGGCGTCGGCCTTGTCGCTCACGATCTGCGCCTCGGCCTCGAGCCGCCGCTGCCGCGACGCGACCTCGACCCGGGCTGCGGCGACGGTGTCGATCTCGACCTGCTGACGGGCCTGCTCGGCCTCGGCGTCGAGGAGCGCCTGGCGTTGGTCGAGATGGGTTCGGCGGTGGGTCAGTTGCTGGGCGGTGGTGTCGAGGCGTTGGAGGTCGAGCAGAGCGTCACTCATCAGGAACCGTGGTCGTCGTCGTGGTCGTCGTCGTCGTGGTCGTCGTCGTGGTCGGCGGCGTAGACGTTGTTGTAGTCGGGCCTGGCACGGTTGTCGTCGTCGACGGTGGCAGCGTCGCGGTCGTGATCGTCGTGGCGGCGGTCGTGGTCGG
>CAZEML010000101.1:0-3412 GCA_964513285.1 uncultured Candidatus Nemicrothrix sp.
ACAGTGCGGAGGTCGGGTCCTTCTCGCTCGGCTTCAGGATGAACGCGTTGCCGCATCCGAGCGCGTTGGGGATCATCCACAGCGGCACCATCGCCGGGAAGTTGAACGGCGTGATGCCGGCGACGACGCCGAGCGGCCGCCGGATCGTCGTCACGTCCACGCCGGTCGACACCTGGTTGGAGTGGCTGCCCTTGAGCATCTCGCCGATGTTGCAGGCGAACTCGATGTTCTCGATGCCGCGGGCGACCTCGCCCATCGCATCGCTGTGGACCTTGCCGTGCTCCGCGGTGATCTTGGCGGCCAGCTCACTGGCGTTGCTCTTCACCAGGTTGCGCAGGTTGAACATCGCCTCGGTGCGCTTGGCGACGCTGGAGTACCGCCACTCCTCGAAGGCGGCCTGGGCGACCGCGACGGCGTTGTCGAGCTCGTCGACCGACGCCAGGGCCACCTGGCCGGTCTGCTCGCCGGTGGCGGGGTTGTACACGGGGCTGCTGTTGCCCGAGGTGCCGGCGACGAAACGGCCGCCGATGAAGTGTCCGAGTTCGGTGATGGTCATGAGAGGTGCTTTCGTGGGAGGCGGAAGGGACGGAGCGGATCAGGCGCCGGCGATGTCGGCGACGGCGGCGAGCATGGCGTCGATGCCCTCGGCCATCTCGGCCTCGGTGACGTTGAGCATCGGGGCGATCCGGATGACGTTGCCGTAGAGCCCGCCCTTGCCGACCAACAGGCCGTGGGCCCGGCACGCTTCGAGGAACGCGCCGGCCCGAACCGCGTCGGGCTCGGTGGTGCCGGGGTGGACGAACTCCATCGCCTGCATGAGGCCCTTGCCACGCAGCTCGGCGATCCAGTCGGTCGAGTCGACGACGGGCTGAAGGGCATCGGTGAGCTGCTGCCCGCGGGCGAGCGCATTGGCCTGCATGCCCTCCTCTTCGACCGCATTGAGGGTGGCGAGGCCGGCGGCGGCCGACAGCGGGTTGCCGCCGAAGGTGGAGAACGACGTCACGGTGATCGTGTCCATGATCTCGGCCCGGGCGACGACGCCGGCCAAGCTCGCGCCGTTGCCGACACCCTTCGCGAACGTGAGCATGTCGGGAACCATGTCGTGGGCCTGGTAGCCCCAGTAGTGCTCGCCGGTGCGGCCCCAACCGGTCTGGACCTCGTCGGAGATCAGCAGGATGCCGTGGGCGTCGAGTTCCTTCTTGAAGGCGCCGAAGAAGCCGTCGGGTGGGGTGGCGAAACCGCCGACACCCTGGATCGGTTCGGCGATCAGGCAGGCGATGCCGCCCGCCGACATCATGTCGAGCATCTGGCCGAGGTCGTCGACGCACGCCTGGGTGAAGTCGGCGTCGTCCATGGCCTTGAACGGACTCCGGAGGCGGTAGCCGCCCTGGACGAAGTGCACGTCGAGGCCCGAGATCGAGGTCGACGACCACGAGCTGTGCGACGTGATCGCCTGCGCGGTGAACGAGCGACCGTGGTAGCTGTTGCGCATGGCGAGCACCTGGTTGCTCTGGCGGTAGCTGGTGGCGAGCAGCAGCGCCGTGTCGTTGGCCTCGGTGCCCGACGTGGTGAAGAACACGCGAGCGTCGGGGATGCCCGACAGGGCGCAGATCTTCTCGGCCAACTCGATCATCGGCTCGTTGAGGTAGAGGGTCGAGCTGTGCATCACCTTGGCGGCCTGGGCCTGCACGGCGGCGACGACCTTGGGGTGCGCGTGGCCGATCATCGTGGTCAGCACCCCGCCGAAGAAGTCGAGGTAGCGCTCGCCGCCGTTGGACCAGACATAGCTGCCCTCGCCGCGATCGATCGAGATCGGCTCGGCGAACATCGGCTTCACGAACGACGGCAGGACGGCGCGATAGCGCTCGAGCAGGTCGGCATCGACCGAGGTGGAGTTCATGGACAGAGTCTGCCTCGTCGATTGATTGCATACAAGCGCCTGTTTGTTCTATACAAAGTTGATGGCCGATGCCTCTCCCCTCACCGTCGACGAGCTGATCGACACGATCGGCGGCCGACGCGCGGATGAGATCGCCGCCGCGATCGCCCGGCACCTGCGCGACGAACAGACCCCGGCCGGCACCCTGTTGCCGACCGTGCGGGCCCTCGCCGCGGGGCTCGGGGTCAGCGCGAGCACCGTCAGCGAGGCCTGGCGAACCCTCCGCGCCAACGGGGTGATCGAAACCGACCGACGGCGCGGCACCACCGTGCGCGCCACTCGGCCCCACGGCGCAGATCGGGCGTGGCACGTGCCGGTGGCGCCGGGCGCCCTCGGCATCGACCTGTCGACCGGCACACCCGACCCTCACCTCCTCCCCGACCTCCGGGGCGCGCTGGCCCGGGCGACGGCCGCCCACCAGGTGACCAGCTATCTCGACCGCCCGGTCCTTCCCGCGCTCGAGGTCGAACTCCGCCGACGCTGGCCCTTCGACGCCGAACGCATCACCCTGCTCGACGGTGCCCAGGACGCCCTCGATCGGCTGATCGGCGCGACGGTCGCCTTCGGCGATCGAGTCCTGGTCGAGACCCCCACCTTCCCCCCGATCCTCGACATGCTCGAACTCGCGGGCGCGGAGATCATCGGTCTTCCCCTCGACGCCGAGGGGCCCCGGCTCGACGCGCTCGCGGCGGCGCTGAAGGTCGAACCGACGGTGGCCGTCCTCCAGCCTCGTGCCCAGAACCCGACCGGTGTCGCGTGGAGCGAGGCACGGGCGAGCGCCATCGCCGATGCACTCGCGCCGACCGACGTCCTCGTGATCGAGGACGATCACTCCGGGATGGTCGCCGGGGCGCCGCTCCACTCGACGGGCCGGTTCCGACCGGAGCAGACCGTGCACGTGCACAGCTTCTCCAAGTCCCACGGTCCCGACCTGCGGCTCGCCGCCGTCGGCGGCCCCGCCACGGTGATCGACCAGGTCGTCCGCCGTCGCCAGCTCGGACCTTCGTGGACGAGCCGACTCCTCCAGGAGGTCCTCCTCGGGCTCTTGACCGACCCCGACGCCGAGGCGACGGTCCGTCAGGCCGAGGACGTCTACCGGCGGCGACGATCCGACCTGATCGACGCGCTCCGTCGGTGCGGGATCGACCTCGCAGACGACGGCTCCGGACTGAATCTCTGGGTGCGGGTCGACGACGAGCGAGATGCCCTCGTTGCGCTCGCGGCCAGCGGGATCGGCGCCGCGCCGGGTACGCCGTTCGTCGTCGAGCCCGACGGCCTCGAGCACATCCGCTTGACGATCAGTGCGGTCGACGATCCCGACCGGCTGGCCGAGACGGTGAGCTCGGCCGCTCGAGGCGGCCCCGCGACCGGCGGACGCTGACTACTCGACTCAGGCGCTGGTGATCGACCGGAACAGGCGGCCCAGGAACGCCGCCATCTGCTCACGCGTCACCACCGCACCCGGCGAATACG
>CAZEML010000101.1:3512-14938 GCA_964513285.1 uncultured Candidatus Nemicrothrix sp.
CCGACGTCCCATTCGTCACCCCCAACACCCGCAAACACTCCACATCAGCCGCCGCGAACGACGACGGCGACACATCCACGAACGACGACCCCACCGGCGCACACGCCTCCCCGGTGATCTCGCGATACAGCCGGCCCAGGAACGCCGCCATCTGCTCACGCGTCACCACCGCACCCGGCGAATACGTCGTCGCCGACGTCCCATTCGTCACCCCCAACACCCGCAAACACTCCACATCAGCCGCCGCATACGAACTGTCGGCGACATCGGAGAACGAGGAGCCGTCACTGGACCCGTCGCAGCTTCCCGCGGCGGGGGATGGGGTGGCCGGCGGACCGGCGGACGACGGCCCCGACCCGGCCGCGTTCACCGCCGAGACCGAGACCGTGTAGGCGACGCCGTTCTCCAACCCGTCGACGACACAACCGAGGTCGTTGGTGGCGACGCAGCCCGCGCCACCGGGGCTGACGCTGACGACGTACTCCTGGATGGCCGCGCCACCGTCATCGACGGGCGGCTGCCACGACACGAAGAGCTGATGATCGCCGGGACTCACGACAACGGAGGTCGGCCGGCCGGGCGGCGCCGCAGGCGAGACCGGACCGACCGGGGACGAGGGAACCCCATCGCCGACCTCGGTCAACGCAACGACCGTGACCGTGTACTCGAGCTCGTTGAAGAGATCATCGATGACACACGACGTCGTCTGCGAGCCGCAGGTCACGCCATGGGGCTCGGAGGTCGCGACATAGCCGATCACCGGTGAGCCGCCGTCGGATTCCGGAGCGGTCCATGAGACCGCCAACGACCGATCTCCCGGCACGACGGCGACATCGAGCGGCGCGCTCGGTACGCCTCCGACCGATTCGAGCACGACGGTGTCGATGCCCCAACGACCGTCGCCGTCGGTGACTTCGGCCCGCACCCGAAGGCGCCCGGCGTCCCCGGCGACGAAGCTCACGCTCGGGCCCGAACCGATGGCCGACCCGTCGAAGCTGCCGTCGGCGGCCTCGACGTACCAGACGATGTCGGCGGTCAGATCGCCAACCCCACCCACAGCCGACGCCGAGACCTCGACGGTCGACCCTTCGGCGACGCTGGCCGCAATCGGGCCGATGGCGACATCAGGACTGGCCGGGTCGGCCGCGGCGGCCGCCCGAGCGGCATCGAGGTGACCACCGGAACGGGTGACGTCGATGATCGACGGGTCGTGCCACCGGGTGGTGTCCACGAGCAGGTCGACGATGTCGGTCGCAGTCAGATCCGGGTCGATGCCCTTGAGGATCGCCGCCACGCCGGCGGCGTGCGGAGCCGACATCGAGGTTCCGCTGCCGTACCCATAGCTCCCCGGCACCGTCGACACGATCGACGAACCCGGGGCCGAGAGATCGACCGTTTCGCGGCCGAAGTTCGAGAAGCTCGAAACCGAACCCGACGACGCATGGGAGCCGACGCTCAACACATTCGGGGCGTTGTAGCCCGCCGGGTAGGCCCGGTCGACGTCGATGTCGATCCCGTCGTTCCCGGCCGCCGCGACGAAGAGGTGGTCCGAGGCGTCGGTGATCAGCGACTTCAACGCGACGTTGTAGGTGCCGCCGCCCCACGAGTTGTTGGTGATCTCGACGCCCTGGTCGAGCGCGTATTCGAGGGCCGCGATCGCGTCGGACGTGAACCCTTTGCCCTGCGTGTTCAAGAACCGCAGCGCCATGATCTCCACGTTGGGGGCGACACCCGCGACCCCCGCCGCGTTGCCGATCTCCGCGGCAACGGTGCCCGCGACGTGCGTGCCGTGACCGTTCGGGTCGTCAGGATCGGCGTCCCAGTCGGCGAAGTCCCAGCCGTGCAGGTCGTCGATGTAGCCGTTGCCGTCATCGTCGATGCCGTTCGCGGGGATCTCGCCCTCGTTGACCCACATCACGCCATCCAGATCAGGGTGGGTCCGATCGACGCCCGAGTCGACGACACCGACGACGACCCGCTCCGCCCCTGCGGCCGCGGCCCACGCCGGGACGATGTCGATGCCGGCGTCGCCCTCCAGCCCCCATTGGAGCATCGCGTAGGTGTCGTTGGAGATGACGTCCGCCTCGACGACCTCGTCGGGCTCGGCCGCCTCGACGATCGCACTCGAACGGAGATGGGCGAGAGCGATGTCCAGCCCGACCCGGGTCTCGATCACGTGGACCTGTGGCCCGTCGGCCTCGACCCGGTGGGCCCCGACGACGCGCCCGTCGATCTCATCGAGGACGTCGGCGACATCGTCGCTGGCGGCACCGTCGCGAAACGTCACGAGAACGGCATACGGGTTGGCGGCCAGTTCCGGGCGCGACTCCAGCAGCGCGCCCGCGATCACACCCGACCAGAAGGGCGTCTCGACCGGCAGGTCGTCGACGGACGGCGGGGAGGCTTCCGCAGCCGCCGGCGCGTTCCCGAGCCCGGCCGCGAGAACGACGGCAGCCAACGCCGCCGCCCCCAGGCTCTTCGGCCTGCTCGTGTGTGCCCGTCCAACCCGCACCCAACGTCCATCGGTCCTCGGACCGCCGACGATGAACCCGATGGGCCGATCGGCCTATGGGATCGGAGACAAAACGTCCGAACGCCCTAGACGGCGTTCAGTTTCGAGCGGCCGCGACACCGCCGCTCACTACCAGCTCGCGGCGATGTACTGGGTCTCGCAGAACTCGAAGATGCCTTCGTGCGCACCCTCACGCCCCAGGCCCGACTGCTTCATCCCCCCGAACGGGGCGGCGGGGTCAGACATCGCACCCCGGTTCACGCCGACCATGCCGGCCTCGATGCGCTCGGCGATCCCCATGGCCTGACCGACGTCACCGGCGTAGACATACGCGGCGAGTCCCATCTCGGTGTCGTTGGCCCAACCGATCATCTCGTCGGTGTCGGTGAACGGGATCACCGGCGCGACCGGACCGAAGATCTCCTCACGGGTGATCGACGATGCCATCGACACGTCGCCGAGGACGGTCGGTGCATAGAAGAATCCCGGGCCATCGATCGGCCCGCCACCGACGGCAGCGCTCGCGCCATCGCCGATCGCGCCCTGCACGAGACCGTCGATGGACGAGATCGCCTCGGCGTTGATCATCGGTCCGACCGCGATGCCGTCCTCCATCCCGTTGCCGACCCGCAGGGCACCCATCGCCGCGGCCAGCTTGTCGGTGAACTCGTCAGCCACCGCCGCGTGGGCGAACAGCCGGTTGGCGGCGGTGCACACCTCAGCCGAGTGTCGCATCTTGGCGATCATCGCCCCCTCGACCGCAGCGTCGATGTCGGCATCGCCCATCACGATGAAGGGGGCATTGCCACCGAGTTCCATTCCGACCTTCAGCACCCGATCCGCGCACCGCTTCAGCAGCAGCTTGCCGACCGCGGTGGACCCGGTGAACGACACCATTCGGGTCGCCCGGTGCTCGGTCGCCGCGTCGAACCACGGTCCGGGCTCGTCGGTCGGCACGACGTTGACGAGGCCGGCGGGCACGCCCGCCTCCTCGAGCAACTCCGCCACACGCAGGGCGGTCAGCGGGGTCTCGGCCGGCGGTTTGATGACACACGCGTTGCCCGCCGCCAGCGCGGGCGCGACCTTGCGGGTGATCATCGCCGCGGGGAAGTTCCACGGCGTGACCATGACGACGACGCCCACCGGCGGGTGGTGGACGATGATCTTGTTGGCGCCACCGGGCGCGGTCTTGATCAGGCCGTCGATGCGCACCGCTTCCTCCGCATTCCAGCGGAAGAACTCAGCGGCATACGCGATCTCGCCCTTGGCGTCGGCCAACGGTTTGCCGTGCTCGAGGGTGATCAGGGTCGCCAGTTCGTCGGTGTGATCGATCAGGGTCTCCCAGCACGACCGCAGCACCTCAGACCGCACGCGAGGCGCGGTGGCCGCCCACAGCTTCTGCGCGGCATCGGCGGCATCGACCGCAGCCGTCGCTTCGGCCGGCCCGCCGCCGGCCACGACCGCGATCTCCTCGCCGGTCGCCGGGTTGAGGACGGGGATGCGGTCAGGCCCATCGGACCATCGACCACCGATCAGCATCTGGGTCTGCATCGCGTCACCATGACACGAGCGACCGCCGGTGCCAACCATGAGCCCGGACCGTCGAGGACGACTCAGCCGATCGGGTCGGTGGCGAAGATCGCCCGACGCCGCGAGCGGAGGGCGACGAGCCCGGCCGGAACCGCGACGAGCCCGATGAGCAGATACGCGCCCAACGCCACGTCGGTGCGCAGCTCCTCGACCAGGATCACCGTCGTCACCACCTCGATCGCGGCGAGCACGGCGACGAAGCGGACGAGTACCCGCTCACTCACCAGGGAGGCGGCGAGCGAGCCGAGCGGTGCGCCCCAGACGACGACCGGTACGGCGGCCAGCCACATGGCCAACAGATCCGCCTGGGCGGCCGGCAGGTCCGTCATCGCGCCACCGACCTCGACCACCCGTGTGTCGACCAGGCTCACATCGAGGTGCCCGTCCCCGAGGCCCAGAACGGCGAACCCGACCACCGAGACGGCCGCCATCACCGTGATCGCGGTCGGAAGGGCGACCTTTGGCGACACGTCGGCCAGGACCACGAGGAAGAGAAAGACGACGATGTTGGCGCCGGTGCCGGTCAGCGCCGACAGCACCCCGCCGGCGAGGGCGGCCACGACCACACCGAGGTCGAGCCGGCGGTTCCACGTCAGTTCCCGATGATCGACGGCGTCGTCGTGCCGCAGGTGCCGGATCATGAGGATCGAGGTGGTGGCGAGCACGATCGAGAACGTCGCCTTCACGAAGCCGACCCCCATGATCGACGGCGCGAACGGTTGATCGAAGTCGTTGCCGATCACGGTTGCGAGCAAGAAGCCCACGATCGCGGCCGCCGTGCCGCCGACCGCCGCTCGACGATGCACCGGCCGTCGGTTGAGCACGATCGCGACAACGGCCATCGACATCCCGACCGCCTGGATGAACAGCCCGAACGACCGAGCGGTCGGGGCCGCGACGTCGAGCGCCTTGGTGAGGACCGGGAACGCGACCGCACCACCGCCCTCGGGCGACGAACCGGCCAAGAAGCTGCCGAAGAGCATCGTGACCGCCGCTTCCCACTGGTCGGCCACCCGTTCGACCATGTCGAAGGCGACCACGACGATGACCCAGATGACCGTCGCCACACCCGACAGCGACCACGCCAGCCGGCGACGCCGGTCGAGATCGACGGTGAGATCGGGATCGGAGGCGGCGACCAACGGAGACATCTCCAGCAGGCTGGCGGACATCTGCATCCTGACCGGTGGGGAACGTCGCCATCCAAACCCTCCGCTCGGGAACCGCCGAGCTCGTGCCATCGTTGAGACCACATGCAGCTCGGTCGCGCCGTCGCCCTCGCCCTCCTCGTCGCCGGTCTCGGCGCCATCGCCGTCACCTCGCTCGGCGGCGGAGACGACGACGTCGACGTCGCGGCCACGGTGCTCGCCGACCCGGAGCCGACCGCCGACGACGCAGAGCCCGAGCCGCTCGAGCCGCTGCCCGTGCTCGGCACCGTCGACACCCTGACGAACCTCGATGGCTGGCTCAACACCGACTACGAGAGCTTCGAGGACATCCGTGCCGACCACGAAGTCGTCGTCGTGCAGTTCTGGACCTTCGCCTGCCGCAACTGCAAGAACACCCTCGAGGCGATGGCGGCGATCCACGAGGAGTACAAGGACCAGGGCGTGGCGATCATCGGCGTGCACTCCCCCGAGTTCGCCTTTGAGGCGGAGGTCCCCAACATCATCGAAGCGGCTGAGGAACTCGGCGTGACGTGGCCGATCGCACTCGACACCGACAAGCGCAACTTCCACCGCTGGCAGGAAGGCCGCTGGGGCTACTGGCCTCGCGCCTACCTGATCGACAGCGAAGGCCAGATCCGCCAGAACGAACGCGGCGACGGCCTCGCCGGCTACCGGGAGCTCGCCACCAACATCCAGCGCCTCCTCGACGGCGAGGCCTGACCGCCCGATGGCGACCTTCCTCGAAGGGGTCGAGGCCATCACCATGGCCTGCACGCTCGTCATCGGGCTGCCCACCCTCTTCCTCGCCCTCGCCGCCCGCGGCCGGGCCGCCGTGGTCGTCGCCGCTTCGGTCGTCGCCACCGCGCTCACGATGTGGGCGCGCGCCGCCGGCCACTGGTCGGTCGCCAACGACGGTTGGATGGTCGTGCCGATCGCCATCGCCATCGCCGGTGCGTTCGCGTTGGCGTGGCGATCCGAGCGACTGCCGTGGTTCGGGGCGGCCGGGGTCGGCGTGGTCGCCGGCGGCGTCGCCGGCTGGCTCTGGCAGCCGTGTGTCGGCGAACAGCTCGCCAAGATCCTGAACGACGCCGATTCCGAGCCGTTCACCACCGCGCCGCTGATGGTCGTGTACACCGCGGGTGCGTTGCTCCCGGTGATCCTGCTCGCGGCCCTGCCCTACGCCTGGCCGGCGGTCAGCCGCCATCTCACCCATCGCAACGTCGGCCTGGCCGGCACCGGTGTCGGAATGATCTACGCGCTGACCGTGATCTCGGGGCAGTACAACGACCTGGTCGGCGAGCTCTTCCGCATCTCGTCGACCTGAGACCGAACGGTCAGCCCTCGGACTCGGCCGGGGGGCTGTCGAACCACGGCAGCATCCACTGCACAGCCGGTCCGATCGCGACGACGGCCCACACGCTCCCCCAGCCGACCGCGCCGCCGAGGACGAAGCCGACGACGAACGCCGTCAGCTCGATCAGGAAGCGAGCGAGACGGATCGACACGCCCCGCTTGTTGAGGCCGGTCATCAAGCCGTCGCGGGGACCGGGCCCCCAGTGCACGCCCAGATAGAGGCTGCTGCCGAAGGCGATCACGAACGGCGACGCGATCGTGAGCGCCACCCTCGGGACGATGTGGTCGGGTTCGTCGAGCAACCACAGCGTGGTGTCGGTCGCCGGACCGATGATCGCGATGTTGAGCAAGGTGCCGAGCCCGATCGGCTCGCGCATCGCGATGACCAACCCGAGGATCACGACACCGGTCAGCACGGTCGCACCGCCGATCGACAACGGGGTGTGCTGGGAGAGGCCGTCGTGGAAGACCGTCCAGGCCCCCTGCCCGTTGGCGCCCCGCACGACGAACGCCAGCCCGACACCGAAGAGCCAGAGACCGACGACGATCTGCAGCGTCGTCAGGACGGTCGGGCGCGGATGGTCGACGAACACCGGCGCACCCTAACGAGCGCCGGTCCCGACGAATCAGGAGTTTCGTTCGACGTCGCCGCCGTACCCGTCGGTACCCGAGGCGCCGGCCGCCGAGCCGAGACGTTCCATCGGCACGGTGTTGAGCGATGGGGTCGGTGTGAACGCGACCGGCAGCTTCTTCACCCCGCCGATGAAGTTCGACCGCAGGTACGAGATCTCGCCGTCGAGGCGGATGTCGGGAAGCCGCTTGGCGATCTCCCGGAACATGAGCTTGATCTCCATCCGGGCCAGATTGGCGCCCAGGCAGAAGTGCGGTCCGCCCCCGCCGAAGCCGACATGGTCGTTCGGCGTCCGCTCGATGTCGAAGGTCCACGGATCGTCGAAGGCCCGAGGGTCACGGTTGGCGGCGATGTGCCACAAGACGACCTTGTCGCCGGCCTTCATCTGCACACCGTTGAGCTCGTAGTCCTGCGCGCACTGGCGTCGGAAGTGCAGCACCGGGGTCGCCCAGCGCACGACCTCGTCGACCATGGTGTCCTCGTAGCGGGCGGGGTCGCTGCGGTACTTCTCCCACTGATCGGGGAAGTCGAAGAACCCCATCATTCCCCGGGTGATCGAGTTGCGGGTGGTCTCGTTGCCCGCGACCGACAGCAACAAGAAGAACATGTCGAACTCGTCCTCGGTGAGGGCGGCACCGTCGACGTCGGCGGAGAGCAGGGTGGTGATGATGTCGTCAGCGGGCTGATCCCGGCGCTCCATCTGCAGCCCACGGCTGTAGGCGAAGAGCTCGGCGGCGGCGCTGGTGGCGTCGTCGGGGTCGGCGGCGAAGTCAGGGTCCTGGCCGCCGATCATGCGGTTGGTCCAGTCGAAGATCCGGCTGCGGTCCTCGATCGGGATCCCGACCATCTCCGCGATCGCCTGCAGCGGCAACTCCGACGAGAGCTCCTCGACGAACTCGGCCGTGCCGCGCTCGCACACCTTGTCGATGATCGAGTCCGTGCGGTTCTGGAGGTAGTCCTCCAGCAGGTTGATCATCCGCGGTGTGAACCCCCGCGACACGATGCGACGAAAGCGGGTGTGCTTGGGTGCGTCGAGCTCGATCATCAGACCCTGGTTCATCGCCTGGGTCATCGGGTTGTCGAAGTCGGGCTCGTGCATCTGGGTGCCGCGCGCGTTCGACGAGAAGATGTCGGCCTGCCGGTTGACCTCTTTCAGATGAGCCTGACGGGTGATCGCCCAGTAGCCCGGACCTTCGTCGCCCTCATCGACCCAGTGCACACCCGGGTCGGTGTCGCGGAGCTGAGCGAGCAGATCGTGATGTTCCTGACGCTGGAAGGCGTCGTGATCCCACAGGTCGACATCGATGGTCATGCGGCAGCTCCCCAGATCGCTTCCCAGGAAGGGAGCGTAGACGAGGGACCGGCCCCGGTCAGGTCGGCACTGCCCGCATCGGTGCCGATCAGGTCGGCACGGTCCCCGGAATCGGTTCGGGTCCGACGTAGCGGGCGCTCGGCCGGATGATCTTGCCGACGCCGACCTGCTCGATCACCTGCGCGGACCAGCCGATCGACCGGCTGACCGAGAACGTCGGGGTGAACATCGCCCGAGGGAGACCCGCGAGCTCGAGCACCACGCTCGCCCAGAACTCGACGTTGGTGACGATGCGCTGCCCGGGCTTCCAGGCGGCCAGCACCGCGAGGATCTCCTGCTCGATGCCGATCGCCCGCTCGATCAGCCCGGTCTCGTCCTCGGCCACCAGCGACTCCGCCGCGGCCCGCAGCACGATGCCGCGCGGATCCTCGGCCCGGTAGACCGCATGACCGAAGCCCATGATCTTGTCGCCGCGGTCGAGCGCCGAGCGGACCCAGTCCGCGGCCCGTTCCGGCGTACCGATCTCGTCGATCATCTCGATACAGCGGCTGGGCGCACCCCCGTGGAGCGGGCCCGTGAGCGCACCGACGGCCGCGACCAGCGATCCGGCCATGTCCGCGCCGGTGCTCGCGGCGACGCGGCCGGTGAAGGTGGACGCGTTGAACCCGTGGTCGACGGTGGCGACGAGGTACTGCTCGACCGCCCGAGCGGCCGCCGACGTCGGCACCACACCAGTACACATCCGCAGATAGTCGGCGGCGTGGCCGAGTTCGGCATCCGGGGCGAGCGGTTCGAGCCCCTGCCGGCGCCGATGATGCCGAGCGAGGATCGTCGGGACCACCGCTGCCAACCGGACGGCGTCGTCGCGCAGCTCCTCGGCGGTGCGATCGAGCGTCGGACCTCGGCCCTCCCGGTCGCCGACGCCGAGCAGCCCGACCCGCAGCGTGTTCATCGGGTCGGCGAGGCACTCGGCCGCGGCGTCGACCAGCGTGCCGACGGCTGCGGGGAGCGAGCGATGCGCACCGCCGTCGATCGCGTCGACCTCGGGCGGCAAGGCGCCGTCGACCTGGAGGGTCCAGACGTCCTCGAGGGTGCGATGCACCGCGAGTTCGGCTGCGTCGTACTGGCGGTAGTGGAAGAAGCCCTCCTGGCCGCGAACGTCGCCGAGGACGGTGTCGGCGACTGCGAGTCCCTTGAGGCCGGGGGGTGCGAGCTGGGGTTCGGTCATGGATCCACCGTGCACGAGGGCTGATACATTGACAACCTTGATCAAATCAACATTGACTGGGTCAACATGAGCCCTCCATCATGAACACCGTGCGGATCACCGCCGCCGAGGCGGCGAGCCGGCTCGGGGTCAAGCGCGAGACGATCTACGCCTACGTGAGCCGGGGCCTGCTCACGTCTGAGCGGCATCTCGACGGGAAGTCCTCGACGTTCGACCCCGCGGAGATCGACCGGCTCCGCCGCAAGAAGAACGACAAGCAGCCGGGCCGACTCGAAGTCCCGATCGCGTCGGCGATCACCGAAGTACTCGACGGCTCGGTCGCCTACCGGGGCCACCCGATCGATCGCCTGGCCAACGATGCGGTCGGCTTCGAAGCGGTCGCCGAACTGCTGTGGAGCGGCGAACTCGGTCCGGCCCGACCCTGGGCCCACGACGAGCGGATCGGTGGTGCGGTCCGACCGGCGATCGACGCCCTCGGCCCGGCGGCCACTCCGAGCGATCGCATGATGGCGGGGGTGATCGCCGCGGCGGCCAGCGACCCCTTCCGCGCCGACCGGTCGATCCACGGCGTCACGAGCAGCGCACGGGTGCTCCTGCGAACGATCGTCGACTCGCTGCCCGCCGCCGCTGAACCCGTCGGCGACCGGATCGCCGATCGCTTGTGGTCACGACTCACCGGCGACGATGCGACCAACGCCGATCTCCTCGACCTGGCCCTGATGCTCCTCGCCGACCACGGGATGGCCACCTCGACGCTCGCCGCCCGACTGGCCGCGTCGACCCGAGCGGCTCCCCATGCGGTCCTCCTCGCCGGGCTCGGCGCGGTGTCGGGTCCGCTGCACGGCGCTGCGTCCGGGGGCGTGCCCGACCTGTTCGTCCACGCCGCCGACGTCGGCCCCGACGCCGCAATCGCGGTGGTGATCGAGCGGGACGGCAAAGTCCCCGGCTTCGGCCACTTCATCCACCGCACCAGCGATCCTCGCCACGACCTCCTGATGGATGCCCTCGCCGCCGCCCCGCTTCCCGACGATCGCCTCGACGTCGTCGCCGCCATCGTGGCTCGTACCGCCGATCGCATCCCCGTCGCGCCGAACGTCGACCTCGCCCTCGGCGCCCTCACCTACTGCACCGGCATGGATCGAGCCGCCGGCGAGGTGATCTTCGCCATCGCCCGAACCGCCGGTTGGCTCGCCCACGCGCTCGAGGAATACGACGAAGCGCCGATCCGGTTCCGCCCGGTCGGGCGCTACGAGCCCAAGCCGTCGAGGAGCTGATCGACCGCGACCGACGGGGTCAGCGAGCCGTCCGCGACCGCGCCCTCGGCCGTGGCGCGCGCCGCCGCGAACGCCGGGTCGGCGTCGTAGTGGGCGAGCAGCCGCTCCTGGAGCATCGTGCGCATCCAGCTCAGCTTCTGTGCTCGCCGTCGTTCGTCGCGTTCGCCGGTCTCGACCATCAATGCCCGATGGCGCTCGACCTCGGCCCACAGATCGTCGAGTCCGGTGCCCTCGATCGCCGAACACGTGAGCACCGGCGGTTCCCACGACGCACCCGGAGGTTGGACGAGGTGGAGCGCTCGCCGGTAGTCGACCGCCGCTTGGCGGGCCTTGTCGACGTTGGCGCCGTCGGCCTTG
>CAZEML010000102.1:0-14806 GCA_964513285.1 uncultured Candidatus Nemicrothrix sp.
GCTAGCGTGCTCGACGGGCGTGAGCTCGAGGTCCGACACCTCAGCGGTTACCGCCACGATCTCTTCGTTCCCGAAGACCTCACCTCCGACGACATCGTCGTGATCTCCGGCAGCGGACCGGAGGGCGACGTGCACGTGTCGGTCTCGGTCGAGTGGGATCCCGACACGCTGCGGGTCGAGGTCTACGACAGCTGCGCGTGGGGCATCGGTTTCCTCTTCGGGATGGACCTCTACCTGCTCGAGGGTGACCTCCGCGGCATCGAACATCCCGGGAGCGGCATGTGGGATCGCTCGGACTTCCCCGGCGAGTGGGATGTCACCATCTGGAACGGCACGCCGGCCGATGGCGACGATTGGGTGATCCGTGACGCGGTCGCCCATCGGCTCGACTCGATGACGCTCGACGTCCGCCACGCCGGCACGGACGCGCCGATCGGGGTGTTCGTGCTCGACCCCACCCCGGCCGACCAACGCCCGGCCTGTGGCTGAGATCAGCCCAGGTAACGATCGAGCACGTTGGCGGTGACCCGCGCCACCCGCGGGTCGCGGAGCCCGAACACCCAGTCGGTGCTGCCGCACACGACCACCTCGCCACCGGCGTCCCCGTAGGGACGGGCGACGGCCATCACGGCGTTGCCGTGGCGGGCCTTGGCGATGGAGTCGGGTCCGCCGCCGAAGACCCGGTCGGCGACGAACTCGAGATCGCCCTGATCGCCGAACGCGGCGACCGACTTCGGGTAGTCGCCCATGCCGAGGTTGGTGGCGGGCGTGACGGCCACGATCTCCATCGCCGGGAGGTCGTCGCGCTCGCGGGCCACCGGCAGGTTGAGCTCGTCGAGTTGGATCGGCGTGCCGACCGTCTCGTAGCCGACGATGCCGTCGTCGTTGCCGAGCACGTCGCCGTAGCCGAGGTCGGTGCCGTCGAACAGCCAGTGGTCGAAGCGGTAGACGATGAAGCCGCCGACGCCGCGTGGGGTGCCGTCGCCGAAACGGGCGTAGAGGCCGAATGCGGAGCCGGCGCCGAGGAACGACCACTCGGGACGACCGACCAGCGGGTCGGCCCACATGCCCGACATCGAGCCCTGCGCCTCTGTGCCGACGACCGGGTCGTCGGTGTGGGCTGCGTACTTGTGGCCGACCATCGCCGTCCCGCGCGCGCCGTCGGTGACCCGCACCTGCCAGAACATCGTGTTGCCGGAGAACGATGCGTAGTGGCCGCCCCGCTCGACGTGCGCCTCGATCGCCGCCCGCTGGCCCGCCGACCAGTACTCGTCGTGCCCGACGCCGAGGACGAGCTCGTAGCCGTCGAGCGCGTCGGGGTGCCGCTCGAAATCGGTCGAGGCGAGGAGATCGACGTGGCGGCCGTCGCGCTCGGCCCACTCGACGAAGCGCCGGGCGTGGGTGAACCAGCCGGTCGAGCCGATCGCCGACGGGTAGTTCCGGGGGAGCCGGTACTCCTGGAAGATGAACCCGTCGGAATCGGGGTCTTCGCCGGTGTGGACCGGTCGGCTCTTGCGGTCGTCGCGCTCGACCTCGGGTCGGGCCAACATGCCGCGCGCCCAGGGGCGGGCGAAGGAGACCTGATGCCCGCCGGTGTAGAGGCTTTGTCCGCCCCAGGTGTTGTAGGCGTTCCACGTGTTGGTCGCCATGACGAGCACGGCGTCCGCCCGCTCGCGGCCGGCCCGAACGACGAACCCGGCGTGGGCGACCCGGTGTCCGTCGTCGCCTTCGTGGGCCTGCAGGGTGATCAGGTAGAAGCCCGACCGCCACGAGTCGTCGATCGGGATCTCGACCGAGACCGGCCAGCCACAGCCGTTGGCGTCGGCGTCGGCGGGCGGTGGCGTGAAGACGCCGGGCAGGTCGTTGGCCGCCCAGGCCAGGGTGCGCTCGGCGCCCCAACGTTCGACGACGACGTCGTAGCCCGGCGAGTGGGTCGAGACGTGAAGGGTCGCGGTCTCACCCGGGGCATAGGAGAGCGCACCGCAGTACCCCTCGATGACATCGTGGAAGGTCTGGTCGTCGGCGCCCCGCTCCACGACTCAGCCCATCGTGCCGTCTTCGCGGATGAAGACCGGCTGGTCGGCGCTCGACCGCTCGGCGTCGTAGCGATAGCCCATGCCCTCGAACTCGGTGAGGGCCTTCGCGGACTTGATGCGCTCCTTGATGATCCATCCCGACATCGCGCCACGGGCCCGCTTCGCGAAGAACGAGACGATCTTGTACGGCCCGCCGTTCTTGGAATCGAGGAAGGTGGGAGAGATGATCCGGGCGTCGAGGCCCGCGGTGTTGACCGAGCCGAAGTACTCGTTGCTCGCCAGGTTGACCAGGACGTTCGCGCCGGGGCTCTCGGCCAGGTCGGCGTTGAGCTGATCGGTGATGCGGTCGCCCCAGAAGGTGTAGAGATCCTTGCCCCGGTCGGTCTCGAGCGAGGTGCCCATCTCGAGGCGGTAGGGCTGCATGAGATCGAGAGGACGCAATACGCCGTAGAGGCCCGACAGGATCCGGAGCACCTTCTGGGCCTGGGTGAAGTCGCGTTCGGTGAACGTGCCGGCGGGATCCATGCCGAGGTAGACGTCGCCGGTGAACGCCAACAGGGCGGGGCGGGCGTTCTCGGTGGTGAAGGGCTGCTCGAAGTCCTGGTACCGCTCGTGGTTGAGCTCGGCCAGACCCTGCGACACCGACATGAGCTTGGCGATCTCGGCGGGAGACTTCTGCGCCATGACGTCGACGAGGTTCTGGGTCTCGTCGAGCATCCGGGGCTCGGAGTGCTTCTTGGTGGGGAGCTCGGACTCGTAGTCGAGCGACTTGGCGGGCGAGACGACGATCAGCACCCCACCGGTCTACACGGTCAGGCGGGCCTTGCCCCCACCTCGGGCGACGAGTGCGTCGGCGCTCGTCAGCCGTGGGCGTCGAGTCGCCGCCAGGCTCGGAAACCGCCGTTGAGGTCGGCCGCCCGTCGCAGCCCCAGGCGCCGCAGGGTCGCCGCGGCGATGCTCGAGCTGAAGCCGTCGTTGCAGACCACGATCACCCGGGAATCCTCGTGGATCGTGAACAGCCGGTTGGGACTCGACGGCGCGAGCCGCCACTCGAGCAGGTTGCGGGTGATGACCAACGCGCCGGGGAGCTTACCCTCGGTGGCTCGATCCGCAGAGTCGCGGGTGTCGACCAACACGGCTCCGGTCGCGAGCTCCGCGGCGAGATCGGCGGGGTCGACCCGATCGATCGTGGCCCGTGCCTCCGCGAGCCAATTCCGGATCGACGGCTCGGCGCCACCATCGCCGGTCGGCATGTTGGGAAGGGCCGTCACGACTCGGGAGCGTACCGGCCGTCCCGTGGTCGCCGGGCTCGGCCGAACGCTGGGTGGGAAGGCCCTGCCGGGCCGCCAGTAGGCTCCCGGCTCATGCCCGGCCTTCTTCCCGACATCGATCCCGACGGACTCCTCGAGTACTCCGTCGTCTACACCGACCGCGCCGTCAACCACATGAGCGCGTCGTTCCAGCAGGTCATGAACGACATCTCGCGAGTGCTGCGCGAGGTCTACAACGCCGACGCCGTCGCGGTCGTGCCCGGGAGCGGCACGTTCGGCATGGAGGCCGTCGCTCGCCAGTTCGCCACCGATCAGCATGTGCTCGTCGTGCGCAACGGCTGGTTCAGCTACCGCTGGACCCAGATCTTCGAGGCGGGCTCGATCCCGTCCAGCCACACGGTGATGAAGGCTCGGCGGGCACAGCCCGGCGCGCAGGAACCGTTCGCGCCGGCGCCGATCGACGAGGTCGTCGCCACCATCCGCGAGGAGAAGCCGGCGGTCGTCTTCGCACCCCACGTCGAGACGTCGGCCGGGATGATCCTCCCCAACGACTACATCTCGGCCCTTGCCGACGCGGCTCACGAGGTCGGGGCGCTCATGGTTCTCGACTGCATCGCCTCGGGCACGATCTGGGTGGACATGGAGGCGACCGGCGTCGACGTGTTGATCTCCGCCCCGCAGAAGGGCTGGAGCGGTTCGCCGTGCTCGGCGCTCGTGATGCTCAGCGCTCGCGCCCACGCCCGGCTGGCGGAGACGACGAGTTCGAGCTTCGCCTGTGACCTCCGCAAGTGGCGCGAGATCATGCACGCCTACGAATCGGGTGGCCACGCCTACCACGCGACGATGCCCACCGACGCGTTGCGGTCGTTCCGCGACGTGATGCTCGAGACCGAGGCCTACGGGTTCGATCGGGTCATGGCCGAACAACAGGAGCTCGGGGCCAAGGTGCGCGGCACCCTCGCCGCTCGCGGCATCGTCTCGGTCGCGGCCGACGGCTTCGGGGCACCGGGTGTGGTCGTGAGCTACACCGACGATCCCGGCATCAAGAGTGGTGCCAAGTTCGCAGCGGAAGGCATGCAGATCGCCGGCGGTGTGCCGCTGCAGTGCGATGAAGGCGACGACTTCAGCACGTTCCGCCTCGGGCTGTTCGGGCTCGACAAGCTGCACAACGTCGACCGCACGGTCGCGTCGCTCGACTCGGTGCTCGACGAGATCCTCTGAGTCAGCCGGTCGCGGTGCGCCGGCCGACGAGCATCACGCCGGGGCGGGTGAGGGTCGTCATGTAGTTCGACCGCTCGGTCTGCTCGATCTCCCAGCCTGGGATCGCCGCGAACCGGTCGGCGTAGCCGTCGTCCTCGTACGGGGTCGCGTTGCCGTACAGCACGATCGGACCGCCCGGTCGCACGGTTCGAAAGAGCGGGGCGAAGTCCTCGGGTACGAGATGCCCTGCCCCCATGACGCCGACGCACACGAGGGCGCCGTAGGCCGATTCCGCCACCGGGGGCTCGTGGGTGAGGTCGGCCTGGACGAGGTCGCGGTAGCAGCCCTTGTGGCGCGCGACCTCGAGCATCCCGGCCGAGTAGTCGAACCCGTCGATCGTGGTGAAGCCGAGCGCGTGGAGGGCCACGCCGACCAGGCCGGTGCCGCAGCCGTAGTCCGCGATGGGTGTGTCGTGATCGTCGAGGAGCGCGGCGAGGGCATCGGCGGTGGTGGTGGGGGACACGTAGCCGAACTCGGCGACGAGGTCGGACTCGTACCCGTCGGCCCACTCGTCGTAGATCTGCTCGGACGAATCACCGTCCTGCAGCAGGGTGACCCGCTTGAGCGGGCCGGTGCCGGGGTCCTGCATGGACCCGACCGTAGTGAACGCTCAGAGGCTGTCGCCGAACGGCACGTCGGTGACCGTCATCGAGAGCGCCACGCCGTCGGCGTCGACCTCGAGCACGGTGCCCGGCTCGGCGTGGGCGACCGGAACGAGGGCCAGTCCGATGTTGCGACCGAACTTGGGCGACCACACGCCGGCTCGGAGCTCGCCGGCCGGTTCGCCGTCGCGGTGGGCCGGCCACGGGTTCTCCGATGCCGGCATGTCGCCTTCGATGTCGACGTTGACGAGCCGTTTTCGGGCGGACGGGTCGGCGTGGCGAGCGAGGAGGGCGTCCTTGCCGACGAAGTCCCCGGCGTCCATGTCGCACCACTTGCCAAGCCCGGCCTCGATGGGGTCGGTGTCGTCGTCGGTGTCGGATCGATACGACGGCAGGCCGTTCTCGATGCGTTCCATCTGGTGCGGCGTGCCGGGGGCGGCGCCGTACTTCTCGCCGGCGGCGAACGCGAGATCCCAGAGTTCCTGGCCGCGGCTGCCGTCGGTCAAGAACAGCTCGAAGCCGCCCTGGCGGCTCCAGCCCGACCGCATGATGACGAGCGGGATGCCTCGCACGTCGACCTCGCGGAACTGGAAGAAGCCGATCTCGTCGACGACGTCGCCGACGAGATCGCGGCAGAGATCCTGCGCCATCGGGCCCTGGATGGCGAGCGGTGAGACGTCGGGTTCGCGCACGGTGACGTCGAAGCCCTTGGCCCCGGCGACCGCCGCGCAGTGCAACACGATGTCGCTGTCGGCGATCGACAGCCACCAGAGGTCGTCGCGGATCGGCATGGCGATCGGGTCGTTGATCAAGATGCCGTCGTAGTTCGCCATCGGCGTGTAGCGCCCGCGACCGACCTTGAGATTCGAGAGGTCGCGGCACGAGACGTAGTCGGTGAACGCCCGTGCGTCGGGACCTTCGATCTCGACCTGGCGCTCGGCGCCGACGTCCCAGATCGACACACCGGTCATCAGACGCTGGTACTCGCCGACCACATCGCCGTAGCTGGTCGGCATGTACATGCGGTTGTAGATCGTGTAGTGCGTGGCGCCCGCCGCGACGGTGCCGGTGTAGTACGGCGACTTCGCGATGCGTGAGCCGATGGTGATCTCAGCCATTGAGACAGCGTACTCGGCCTTAGCCTTGGGCTAACAACCGCCACGTGGTTTCTGGCAAATCCCTGGCAGGTCGGTCGGCGGTCGCGGACCGGGTGAACACCGATTCCTACACTCGAGGTATGGCCTCTGGTGCCGACTCCGACTCGCTGCGACGAGTGCTCGTCGTCGACGACGACACGAGCCTCAACGAGATGCTGACGACCGCGCTGGCCTTCGCCGGCTACGAAGTCCGCGGGGCGTTCGATGCCTCGGGTGCCGAGCGGGAGATCGGCGCGTTCGACCCCGACCTGATCGTGCTCGACGTCAACCTGCCCGGCGAGAGCGGCTTCGCGTTGTGCCGTCGGCTGCGCGATGCGGGCCTCGAGACACCGGTCGTGTTCCTCACCGCGCGAGATGACGGCGTCGATGTGGTCGAAGGACTCTCGAGCGGCGCGGACGACTATGTCACCAAGCCGTTCCAACTCGGCGAGCTGTCGCTCCGCATCGCGGCCATCCTCCGTCGCACGGTCGATCTCCGCCCGGCCCAGCTGCGTTACGAACGTCTCGTCGTCGACGAGGACGCCCACCGCGTGCACTACGCCGGCGACGAGGTGAAGCTCACGCCGCGCGAGTTCGCCGTCCTGCGCCACCTCCTCGTCAACCGCGAGCGGGTGATCGCCAAGGCGCAGGTCGCCGAGGCGGTGTGGGGGATGGCAGGCGTCGGCGACGACAACCTGGTCGAGACCTACGTCAGTCGTCTGCGCAACAAGCTCGGTGCCGGCGGGGCGCTGATCGAAACCGTGCGCGGTGTCGGCTACACGCTGCGCACCGCGGACCCGGCATGACGCTTCGTTCCCGTCTCGCCGCGCTCCTCGCGCTGATGCTGGTCGGTGCCGTTCTGACCACCGGCTTCGTCGCCGTCCAGCGCATGGAGAACGCGCTCGTCGACGAGGTCGACGCGCTCGTCTTCTTCCGCCTGAGCGGCCCGACCCAGCCGATCCTTCCTGACGGGCTGCCGACCCCGGGCCCAGCGCCGCTCACCGGCGCCGAGGGCGGCCCCTCGCTCACCACCGACAACAACCCGTTCGGTGATCCCGACGGCCGCAACGTCGCGGAGTTCGTCCTCGATGCCGAGACCGGCGCCGTCGTGTCGGAGCTGCTCGCCGGGTTCGACGACGACCCGCTTCCCGCCCCGGACCTCGCCCAGGTCCCCGAGGGAACGCTGGCGGCTCCGGTCACGATCAGCTCCATCGATGGAGCGATGCGCTACCGGGTGCTCACCCGGATCGACACCGCCGACCCCACGCGGATCCGGGTCGTCGCTGGGAGCCTGGCCGCGGCGGACGACACGATCGACGATCTGCAGCGAGCGGTCGCGTTCGCCGGGCTGCTCGCCGCCGCGTTGGGCGCGACGATCGGCTGGTTCGTGATCCGCCGCGAGACCCGGCCGCTGGGCGAGGTCCTGCAGGCGGCCGAAGGGTTCGCGGCGGGCGACCTCTCCCGACGGGCCGCGGTCGCCCGTCCCGGTTCGGAGGTCGGGCGCCTCGGCGTGGGGCTCAACGCGGTGCTCGACCAGGTGGAGTCGTCGGTTCGCGCCGAGCAAGCGGCCAGCGAGCGCCTGTCCGCGTTCGTCGACGATGTCGCCCACGAGCTCCGAACGCCGGCGACCACGATCGCCGGGTGGGCCGAGCTCTACCAGAACGGTGCGCTCAAGGCCGACGCCGACGTCGATCGGATGGTCGAGCGGATTCGCGGCGAGACCGCCCGTCTGGCCAGCCTGGTCGAGGAGATGGTGCTGCTGGCCCGCCACGACACCGTGCGTGACAACCTCCTCGGGGAGGTCGATCTCGTCGATGTCGTCGCGGCGGTGGTCGACGACGCGAACGCGCTCGACGGCAGCCGGGTCATCGAGGTCCATGCGCCGGCGACCGCGCTCGTCACCGGCGACCGCACCCGGCTCGAGCAGGTGATCGGCAATGTGCTCGACAACGCCCGCGTCCACACCCCGGCCGGCACCCCGATCGACATCTTCGTCCGCCCCAGCGGCACCATGACCGAGGTCGTCGTCGCCGATGACGGACCGGGCATCCCCGCGGAGCTCGTCGAGCGCGTGTTCGACCGTTCGTTCCGGGCCGCGACCGGAGGCACTCGAGGACGCGGGCTCGGCCTCGCGATCGTGAAGACCATCGTCGAGGATCACGGCGGCTCGGTCGCCATCACCAGCGCCGAGGGTCAGGGCATGACGGTGACGATCACCCTGCCCTCCGCATAGCCGACCGGGCCGTAGCCCCTACCAGAACTGGGTGCCGGGTTCGCCCTTGAAGGGCCCGACGACGTCGTCGGTGATCCACCCGCCGTAGAACCGCCCGGGCTGGGGCCGCACCCGTTCGCCGTCGACGAAGCAGTCGACCAGGGCGGGGTAGAAGGCCAGGTGGTCGGCGAGATCGGCGAACGTCGCGCTCGGGTCGGGGTAGCACCACGCCGCCGCCTCGATCCACCGCTCGCCGACCACGACGTCGAAGTAGCTGGCGACGCCCTTCCATTCACAGAACGACCCGCCGCCGGCCGGTTCGAGGCGACTGGCGTCGGCGTGCTCGGGGGCGACGTAGTAGGTCGGCGGGTGCGACGTCTCGAGGATGCGGATCGCATCGGGCGCATCGACGATGACGATGCCATCGACCTCGACCCGCACCCGGCGCGGAACGCGCTCGATCCGGGGAGGTCGAGGGTAATCCCAGACCGACTCCTGGCCGGGTCCGGGGGTGATCGGCGTCGGGCGTTTCATGCTGGGACTACGTTCGCGCGCGGATCGCCGGATGCGGGGGTCGGGTCACCCTTCGATCGGTGCCCGCCATTCGACGACGGTTCCACCCTCGGGGCGGGTGTCGACCCGGAACGAGCCGCTGGCCAGACGAGCTCGATCGGCGAGATTGCCGTGCCCGCTTCGGCGGGTCGGCTCCGACGGCATCCCGCGACCGTCGTCGGTGACCCGCACCCGGACCTCACCGCCACTGCCGGCGACGCTCACGGTCGCGGTCGACGCATCGGCGTGGCGGGCGACGTTGGTCAGGCTCTCCCGCACCACGGCGACGAGGTGTCCGGCCAGATTCGGGTCGAGATCGTCGAGGTGGCCCGTGAACTCCAGTGCCGGTTCGAAGCCGAGCGACGGAATGAGGCCGGTCGCGATCGCCACGATCTGCCCGCGGACCGAGGCATCGTCGGGTCGAGCTCGCCTGACGTCGAAGATCACCTCACGAATCGCCCGGATCACGTCGTCGAGGGTGTCGACCGCTCGGCTGATGCGTTCGCGCTGATCGGTTGCGGCGTCGCCCGTCCCGGCTTCGAGGTCCATCCCCAGCGCGAACAACGACTGGATGATGCGGTCGTGGAGGTCGCGGGCGATGCGTTCGTGCTCCTCGGCGAGGATCCGACGACGGGTGGCGTCGATCATGCGTTGCTCGACGGCGAGCACGTCGGTCTGGTCGCGGACCGCCGCGAGCGTGTGGCCCTGCGGAAGCGGCGACAGCGCGATGTGGACCGGGAAGACCGTCCCGTCGCCGCGCTTCGCTCGTAGCCGAGCACCGGAACCCATCGCTCGCCGGGCCGGGTTCGCGGTGAAGCCGTGACGCAACCCGGCGTGGTCGCGCACCTCGTCGGGGACCAGCGTGTCGACCTGGCGCCCCACGAGGTCGGGGAACGCGAACAGGTCGCGCGCCTGGTCGTTGACGTCGACGATGGTGCCCTCCGGGTCGACGAGCAGAAGGGCGTCAGGGGCGAGATTCCAGGTGTCGGCCCGGTGGTCGTGCGCAGCGGACATGACGGCGACCGTAGGGGATCAGCGGTACCGGAGCCGCGTCCGCTCCTCGAGGCGGGCCGCCAAGACCGCCGCCTCGGTCCGGCGGACCATCCCGAGCTTGGCGAGGACCTGGGACACATAGTTCTTCACCGTCTTCTCGGCGATCGACATGGCCGCGCCGATCTCCTTGTTGGAGAAGCCCTCGCCGATCAGATCGAACACCCGCCGTTCCTGATCGGTGAGCTGTTCGAGCGCGCCCGCATCGGTCGAGCGCAGCCGCTGGAGCGCGAGGCGGGTCTCAGCTGAGTCGAGCAACTGGGCACCACCGGCGACCTTGCGGATCGACTCGATCAGATCGTTGCCCCGGATCTGTTTCAGGACGAAGCCGGCCGCGCCCGCGATCGAGGCATCGACCAGCGCCTGATCGTCGGCGAAGGACGTGAGGATCAAACACGCGGTGTCGGGATGTTCACTTCGAATCTCGCGACAAACGGCGATGCCATCGCCGTCGTCCTCGTCGAGCCGGACATCGAGCACGGCGACGTCGGGCGCGGTCTGCGCCACGACCGCGAGGATGTCGCGGGTGGTTCCCGCATCACCGACGACCTCCATGTCGGGCTGGCTGTTGACGAGGTTGGCCACACCGGAGCGGACGACCTCGTGGTCGTCGAGCAGCGCGACGCGGATCACGGTCGTCGAGGTCATGGCCATCAGTCTTGCTCGCGGAGGCGCCGACCGCGGATTCGGGTCGGCACGATCTCGATGAAGCGACCCTCGTGGGACGCGCCGGCCCACGGGTGGAGGTCGAGGGCCTCGTCGCGAGTGACCGACGCGGTCGTGGTCGGTTCATGGGCGATCCCGTGCACCACGACCGACCAGCCGCACCGAGTCGTGACATCGATGTCGTCGATCTCGAACCCGACGTTCCCGGACGCGATCGCCGCAGCGAGCTTGGTGCCCTCGGCGGTTTGGATCACGATGCGATCGGTGTCGACCACATAGTTCACGGGGAACACGTCGGGCTGGTGGCCGTTGTTGACCGCCAGCCGTCCGATGACGCCGGCCCGAAGTCGGTCCCAGCACTCGTCCAAGGTCAGGTCGTCGAGGGCGCGGGGTTCGAGATCAGTCATGGGTGTGCTCCGGAGGGATGACGGCGATCGGGCATTCCGGTCGGTGGATCAACGAGGTCGTGGTCGAACCGAGCAGGAGATGGGCGAGCCCGCCCCGCCCTCGCCGCCCGATCACGAGGAGGGCGGCGTCGCGTTGTTCGTCGAGCAGAGTGCTGCGCGGGTCGCCTTCGTGGACGCACCGAGTGATTCGGTCGTCGTCGAGGCCGAGATCGGCCACGACCTTGGCGACCGCCTCGTCGGCGATCGTGGCCGCGTTCGCCCGGAACGCCTTGACGTCGAAGCGGCCGCCGCCGAACATCACCGGCCCGTCGATCGGCGTCTGCCACGAGGTCACGGCGGTGATGGGTCGCGAACCGGCGTGGGCGGCCGCCCAGCGGAGGGCGTTCAGGGCGTTCGAGGACCCGTCGACGCCGACGACGATGCGGTCCGAACCCTCGGGATCCCAGTCGGCCGGCACGATCACCAGCGGCGCCGGTGAGTGGTCCGCGGCGTAGCGGCCGACCGAGCCGAGCAGGTTGGCGGTCGCCGCGCCTCGTGACCGGGTCCCGACCACCAGGAGGTTCGCGTCGGCGGCCATGTTGGTGAGCACGACGCCCGGGTCGCCCTGGACGACCGACATCGACAGGGGGTCGAGGCCGAGGTCCTCGGCGAACACGGCGGCCGATCGCTCAGCCGCCGCCTGGATCTCCTCGGGTGGGGGAGGAGGCGCGTAGCCCAGGGGCGAGGCCGCCAGGGCGAGGGCCGGGATCGTCCACGTGAAGACGGGCCGGATCGGCCCGAACTCCCCGACGTGGGCCTGGGCCCAGCGGGCCGCGGCGATCGAGCCAGGTGAGCCGTCGATCCCGACGATGATGCCGTGTCGTTCCGTCATCGGTGCTCCTTTCGGGAGGTTCGAATCGAACGTACGAAAGGTGCGTGGAGATCGACCAGGGACCTAGGTCCTGCCGGTTCAGTCGAACGCGATCGCCTCGGTCCGGTCGACCGCGCGACGCATGGTCGCGGCGTCGGGCACGAGGACCGATGTCAGCCAGACCCCGTTCTGGACGACGAGGATGTCCTCGGCCCGGCGCCGGATCTCATCGGCGTCGAGGTCGGAACGAGCGGCGGCCAACAGGGTGGTGAGTCCGGAGAGGTACGCGGCTTGCGCCCGCTGGTTGATCGCGGCGTACGCCGGGTCGACCCCGGCCAGCGACCACAGTTGGAGCCGCAGCGCGAGATAGTCGAGGCCGAGGAACTCCTCGGCGGCGACGTGGTGCAGCGCGCGTCGGAGGTTGGCATCGGCGTCGAGGCCCGGGTCGGCGGCGACGATCTCCGCGTCGGCATCGGCGATGCGTTCGAGCGCAGCGACGATCAGGCCGTGCTTGTCGTCGAAGTGGTAGTTCGCCAGGCCGAGCGAGAGTCCGGCTTCGCGAGCCACCGCTCTCATGCTGACGCCCGAGATGCCGTCGCGCGCGAGGACCGCGAGGGCGGCGTCGAGGATCTGGGCGCGGCGTTCAACGCTCATGGTCGTCGCCGCTCACAGCCGCATCTGCTGCACCTGGGCGCTCAACCCGCCGTCGAGCACCCAGAGCTGGCCCGAGGCGTACCGGGCCTCGTCGCTCGCCAGCCAGTTGACGAGGTTGGCGATGTCGGTCGGCGTGCCGTAGGTGCGCAAGGGGTGCACGTCGCGCACGGCCTGCTGGAGTGAATCGATGTCGCCGCTCTCCTGGAAGAAGGACTGCAACATCGGCGTGTCGACATAGCCGGGGCAGACCGCGTTGACCCGGATGCCTTCGGGCGAGTGATCGCACGCCATCGCCTTCGTCAGCGCGTGCACCGCGCCCTTGGTGGCGCAGTACGCCGCGAGCTCGGGGTCGGCGATGAAGCCGTCGTAGCTCCCGAAGTTGATCACCGAGGCGTGGCCGCTGTTGCGCAGGAGCGGAAGCGCGTACTTCGAGGTGAGAAAGGTGCCGGTGACGTTGATCGCGAAGATCCGGTTCCACTGCTCGAGCGTGGTGTCCTCGATCGTGTCCTCGATCTCGATGCCGGCCGCGTTGACGAGGACGTCGAGTCGACCGTGGGCCGCGTTCACGTGCTCCATGGCGGCGACGACCTCGGTCTCGCTGGTGACGTCGAGCCGGACGAACTCGCCGGCCGCGGTGCCGTCGTCGCCGAGGCTGCCCCCGTCGGACAGGTCGGCGGCATAGACCGTTGCGCCCTCTCGGGCGAAGCGGTCACACACCGCCCGGCCGACTCCGCCGCGGCCGCCGGTGACGAGGGCGATCCGATCGTCGAGCATGCCCATGGTGATCTCCTAGGTGAGAGGGTCGGCGCTGACGACCCGGTTGCGGCCGCTCTGCTTGGCGACGTACAGCGCGTCGTCAGCGGCGTCGATCAGCTCGCGGACACGCGTCATCGGGCCGGAGGCGACCCCGAGGCTGATCGTGAGTCGGAGGTCGGGGACGATCTCGTCGAAGCTCGCGTGGGTGATCGCCATGCGGGCCCGTTCGGCGATCGCGGCCGCGGTGAGCGGGTCGGTGAGGAGGGGGATGAGGAACTCTTCGCCGCCGTACCGCACGACGTCTCCGTCGCGGAACGAGGCGCGCAGGACGTCGCCGACCGCGGTGAGCACCTTGTCGCCGACGCCGTGTCCGTGGGTGTCGTTGACGACCTTGAAGTGATCGATGTCGACGAGCAGCACCGAACCGCTGCTGTCGAGGGTCTCGAGTTCGCTGACCCGCCGGCTGAGCCATCGCCGCGAGTACAAGCCGGTGAGGGGATCCTCGGTGGCGGCTCGGACGAGTTCGCCCGCTTGACGGCGAAGGAGGCTGCCGTCGCGTTCGAGCTCGGCGCGCGCCGCGACCATCAGCGCGAACTGTTCGACGCGTTCGACCTGCCAGCGGCGGACCAGCTCGGCCCGTCGTCGGGTGTCGTCGAGCGCTCCCGCGAGATCGCCGGCCTGTTCGCGCACCACCGCCCGCTCGGTGAGGGCGCGGACCAAGCAGTGGTGATCAGCGGTCGCCTCCAGCCCGGGGAGCGCCTCGGTCAGCAAGGCCTCGGCCCGATCGAGATCACCTTGGCGACGGGCGACGGATGCCCGAACGAACGCGAACCACGGCAGGAAGATCGGCCCCGCGATCTCGGCGACCTCATCGGTGCCGCGCACGAGGTCGGCGGCGGTGTCGAGGTCGTCGTCGAGCAGTGCGGCTTCCGTTGCGAGTCCGCCGCCGAGCACTCGGGCACTGACGGGATCGTCGATCGCCCGCAGCACCGCGGCCATCTCGTCGAGGTCGGTGCGCCACTGTGACCGATCGGCGTCCGACCCGGCGCCGGCGTGGATGGCCTCGAGCGCCACGTAGGCGTGGTTGAAGACAGCTGCCGCGATGTTGGGGTGGTCGATCCGGATCGCGGTCTCGGCCGCTCGCCGGCCGAACGGGATCGCGAGCTCGAACGCGGCCATGTGGCCGTAGAAGGCGCACAGCGCGGCGGACGCTCGAGCGCTCTGCGCGTCGTCGAGTTGGACGTCGGCGAGTTGGATGGTGGCGGCGACGGCGTGTTCGATCGCTCCCGCCCAATCGCCGGCGACCTCGGCCATGCCCGCGGCGGTCGCCGCGAGGGCGGCTGCGTGCGATGAG
>CAZEML010000103.1:0-14789 GCA_964513285.1 uncultured Candidatus Nemicrothrix sp.
AGCGGCGCGCCGTAGCGGTGCGCCCAGTCGTCGTCGAGGTCGATGGTGACGAGCCGACCACCGAGGGCGTCGAGCACTTCGGCGGCTTCGCGGATCGGGGCCATGCCCGCGACGTCGACGCGGGCGACGGCGCGGAAGTCGACGATGATCTCGTCGTAGCCGGATCGCACGAGCGCATCGAGGCGAGCGGCGAGGAATCGGGCGTTCGACGAGTCGAGTGGACCACTCGGGCGCAACTCGACGACGTTGTCGGGCCGCGTGACCGAGTGGAGCGCCCATGCGTGGGGGGTGGTTGCCGTGGGTGCCATGGGAAGAACCCTAGGAGACAGGTGTCACCGCCCCGGGTCACCCGTGTTTCCGCTCGATGAACGAGCCGACGGCCCGTCGACCTCGAATCGGCGCAAATCACACCTCTGTGACTCTCGCCACAATGTTGCATTTGTGTGACGGAACCGCTCTAGCGTTCCGGTCGCTGAAGGCGTCGGCGATCGCCAAGCTCCCCCTGCCCACGACCAGCGGTCGTGTGAACGATCCCCCTGCAGACGTCAGACACGGGCACCGCCCGAGGAGGCAGCACTCCAATGCGCACTCGACTTCGGATCATTGCGTTCGCGCTCGCATTCATGACGATCGGCACGGCCTGCACCCCCGAGCAGATCCTCCTCTACCTCGAATCCACCGAACCGACCCGCGACGTCCTGAGCGACGAGGAACTGCTCCGGCTCCGGATGTGTGAGTCGACCGACAACTACGAGGCGACCAACCCGTCGGGCAAGTACCGCGGCGCCTATCAGTTCGACCAGCCGACCTGGGACGGCGTCGCCGAGCGTCACTTCCCGTGGCTCGTCGACGTCGACCCGGCCGCCGCCGAGCCCTGGTGGCAGGACGCCATGGCCCGTGCTCTGTGGAGCGAACGCGGCCGTCAGCCCTGGCCCAAGTGCGGGCTCGAGGTCTGAGCGAATCCCGGTCGGCCATGCCGAACCCGTATGCGATCATCAGCCTCGTGAACGACGCCTCGAACCGCCGATCCGCCGATGGGGCCCGACTCGACGAGCCGACCGGGGAGATCCTGGTCCCGCTCGTCGCGGCCGACACCGGCCCCGCCCGGGAGTGGGCCGAGGCGGCCGACCACGATCAGATCGCCACCCCGATGGAGCTCGACGACGCACCGACCCATCTCAACGTCACACGCACCTTCTGCTTCGCCGACCTGAGCGGCTTCACCGCGTTCACCCGCGATCACGGGCCGCACGAGGCCGTCGACCGGCTCGGCGAGTTCCGACGGATCACGCGCAACGTCGCGGCCAAGCGAGGCGTACGGGTCGCCAAGTGGCTCGGCGATGGCGTGATGCTGGTCGGCACCGAGCCGATGCCCACCATCGCGGCCGGCGCTCACCTGATCCACCACTTCAGCCGCCACTCCACCGACGTGCGGGTCGGCATCGCCACCGGCGTCGCCCTCCTGTTCGAAGGCGACGACTACATCGGCGAGCCGGTCAACCTCGCGGCGAAGCTCTGCGCCGCGGCCCAGCGAGGCGAGATGTTGGCGGTCTGCGACGACGACGACCTCCCCGACTGGGTCCAGGCCGACGGCGACGTGTCGGTCCGCATCAAGGGCGTCGGGTCGGTCGGCGGCATCCGCCGACTGTCGCTCACCATCTGACCCGGCCGCGACTCACTCCAGCGACGACGGGTGCACGACCTGCGCGACGATCAGACCGTCGCCGCGGAGATAGTCGACGACGAGCTCGCTCTCGATGAACTCGTCGACCAGACGCTCGTTCGATGGGATGACGAACGCGGAGAAGAACCACACCGTGCCGCCGTCGGCCAGCACCGCGATCTGTTCGGCGTCGAGGTTGGTGACGTCGCGGATCGCGGCGGAGCCGAAGTCGTAGTCGACGCGATGGAACACATACGACTCACCCGACCCGGCGAACGGGTAGGCGATCGCATCGCCAGGCTGCGGGCGACCTTCGATCCAGTCGAGCGCCTGCACGATGTCCCACCGGTCGTTCGGCTCGACGGCGAGCCCAAGTGCCGTCGGCAACGCCGCGAGCGCGAGCGCCGCCCCGAGCACCGGCGCCACCCAACGAACCCCTGCCGAGGCGATCGCCTCGATCGAGTGAGCCGCGAGGAGAAAGACCAGGGGGAACGCGTAGATCGTGAGGCGACCGTGCATCGGGTAGAGGTCGACCACCGACAACCCCACCATCACGACGCCGAGGGTGAGGAGCACCCCGAGCACCCGGGCGTCGAGATCGGGCCCCGCCCCCGCCGTGCCCCGGCGCCGCCAGACGAGCACCGCCCCTGCGGCCACCACCGCGGTGGCGAGCAGGCCCGTCGCGGCCCAGAGCGGCGTGTCGAACGACGCGTCGGCGGGCCGGGTGATCATCCCTTCGTGGTAGAGCGAGAAGCGGGCCGTCCGGGCCGCGGTCTCGAACAACCACTCGATCCCCGACGCCGTGAGCGGGAACGGGGCGTAGGCGTCGGCGTCCTCCCAGAACCCCTCGATCGGCACGCGCGTCGACTGCACGCTGAGGGCGACCACCGCTTCGACGACCACGAGCAGCGACGCGGGGAGCCAGATCGCACGCACGGCGGACTCGAGTCCTTCAGCTCGCGCCCGCCACCCGAGGTAGAGGAGCCCGAGCACCGGCACGAGCACGAGTGCCGGGATGCTGAACAGCAGCGCGAACGCGGCGACGGCGGCGAGGAGCCAGGGCGACCACCGCTCGACGCTGACGATGGCGAAGACGAGCAGCATGGAGACCGCTGCCTCGCCGACGTACTGCTTGACCTCGGCGCTGTAGTGGATCAGCGATGGCGAGAAGGCGACCGCACCGACGAGCGCGAGCTGGGCCGGCCACGACGAGAGGTAGCGGTGGGCGTAGATGACCGTGAGCGCGATCAACGCGAGCCCGAAGAGCAGCGGCACGAGCCGCAACCCCTCTGCGGTGAACGAGACGACCGACATCACCTTCTCGACGATCCAGAAGCCGGGCGGGGCCATCTGTCCACGCGGTGACGATTCGGTCACGAGGCCGACCATCGAGCGATCGGACAGCTCGTTGGCCACCTTGGCTTCGTCGTGCCACAGGCCTCGCCCGCTGAAGAACTGGCGCAGCCGGATCGCGGCACCGATCAGACCCACCGCGATCAGCGCCGGGACGGGGAGCGCGCTCGTCGTCTTGTCGCTCACGCGAGCCCCCTCCTGCCGAGACGCCTCGGCCAGGCCATAACGTAGCCAGGATGAACGCCGGACCGATCCGCGACCAGATCGCTCGACGACCCCGTGTCGTCGCGGTGCTGGCCGGCCTGTTGATCGCCTCGGGGCTCCCGCCGTGGGGATGGTGGCCGCTGAGCCTGATCGGTATCGGCTTGTGGTTCACCAACACCGAAGGCCGCGGCCCCAAACGGCGATTCGGGTTGTCGGTGCTGACCGGCTTCGCGTGGGCGACCCCCGCGACGCTCTGGATGTTCGACCTGACCGCCGCCGGCTGGCCGGTCGCCGTCGTGATCTTCTCGCTGCTCGCCGGCGTGGTCGGCCTCGCCACCCCGGCCGAGGGCGACGTGCCCCGGCGGGTGGCGTTCCCTGCCGCACTCGTCCTCGTCGAGTTGATCCGGTGGAACGTGCCCTTCGGCGGTACCCCGATCGCCACCTACGCCATGATCGGCGTCTCCACCCCGTGGTGGATCACGGCGCGCACCTTCGGGTCGCCCGGTCTCACCGTCGCGATGGCGTTCGCCGGCATCGCCCTGGCCGACATCGTCCGCCGCTCTCGACTCGCTGTCGTCGGGGTGGGCGCGCTCCTCGTGCTCGTGATCGGTGGCGCCCTCGGCAGCACCCGGGTCGAGGTGATCGACACGATCGACGTCGCCGTCGTCCAGGGCGGCGGGCCACAGAACACGCGCGCCGACGTCTGCACGACCCGAGCGGTGTTCGAACGGCACATGGCGGCGTCGGAGACGATCGACCGAGAGGTCGACCTCGTCCTGTGGCCCGAGGACGTCGTCCATCCCGCCTCGGACACCCGATCGACCCCGGCCCGTTGCGACGACGACCTCCTGCGCTTCAGCGAGGCATCCGAGCGGCTCACCCAGCTCGCTGCCGACCTCGACGCGATCGTCATCAGCGGCTGGTTCGAACCGACCGAGGACGGGTTGGCCAACGCCAACTACTCGATCGCCCAGTCGCCCGACGGCCGCGTGACCGACCGGTACGACAAGGTCCGGCTGGTGCCGTTCGGCGAGTTCGTGCCGCTGCGGAGCTTCATCGAACAGTTCAGCTCCGAACTGCCCGGCCGTGACGTCCGGCCCGGCACCGAGCCCGCTGTGCTCGACACCGACATCGGCCGGCTCGGCATCTCGATCTCGTGGGAGGTGTTCTTCGATCACCGAGCCCGCGATGCGATCGGCAACGGCGGGCAGATCCTCATGAACCCGACCAACGGATCGAGCTACTGGTTGACGATCGTGCAGTCCCAACAGGTGGCCTCCAGTCGCCTCCGTGCCGTCGAGACCGACCGGTACGTGCTGCAAGCCGCGCCCACCGGGTTCTCCGCGGTCGTCGCCCCCGATGGCGAGGTCCTCCAGCGCACCGGCGTCAGCGAGCAGAAGGTGCTCTACGACACGGTCGAGCTCCGGACCGGCCGCACCCTGTCGGTCCAGTTCGGCGCCTGGCCGATGCTGCTCTTCGGCGTGATCTCCCTCGCCGTGATCTGGGGTCGACGTCGGTTCCTCGACGCCGACGCGTCACACCTCGAGCTGTCAGACCTCGACCCAGAGGGTGATGGGGCCGTCGTTGACGAGCTCGACGGCCATGTCGGCTCGGAAGCGACCGGTCGCGACGGTGGCGCCGAGGCCCCGTAGCTCGTCGATCACGGCCTGCACGAGCGGTTCGGCCTGCTCAGGCCGGGCCGCGTCGCTGTAGCCGGGGCGCCGCCCCTTGCGGGTGTCGCCGTAGAGGGTGAACTGGCTGACGACGAGGATCGCATGACCCTCGTCGGCCGCCGACCGGTTCATCACCCCATCGGCGTCGTCGAAGATCCGCAGGTTCCAGACCTTGTCCGCGAGCTTGGCGGCCTGCGCTTCGGTGTCGTCGTGGGTGACCCCGACGAGCACGAGGATCCCCGGGCCGATCTCGCCCGTGATCTCCCGATCACCCGGCGTGTCGCCGTCCACCGTCACCTTGGCTCGGCTGACCCGTTGCACCAGTCCTCGCATCGGGGCGAAACCTACCGTTCCCCGCCCCGTCCTAGGGTGAGGAGATGTGGGCGTTCTGGTTCGTCCTCGCGGGCGCTGTGGTGATGACGCCCGCCGCGATCGTCACTTCGCTACGTCAGCGAACTGCACTCGCGCTGATGAGCGACCTCGAAGAAACGATGGACCGACTCGGGATCAGCCCTGACGACCGGACCGGCTGGGTCCCCGTGCTGGTGACGCGCAACGTTCCGTGGGAGTCGGTCGATGAGATCGTCGCGGTCGCTCGCCGGGACGACGGCGCGGTCGAGCTCAGGCAAGGCCTCGGCGACCGACAACAGCAGTATCGGCTGCCTGACGACGGCTGGCTTCGCAGCTTCACGACGCCCAAGGCGATGACGATGTGGTACCGACGCCCTCGGACCACAAGCGGGGCCGAGGGGCCTGCGATCCTGGCGCTGAGCGCCCGGCCAGAACACGCGGACGTGTTTCCGGACACACCCGGGAGACGGTTCGGCCGGCCCTTCAGGCGAGAGCAGGCACCCTCGTAGCCGCCGGCGCCGAGTCGAGTCGCAACCTACCCCCCGGTAGCCGTAGCCTTGACGCCCTATGCCATGGACGCCCCCCGACCCCGACTCGCCGCTGCGGATCGCGTACCTGACCTACCGCGGCAAGCCCCACGTCGGTGGCCAGGGCGTGTACAGCCGCCACCTCACCAAGGCGCTGGTCGATCTCGGCCATCACGTCGAGGTCTACGGCGGTCCTCCGTACCCGATCATCGATGAGCGGATCCCGTTCCATCCGCTGCCGAGCCTCGACATCTGGGCCGATCCCCATCCGATGCGCAAGCCGCGCCTGTGGGAGTGGAAGGACTGGACCGACGCCCTCGAACACGGCTCGTTCGCGACCGGCACGTTCTCCGAGCCGATGGCGTTCAGCTGGCGGGTGTGGCGCGAGCTGCGTCAGCGCCGCGACGACTTCGACCTGATCCAGGACAACCAGACCCTCGGGTGGGGCATCCTCAAACTCCATCAGGAGGGGTGGCCGATCCTCGAGACGATCCACCATCCGATCACCGTCGACCGCAAGCTCGAGCTCGAACACGCCCGCACCCCGTGGGAGAAGTTCGGCAAGCGCCGCTGGTACGCGTTCACCAAGATGCAGACCCAGGTCGCCCAGCGGATGCCTCGCATCCTGTCGGTGTCGGAGAACTCCAAGCAGGACATCGCGGCCGACAAGGGCGTCGATCTCGACCGGATCCACGTCGTGCCGGTCGGCGTCGACCCCGACCTGTTCCTTCCGGTGCCCGGCGTCGAACGCCGCCCCGGTCACATCGTCACCACCGCGTCGGCCGACGTCGCCATGAAGGGCCTGAAGTTCCTGCTCGAGGCGGTCGCCAAGCTGCGCACCGAGCGCCACATGGAGCTCACGATCATCGGCAAGCGTCGCCCCGACAGCCACGCCAGCCAGACGATGACCGCCCTCGGCCTCGACGACTGTGTCAACTTCGTCAGCGGCGTGCCCGACGAACGCATCGTCGAGCTCTACAGCGAGGCCGAGCTGGCGTGTGTGCCGTCGCTCTACGAAGGCTTCTCGCTGCCCGCCATCGAGGCGATGTCGTGTGGCGTCCCGCTCGTCACCACCACCGGCGGTGCCCTCCCCGAGGTCACCGGCACCCACGGCGAGACCTGTTTCCAGACCGAGCCCGGCAACTCCGACGCCCTCGCGGCGACCATCCGCGAGGCGCTCGACGATCCCGACCTCCGGGCCAAGGTCGGCGCGGCCGGCCGCGAGCGGGTGAAGAGCCAGTGGTCGTGGCGCCACACCGCCATCAAGACCGTCGATCAGTACCGCGCCGTGCTCGCCGATCACGCCGAGCGGATGAACGGGGCCGGCTGATGCTCACCGTCGACTACGAGAAGTTCGATCTTCGGGCGGGCGACCTCCTGCTCGACCTCGGCTGCGGCTTCGGTCGCCACACCTACGAAGCACTCGTGCGCGGCGCGCACGTCGTCAGCTGCGACATGGCGATGCCCGAGCTCGAAGCGATCCGCAACACCGCGCCGATGCTGATCAAGGACGGCCTCTTCGACGGCCAGCTGATGCACACCCAGGTACAGGGCGACGGCACTCGCCTGCCGTTCCCCGACAACACCTTCGACAAGATCATCGCCAGCGAAGTCCTCGAGCACATTCCCGACGACGTCGCCGCCTACGACGAGTTCTTCCGCATCCTCAAGCCCGGCGGCTCGATCGCGGCGACCGTTCCCGCGACCTTCCCCGAGAAGATCTGCTGGAAGCTCAGCGACGAGTACTACGCCCCCAAGGCCGAGGGCGGCCACGTCCGCATCTACACCGAGGCCGAGGTCCGCGAGAAGCTCTCCGGTGCCGGGTTCGATCCGACCGTCTCCTACAAGGCCCACGCGCTGCACTCGCCGTACTGGTGGATCCGCTGCGCGGTCGGGGTCAACAACGAGGTCGACGACAACTGGTCGGTGAAGCAGTACCACAAGCTGCTCGAATGGGACATCGTCAAGCAGCCGTGGATCACGCGCACGGCGGAGAAGGCGCTGAACCCGGTGCTCGGCAAGAGCCTGGTCGTGCAGGCCACCAAGTCGCCGCTGCGGACCGAGCGCATCAGCGAGATCCGGGAGGCCGCCCATGCCGGCGCCTGACCTTCCCGGGCTGATCACCGCCGATCAGATCCGCGCCACCGCGGCCCACATCGCCGACTGGCAGCTGCCGTCGGGCATGATCCCGTGGTTCCCCGGCGGTCACGCCGACCCCTGGAACCACGTCGAAGCGGCGATGGCGCTCGCCATCGGCGAACACCGCGACGAAGCCGAGCGGGCCTACCAGTGGCTCGTCGACATCCAGCGCCCCGACGGCTCGTGGCACCAGTACTACCTGGAGCACGAGGTCGAGCAGGACAAGCTCGACGCCAACGTCATCGCCTACATCGCGGCGGGCACGTGGCATCACTTCCTGCTCTACCGCGACCAGGGCTTCATCGAGACGATGTGGCCGGTGGTCAGCCGGGCGATCGAGTTCGTGCTCGAACTCCAGCAGCCGCGCGGCGAGATCCTGTGGGCCCGGCATCCCGACGGCACCCCGTGGCCGTTCGCCTTGCTGACCGGTTCGTCCTCGATCGCGCATTCGCTGCGCTGCGCGATCGCGATCGCCCAGGAACTCGGCGAGGAGCGTCCGGGCTGGGAGCTCGCCCTCGGGCAGCTCGCCCATGCGATCCGCCACGACCGCGACGAGGCCTTCTCGCCGAAGCTGCGCTGGGCGATGGACTGGTACTACCCGGTGCTCTCCGGCGTGCTCTCCGGTGAGGCCGGCCGAGCCCACCTCGCCGAACGCTTCGACACCTTCATGCTCGAAGGCAAGGGCATCCGCTGCGTCAGCGATCGCCCGTGGGTCACCGCGGCCGAGACCTGCGAGTGTGCGATGGCTCACCTCGGGGTCGGCGAACGCGACACCGCCATCGAGCTGTTCGCGGCCGCCCAGCTGCTGCGCGAGGACGACGGCAAGTACATCACCGGCAAGGTGCATCCCGAGGGTGTGCTGTTCCCCGACGACGAGCGCTCGACCTACAGCGCCGCCGCGGTCGTGCTCGCCGCCGAGGCGATCGAAGGCACGAGCCCGGCCGCCCGGCTGTTCGCCGATCACTCGTTCCTGCCGCCGATCATCGACATCGACCCGGTCGACGCCGAGGCCCCCGTCAAGGACTGACCGTGCGGCGTCGACGGATCGCCGTCGCGCTGGCCGTCGTGCTCGTCGCCGGCCTGGCTTCGCGCCGCGTCGACTCGCTTCCCGGGTTCCTCATCGACCACGCGGGCGACGCGCTGTGGACCACCGCGGTGGTCCTGGCCATCGCCTTCGTCTTCCGCACCGACGCTCGCACGTCGGCGATCGCCGGCTACGGCGCCTCTGTGCTGGTCGAGCTCTCCCAACTCTGGCAACCGGCCTGGCTGGAGGATCTGCGCGACAACGACCTCATCGCCCTCGCCCTCGGTCGGGGCTGGGTCTGGGGCGACCTGATCCGCTACGCGGCAGGCGCCGTCGTGGGCTATGGCCTGCTGCGCCTCATCGACTCGGAATGACGTCTGGAACGTCGGCGAGCACCCCGAGCGTGTAGGCCACCAACTCGGGGAGCTCCAAGCTTGTTGCTCGCTCGGCTCCAGCAGCGAGCACGTCAGGCGGGATGCGCCGGAGGTTGTCGGTCGGGGTGATCCCCGAACGCAGCCATTCGATGTGTGACTTCTGGACGCCGGCGTGAAGGATCGCGGCAGCTTCGTACAAGCCGCATGCGGCGAACAGATGCGAGATCGCCTCCATCGCCGTCCATTGCTGGTACGTGCTGCCGTTGTCCCTCGCCGCGGCGAGAGCTCGGATGAAGATCGCACGTGGCGGCTCATCGATCTGCGCGCCGAGGAGCGCGGAACGACCCATGTGGACCCGAGCATGTGTCTCGTACCAGCGGGTACCGGTCTGCTTCGCCAGCGCTTCGGCCCGAAGCGCGAACTCGTACGCCTCGGGGCCGTGACCTGCGTACGAGAGGTTCTCGGCGACGACGACCGTCGCGTAGGCCAGCATCGATCCCGATGCGTGGGCCTCAGCCCACGCGAGGTTGTCCTTCGCGATCGTGACGCCGAGCTCGCGGTCGAGCCGGCGAGCGAGACCCGAGACCATCATGCGGATGTTGGCCTCCAAGAGCATGTCGTCGGTCTCGATCGAACGCATCGTGTCGATGGCCGTCTGGATCGCTTCGGGATCCATGCCGTCGTAGAGCGCAAGACCGAAGACGACCAGAGGGGGAAGGTCAGCGCCCGCGACCTCGAGCATCCTGCCGCCCCAGAGCAGGGCTTCGTGCGTCTTGCCGACGTTGCCGTACAGGTTGGCGACCATGGCAAGCGCCTTCACCGCGTCCGGGTGATCGAGCGCACCCGGGATCGACACCGCGAGGATCAGCCATTCACGCACCTCGAAGCGGTGCTGAGCGACGGCAAGCTCGGAAAACGGGACGGCGATGTTCATCGCTGCCTCGATGTCCGCTGTGGCTACCGCTCGTTCAAGAGCCGCCCGCATGTTCGCGAAGTCGGCGAAGTAGCGATCCAGGAACCACTGCTCGTCCGGGCCCCGGATGCCGTCGACTGCCGCCGCGCCGAAGTCAGCGAAGCACGCGACGTGGGAGGCCAGCACCGCATCCTCCTCTCCTGCGTCACGGAGCCGGTCGAGCGCGTCGTCACGCACCGGCTCGAGCATGCGGTACCGGGTGAACCCGTGACCGGGCACCGAGATCAGCATCGACTTCGAGACGAGGGAGTCCAACCCGTGCAAGACCTCGTCGGGGTCGACGCCGCCCGCGGCGCCGACGCGTTCGGCCGCATCGAGATCGAAGCCTCCCACGAACACGGCGAGCCGCCGATAGAGCTGTTGCTCCAGCGTGGACAACATGTCGTGGGACCAGGCGATCGTGGCACCGATCGTCTGCTGTCGTTGGGCTGCGGAAACCGTGTCGGACCCTCGTCCGAGCACGGCGCTCAGGCGCTGCAGCACGTCGGCTGGAGCGAGCGATCTCGTGCGTGCGGCCGCCAACTCCACAGCGAGCGGAATCCCTTCGACCCGATCGCAGATCGCAACGATCGCGTCGAGGTCGGCCCGGGATGGCTCAGGTCCACCAGCTGATGCCATCCGCTCGAGAAAGAGCGTGACGGCGGGGTCCTCGAGCGTGCGAGCCGAGAGCGGACGGACAGACACAACTCGCTCAGCGGGGTTGCCGAGCAGCTCCCGACTCGTTGCGAGCACATCGAGGTGAGCACAGCTCGAGAGGAGGAGGTCAACCAACTTGCGAACGGGCTCGACCACATGCTCACAGTTGTCGAGCACCAGCAGCATGCGTTTCTCGCCGATCGCACGCGCAAGCGAGTGGCTGACGTCAGCATCCTCGTGCTCGAGGACGTGGAGTACCGCAGCAACCGCTGCGGGAACACTGTCGGAAGAGGCCTCGACGAGCGGGCAGAACCACACGCCCCCGGGGTAACGGTCGACGACCGTCGCGGCTGACGCTGACGCGAGGCGGGTCTTCCCCATGCCGCCGAACCCGGCGAGCGTCACCAGCCGTCCGGTCTCGAGCAGATCGCCGACGGCCTCGACCTCGGCCTGGCGCCCGACCAACGAGGTCACTTCCACCGGAAGGTTGTTGGGCACCAGATCGACGGTCTTCAGGGGCGGGTGCTCGCGACGCAGGCGCGGGTCGACGATCTGGAAGATCTGCTCGGGCGTGGTCAGATCGCGGAGGCGATGCGGCCCGAGGTCCACGAGCGTCGGACCGTCGAGTGACTCAGCGGTTGCCGCGGAGACGAGGATCTGACCGCCATGCCCGACCCCCATCAACCTCGCGGCGCGATTGAGCGTCGGGCCGAAATAGTCGTTGTCGCGTTCGATCGCCTGACCGGTGTGGACCCCCATGCGCACAAGCAGCGGCTGCGAGAGCGGCCAGTCACGAGCACCGAGCTCGACCTGAGCGTCGATCGCTGCTTGCGCCGCCGCGGCCGGGTCGGCGAAGGCTGCCATGACGCCGTCGCCCATCGACTTGACGAGGTAGCCGCCGTGCCGCGTGATCACGGCTGACATCACCGCGTCGTGGGTCTCCAGCGCCGCCTCCATACTTGACGGCTCGTCCTCCCAGAGCCGCGTCGAACCTTGGATGTCGGTGAACAGGAACGTCACCAAACCCAGCGGAGCGTCGGTTGGCACCCATCCAGTCTTGCTGATCGCAGCGCCCCGTGCGCCGGTGGTGGCGGGCAGGCCCGCTTCACCGACTGAGTCCGAGCGCGCCACGGCGGCCGCCGAAGCGACCGCCGCAGGCTCTCTGGTGGAGCTGGACCCGAATCAGGCGACGAGAACGTCGGCCTCCTCGGCCGCCCGAGCGGGCAGGAAGCGAGCGGCGAAGATCGAGCCGGCGATCGCGGCACCGGCGGCGACGTAGCAGGCGACCGACAGGCCGGACAGGAACGCCTCGTTGACCGCGTCGAGGTACCGCGGCGCCGCCTCGCCAAGCTGGGGAGCGACGAACTGTGCCGCCGCGACCGACTCCTCGGTCGCCTCGCGTGCCGCCTCGGGCAGCTGCTCGATGACCGGATCGTCCTCGAGGCTGTTGATGTAGATCGAGCTGAACACCGAGCCGAGGATGGCCACACCGAGGGTCCCGCCGAGCTCGCGGGTGGTGTCGTTGACCGCCGAGCCGATCCCGGCCTTGTCGGCGCTGAGCGAGCCCATGATCGACTCGGTGGCCGGAGCGGTGGTGAAGCCCAAGCCGACACCGAGGAAGAACATCTGTCCGACGATCTCGAGGTAGGGCGTCGCCACTGAGGCGGTCGACACCCAGATGAACCCGATCGCCATGCTGGCGAGGCCGGCGGAAACGACCCGGGTGGTGCCGATCCGGTTCACCAACATCGGTGACAGGACCGATGACACGGCGATGGAGACGGCGACCGGAATGGTGCGAAGACCAGCTTCGAGCGGACCATAGCCACGCACCAGCTGGAAGTACTGGGTGATGAGGAAGATGAACCCGAAGAGGGCGAAGAACGCCGAGGTGATCGAGACGCTGGCGGCGGAGAACCGCAGGTTCTGGAAGATCCGCACCGGGAGCATCGGGTGCTCGAGGGAGAGCTCCCACCGGACGAACGCCGCGATCAAGGCGGCCGAGATGACGAAGCCGACGAACGTCTCGGCGGAGGCCCAACCCCACTCCGGCGCTTCGATGATCGTGAAGATCAAGGCGCTGATGGCGGCGATCGAGATGAACAGACCGACCACGTCGAGGCGGGGCGTCTCCTCATCACGGGACTCGGGGATCAACCACACGACGAGCGGCACCGCGATCAACACGACCGGCACGTTCACGAAGAAGACCGACCCCCACCAGTAGGCCTCGAGCAATGCGCCACCGATGATCGGGCCGGCGGCGACACCGATGCCGGAGGTGGCAGACCAGATCCCGATGGCCGCGGCCCGCTCCTTGGGGTCCTCGAACGCGTTCGTGATGATGGCGAGGGTGGCCGGGAAGATGAAGGCGGCACCGATGCCCATGAGGGCCCGCCCGGTGATCAGCTCGCCGGCCGAGTCGACGGATCCGGCGTAGACCGACATCACGCCGAAGGCGATCAGCCCGAAGACCAGCGAGCGTTTGCGGCCGTAGCGATCACCGAGGCCACCGGCGGCGAGCAGCAGACCGGTGAAGACGAGCAGGTAGGCGTCGACGATCCACTGGAGCTCGCGGGTGGTGGCGCCGAGATCGATCGAGAGCGACGGCAGCGCGACGTTGACGATCGTGCCGTCGAGCACGGTGACGAAGACGGCCAGACAGCTGACCGCGAGGATCGCCCAGCGGCGAGGGTCGCCGGTGGCGGTGGTGGAATCGGGGGATTCGGTGATGGGGGATGACATGTTGACAACGTAAAGATCCAGACTTGCCACTGTCAAGTTTTGGTGGCCGATGTCACGTACACTGACCCACACATGCCCGCCACCACCGCCCGCACCTACCACCACGGCGATCTCAACATGGCCCTGCGCCTGGCCGCCGCGGACCTCATCGCCGAGCGCGGTGCCGGTGGCTTCTCCCTCCGGGAGGTCGCCCGCCGGGCCGGTGTCTCCCACGCCGCTCCCGCCCACCACTTCGGCGATGCCCAGGGCCTGCTCACCGCCGTCGCGGTCGACGCCTTCACCCATCTCCACGCCACCACCGCCGCCGCCTTCGACGCCCACGACGACGCCGTCGACCGGCTCTGTGCGGTCGGGCGCGCCTATGTCGAACTCGCGGTGAAGCACCCCGGCCACTGCGCCATCATCTTCCGCCACGACCTGATTGACGCCGACAGCGAGGCGTACACCCAGGCCGGCGACAAGGCCTTCGGCGTGCTGATCGCCTCGCTCGAAGCGACCGCCGAACAGATCAACCCCGACCTCGACATCCAGCTCGCCGCGACCACCTGCTGGTCAGCGATGCAGGGCCTGATCGAACTCCACGGAACGATGAGGAAGCTCGACGAGCACCACGACGACGGCGGCAGCCGTCAGATCCCGATCGGCGATCTCGCCGAACAGGTCACCCGTACGATCGTCGACGGCTTCCGCCCGGCCCCGCAGTAACCAACCCGTCCACCACATCGGATCGGGTCGGCTCCCACCGGGCCGGCAACAACTGCACGACGACCCAGTCGCCGTCGCTTCCCTGACGCACCGCGCTCGGCCGAGGGAGGTGGCGGGCGAGCACCCGCGCCTCCTCCTCGGTCTCCGCTGTCCCGAGGACATGTTCTCGGTATGTCAGTCGCACAACCCTGTCTCCCGCCGAGATGAGGTTCTTCGCAGCATGAGTTCGCCGCCCGCTAGTGAAAGCAACATCGGTCGACCCCCCGACGGATTGACCACGATGAGGCTCAGGACCCAACCGAAGGGCGCGAACGACACACGCGACGTCGTCCTTCTGACCCAATCTTCCGGCGGGTCAGACTCCGGGGTCGATCCGTTCGAGCCATCGAAGTGAACCCGTCACCCCGACCTCTCGGAATGCC
>CAZEML010000104.1:0-14785 GCA_964513285.1 uncultured Candidatus Nemicrothrix sp.
CCCCGCTGGTCGACGGCGAGTGCGAAGCGACGGCCTGACGGCGACGCCCCGCACCCTACGATGACGCCGATGTCTGATCGTCGGGCGCTCATCGTCGCTGCCGCTGCCCCCGGGCAACTCGACGGCGTCGCGGAACGTCCCGCCTGGGTGATCGCGGCCGACAGCGGCGTGCACGCCGTCCTCGAACGTGGCTGGGTCCCCGATCTCGTGGTCGGCGACCTCGACTCCGCTCGGGACGAAGCGATCGAGGCAGCGGTCGGTGGTGGCGCGGCGCTCGAACGGGCCTCGGTCGACAAGGACGAGACCGATCTCGAGCTCGCGCTCGGTGCCGCCGTCGCGGTCGGCGCCGACGACATCCGGGTGATCGTTCGCGGTGACGGACGGCTCGATCACCAACTCGCCAACCTCGTCTGTCTCGCCGCGCCCTCCCTCGACGGCATCACCGTGTCGGCGACGGTCGGGGAGCACGACGTGTGGGTCGTGCGCGGCGAACGCCACCTCGACCTCGAGATCGGCCAACACCTCGCGGTCATCCCGGTCGGAGGACCTGCTCGCGTGACCAGCGCCGGAGTCGCCTTCCCGCTCGACGCCGAGGTGCTGTCGCCGTTCGCCGGGCGAGGCATCGCCAACGAGGTCACCGCATCGCCCGTCCGCCTCGTCGTCGACGACGGCGTTGTCCTCGCGATCAGCTCGCCATCCCAATCCTGAGGTCGGGGCGGCCGGACGATCGCTCCGGCCGGCTTCGCTCAGGCGGCGCCGCGTTCTCTCGAGGCGGCTTCGCTCAAGCTGCGCCGCGTTCTCTCGAGGCGGCTTCGCTCAAGCTGCGCCGCGTTCTCTCGAGGCGGCTTCGCTCAAGCTGCGCCGCCGTGCCGCACCCAGGTGGCGAACATCGTCGCGTAGCGGCCCTCGTGCGCCACCAACTCCTCATGGCTGCCCAGCTCGACGATCCGGCCGTCGTCGACCACCGCGATGCGGTCCGCCCGACGAGCCGTCGCCAACCGGTGCGCGATGATCACGGCCGTTCTGCCCTCCAGCACGATGTCGAGTGCCGCCTCGACGCGGGTCTCGGAGTGCAGGTCGAGGTTGCTCGTCGCCTCGTCGAGGATCAGCACCCGGGGCCGAGCGACGAACGCCCGGGCGAGGGCGAGCAGCTGCCGCTCGCCGGCCGACAACGAGGCGCCGCGCTCGTGGACTGGCGCGTCGAGCCCGCCCAACCGTTCGATCACGTCATCGATCCCCACCGCCTCGAGCGCGTCCCGGAGCTCCTCATCGGTGGCATCCGGTCGGGCGAAGGCAACGTTGTCCCGTACGACACCCGCGAACAGGAACGGCTCCTGGGGCACGACACCGAGCTGGCGGCGCAGGCTGCCCAGCGTGACGTCGCGTAGGTCGTGACCATCGATGCGGACCGCGCCCGAGTCGGGGTCGTGGAATCGGGTCAACAGCCGGGCGATGGTCGACTTGCCGGAACCGGTTTCGCCGACGAACGCCACGGTCTCGCCCGGTTCGATCCGCAGATCGACATCGTGCAGCACCGGCCGTCCGCGCTCGTAGCTGAACGTGACGCCGTCGAGCTCGATCGCCCCCTCGATCGGTGGGAGTTCGGCTGCGTCGGGCGCCTGCGGGGTGTCGGGTTCGGTGCCGAGCAACTCGCGCAGTTTCACGATCGCCGCACCACCCTGCTGATAGCTGTTGTACAGCTGCACCAGCGTCTGGATCGGAGCGAAGAACGAGGCCAGGAAGAGCAGGAACGCCGCCATCTCGCCGACGGTGATACGTCCGCTGGCGGTCATGGCGCCGCCGACGGCGAGCAGCGTCGCCTGGGTGGCGATGCCGATCATCTCGGTGCCGGGCGCATAGAGCGAGTTGGCCCGGCTGGTGCGGACCTGTGCATCGAGGTGTTCGCCGACGACCTCGCGGTGATCGACCAGGTTGCGGGCCCGCCGGTTGTGCGCCGCGATCACGCGAATGCCGGCCAAGGACTCCTGCAGATGCGAGAGGAGTTCGGCGATGCGATCGCGGACCCGCAGATACCCGACCGAGGAGACCTTCCGGAACCACAGCGACGACAGCAGGGTGGGCGGCAGCGTGACCGCCAACGTGATCACGGCGAGCAGCGGGTCGTAGACGAACAGGGCGACCGTGATCACCAACAAGGTGAAGACCTGCACGAGCAGGTTGACGATGCCCTCCTGGAACAGCACCGACAGTGCCTCGATGTCAGAGGTCATGCGGGTGAGCAGCACCCCCGCCTTCTCGTCGGTGTACCAACTCACCCCTTGGCGCTGCATGTGGCTGAAGACGCGGATGCGCAGCGTCTCGTTGAGGCGTTCGCCGAGCCGACCGGTGTAGGAGACCCGGGCCCAGCCGAGGAGCGCGGCGACGAGCACGGCACCGACATAGATCAGCGCGACGGTGACGATGACGCCGCGGTCGCGCGCTCGGACGCCTTCGTCGATGGCGATCTGGGTGAGGATCGGCCCGAGCTGAAGGGCGATCGTCTCGATGAGGACCAGGCCGATGGCGCCGAGCAGCCGCCACCGGTGGGGACGAAGGAACCGGAGCAGCCCGAACGGCTCGCGGTCCCACCGATCGACGGTCCAGCCGACGTCGGGAACCGTGTGTTCGGGCTCGTGCTCGAGGACCTTCTCGACCTTCTTGCGCAGCTCGCCGGGCACGTCCGCCGCAGGGAGCCCCGCCGCGGCGTTCGACGCCATCGAACTCGGTCCGCCGGTCAGGCCGCCGGGGCCACCTCCCATCGAGAACATCAGCGATCACCCCCGTCGGCGTCGGCGTCGGCGTCGGCGTCGTCGGCTTCGTGGTCGCGTTCGCCGTCGGCGAGGATCGCGGCGTACCCGGGGTTGGTGGCGAGCAAGTCTTCGTGGGTGCCCGTCGCGGCGACCCGACCGTCGTCGAGGAGGATGACGCGGTCGGCGAGGGCGATCGTCGAGAGGCGATGGGCGATGAGGATCGTGGTGCGGTTCGCGTTGCGGGCCTCGAGCGCGGCGTGGATGCGCTCCTCGACGGCGACGTCGATCGCGCTCGTCGCATCGTCGAGGATCAGGACCGCCGGGTCGGCGAGGAGTGTGCGAGCGATGGCGATGCGCTGACGCTGCCCGCCCGACAACGTGAGGCCGCGTTCGCCCACCTCGGTGTCGGGTCCGTCGGCGAGGTCGGCCACGAAGTCGGCCGTAGCGGCGTCGGCGATCGCCGCTTCGACCTCGTGGTCGGGTGCGCCGGGTCGGGCGAAGGCGACGTTGTCTCGGATCGACGCGGCGAAGAGGAACGGATCGTCGGTGACGGTCGCGGCCGCCTGACGAAGGTCGCCGAGGGCGAGCGTGCGCACATCGTGACCGTCGACCCGTACCGCCCCGGCGGCGACGTCGTAGAACCGGGGGATCAGGCGAGCGAGGGTCGACTTGCCGCTCCCGGTCGCGCCGACGATGGCGACCGACTCGCCCGGTTCGATCGTGGCGCTGAACCCGCGGAGCACTTCCTCGCCGTCGCCGGTCGGGTAGGCGAAGTGCACGTCGTCGAACTCGATCCGCCCGGCCGGTTCGGTGAGCCGCACCGCGTCGTCTGGTTCCACGATCGACGGTGACTCGTCGAGGATGTCGAAGACTCGGAGTGCGGCGGCCCCGGCGCGTTGCCACTGGATGAGGATGAAGCCGAGCAGCCGGAACGGGGTCGCGAGCAGGACGACGTAGGTCGAGAAGGCGACGAGGTCACCGACCTCGAGGCTGCCGTCGATGGTCTGGATGCCGCCGACGAGGAGCACCAGCGCGAGCCCGAGGCGGGGGAGCGACTCCATGCCGGGCGAGTGCCGAGCGCGGGTGTCGGCGACGGCGGTGCCGGCCCAGCGGAGTCGCCGGGTCGACCGGGCCAGGTTCTGGACCTGATTGGCCTCCTGGTGGAAGGCCTTCACGACCCGGATGCCCTGGATGTTCTCGTCGACGATCGTGGCCATCTCGGCCTGCCGCGCCGTGACCACCCACTGCAGCGGGAAGATCCGGTTCCGGAGCCGGACCCCGACCATGTAGACGAACGGCAGCGGCGCGATCGCGACCAGCGTCAGCGTCACGTCGACGGTGAGCATCACGATCACCGCGAACACGAACAACACGATCTGCATCGCGACGAGCGGACCGAACGCGAACAACAACTGGATCGAACGGATGTCGGTGTTCGCCCGGCTGATCACCTGACCGCTCTGGGTACGGTCCCAGAAGTCGAACGACAGCTCGGTGAGGCGCTCGTACATCAGGTTGCGGAGGTCGTTCTCGATCCGCAGCGCGGAACGGAACAGGCCGAAGCGGTAGAGGTACCCGAACACGAACCGCATCACCGCGAGGCAGAACAGGGCGATCACGAACGGGGTCGGGGTGTCGCCGTCGGCCACCGCATCGATCCCGCGGCCCAACATGATCGGGACGGCGACGGTCGCGAGCATGCCGATCAGGCCGGCGATGATCGAGCCGACGAACTGCCATTTCTGGACGGCGACCACCGGCAGGATGCGCCGCAGCCACCCCAGCGAGCGGTCCGGGTCCACCGACGCCTGCGGGCGCGGGTAGCGGCCCGGAGGGGCGCCGGGGGTGACATCGACAGCCATCGGCTCACCGTAGGACTAGATTCCGGGAATGCACGATTCGGTCTTGGAGGCCTGATCGACACCGCACTCCGACTGCTCGCCGCCCTTGCCCTGGTCGTTGCCAACGCCGGGTTCGTGGCCGCGGAATTCGCGCTCGTCGCGGTCGACCGCACCCGCATCGACGAGCGGGCCGGTCAGGGGCACGCGCGCGCCGTCGCGGTGCAACGACTGCTGTCGAAGCTCTCGTACCACCTGTCCGGCGCTCAGCTCGGCATCACGATCACGTCGCTGTTGCTCGGTGTCCTCGCCGAGCCAGCGGTCGCTCGCGTGCTCGAACCCGGCCTCGAGTCGCTGTTCGGTGAGGTGCCGTCGGGGGTGTCGGTCGCCGTCGCCCTCGTCGTCGCGACGGTGGTGCAGATGGTGTTCGGCGAGCTCGTGCCGAAGGCGATCGCCACGACCCGCCCGCTCGAAACGTCGCTGGCGATGGCTCGACCGACGCAGGTCTACGGTGTGCTCGCCCGGCCCCTCGTCGCCTTCCTCGACGGGCTCGCGGCGCGGCTGACCCGAGGCGTCGGCGTCGAGCCGGCCGAGGAGTTGGAGACGATCCCGGACCGAGGTGAGCTCGAACACCTGATCCGTTCGTCGGGCGAGGAGGGCACCCTCGACGAGGGTGAGGTCGAACTCCTGACCCGTTCCATCCGCCTCGCCGAGAAGTCCGCTGACGACGCGATGGTGCCGCGGGTGCGGGTCGAGTCGGTCGCGTCGGGGGACACGGTCGAAGCGTTGGTCACGCTGGCGTCCCGCACCGGCCACAGCCGGTTCCCGGTCGAGGGCAACGACCTCGACGACATCGTCGGTGTGGTTCACGTGAAGTCGGTCCACGGCGTCGGCGTCGACGAGCGGGCGACCACGCCGGTCACCGACCTGATGACGCCGGTGCTCGCGGTTCCGGAGTCGCGGGAGCTCGACGAACTGCTGGTCGACCTTCGCCAGGGCGGCAATCAGCTGGCGGTCGTGATCGACGAGCACGGCGGTACGGCCGGCATCATCACCCTCGAGGACGTGCTCGAAGAGATCGTCGGTGAGATCGACGACGAGTACGACGCTGCGCCGACGCTGCTCACCCGGGTCGAAGCGCTCGGATCGACCGTGATGCCGGGCTCGCTCCATCACGACGAGGTCGAGGACGCGACCGGGTTCGAGATGCCCGAGGGCGAGTACGAAACGCTCGCGGGCCTGCTCCTCGATCGGCTCGGTCACATCCCCGAGCCGGGCGAGATGGTCGAGGTCGACGGCTGGCGCCTCGAAGTGGTCGCCATGGATCGACTCCGGATCGCGACCGTCCGGGTGGTCGCACCGCCGCCGGCCGACACCGACGCGAACGGGGAGACCGAGTCGTGACCGGCTGGTTCCTCTTCACCGCGTTGTTGCTGCTGATCGCCAACGCCTTCTTCGTGGCGGTCGAGTTCGCTCTGCTCGCCAGCCGGGTGACCCGCCTCGAGCCCATGGCCGAGGACGACGACGCCCGGGCGAAAATCGCCCTCGCGTCGATCAAGGATCTGCAGCCCCAACTCGCCGGTGCCCAGCTCGGCATCACGATGGCGTCGCTCGGTCTCGGGTTCGTCGCCGAACCGGCGATCGCCCATCTCCTCGAGGACCTGATCGAGCGCTTCGTCGAGCTGCCGTCGGGGGTGCTGCACGCGATCTCGTTCACGATCGCGCTCACGATCGTGGTCGTGATCCACATGGTCGTCGGCGAGATGTTGCCGAAGAACATCGCCATCGCCGCGCCCGAACGCTCGGCCCGTCTGCTCGCGGGGCCGCACCGGGCCTACGTCACCCTCTTCAAGCCGGTCGTGTGGAGCCTCACCGCGATCAGCAACGGCATCACCCGACTGCTCGGCATGGAGCCGGCCGACGAGCTCAACACCGCACTGACCGTCAACGAGTTCCACACCCTCCTCGAAGGCGCGGTCGAGGAGGGGAAGCTGGAGGACCTCGAGCACGAGCTGCTGTCGGGTGCGCTCGACTTCCGGGCCCGGACCGCCGGGTCGATCATGGTCCCGCGGGCCCGCATGGTCACCGTGCCGCGGTCGACTTCGGTGGCCGACCTCGAGGCGTTGGTCGCCGAGTCGGGGCACAGCCGAATTCCCGTCACTGGCACGAGCGCCGGCGACGTCGTCGGCTTCGTCCACTCCAAGGACCTGCTGCGCTTCGGGGCCGACGACCGAGATGCGCCGGTCCCGTTGGAGATGGTGCGGCGGATGTTGATCGTCAACCCGGATCAGCCGGTGCGCGACCTCATGCGCGCCATGCGGAGGATGCGCCGGCACATGGCGCTCGTGCGCACGGCCGACGGGCAGCTCCTCGGCATGGTCACGCTCGAGGACGTGCTCGAGGCCTTGGTCGGTGACATCGCCGACGAGACCGATGGCGGCGTCGACACCGACGTCATCACCTCGAGCTGACCCTCAGGGCAGGCCCTGCAACTCGGTGGTGAGGAGCGACGCCGCGAGCGAGGAGTCGAGCGACACGTCCGCCGGCCGTCCGGGGTGGTCGCCGCCTGACCCGCCCTGCAGGCCGTCGGGGTCGACCCATGCGAGCGGCGCGAGGGCTCGCGCGAAGGCCAGGCGGTCGACCCGGCTGGGACCGGCGACGTGGAGCAGACCCGAGATCTCTGATCGGTCGACGAGTTCGAGGCACGCCGCCGCGAGCGACTCGACGGCGAGCGGGTTGCGGAACTCGTCGGTGAAGAACCGCACGTTCGGGTCGCGCACGAGGCGGACCTGTGGCCCGCCGTCGCCCGACCCGCCCCAGAGGAGCGACGTTCGGACGATCACCGCCGCCGGGTCCGTGGCGGTGACGGCCTGTTCGGCGGCGAGCTTGGCGGCGCCGTACTCGTTGACCGGTTCGGCGGGGTCGGTCTCGACGTAGGGACGCCCGAGCCGGCCGTCGAAGACGATGTCGGACGAGAGATGCACGAAGCGGGCCCGGCCGACGCACCACGAGGCCACCAGGCCCGGCAGTTCGGCGGTCAGGGCCCACAGCGCATCACCGCGTTGGACGTACGCCGCGTTGATGATCGCCGTGGGTTCGAGCCGATCGAGCAGCGCCAGCACCCGTTCGGGTTCGCGGGCGAGGTCGATCCGATGCCACTCGGCCCCGGACCGGTCGACGTGATGGTGGGTGGCGGCCCAGGTCCGCCCGTCAGCGGTCGCCGCGTCGACGAGCGCGGTCCCGAGCAGGCCCGACCCGCCGAGGATCAGGAGGTCGATGCCCGCCACGTTGCGTTCGTGTCGATCAGACGCCCATCGCGTGGAAGCCGCCGTCGACGTGGATCATCGACCCGGTCGTCGAGGGGAAGAAGTCCGAGAGCAGGGCGACGGTCGAGCGGGCCACGGCCGACGAATCCTCGACGTCCCAGCCGAGCGGCGCACGCTCGTCCCACACGTCCTCGAACTTCTTGAACCCGGGGATCGACTTGGCGGCGATCGTCTTGATCGGGCCGGCAGCGATCAGGTTGACGCGAATGCCCTGCGGACCGAGCTCCCGGGCGAGGTAGCGGTTCGCCGACTCCATCGCGGCCTTGGCGAAGCCCATCCAGTTGTAGGCCGGCCAGGCGACCGTCGCGTCGAAGTCGAGGCCGACGATCGATCCACCGTTGGTCATGAGCGGGGCGACGACCTCGGCGAGGGTCTTGAGGCTGTAGGCGGAGATCTCGACCGCGACCTTCACGTCGTCCCAGCTGGCGCCCATGAAGTCGTCGCCGAGGCACGGTTCGGGAGCGAAGCCGATCGCGTGGAGCGCACCGTCGACGGTGCCCCAGTCCTCCTGCAGCGCCTGGCGCAGCGCGGGAACGTGATCGGGGTTGGTGACGTCGAACTCGTACACCGTCGGCTCGGTCGGCAACTTGCGGGCGGTGCGCTGGGTCAGCCGCAGGCCGCGCCCGGCGCCGGTGAGGATGATCTCCGCGCCTTCCTCCTGGGCGAGCTTGGCGATGCCGAACGCGATCGACGCGTCGGTCAGCACTCCGGTGATCAGGATCTTCTTTCCATCGAGCACGCCCACGGCGGGCCTCCTGTGGGGAATGTCGATCGTCGATCGACGGGGTTGCAGCTTGGGTTCGGTGACGTTCGACCCGAGGGTCCTGATGAACGTTACGGACCCGAGACTACGGTCGACGCCGATGACCCGGGGGACCATGCGCCTGTACGACACTGCGGTCGGTGAGGTCGTCGACTTCGCGCCGGGCGACCTCGTCACGATGTACGTGTGCGGGATCACCCCGTACGACGCCACCCACCTCGGTCACGCCGCCACCTACGTCACCTACGACATCCTCCAGCGGCGGTTGCTCGACCTCGGTCACGAGGTGCGCTACGTGCGCAACATCACCGACGTCGACGACGACCTCCTCCGGGCGGCACGAGAACGCGGCGTGCACTATCTCGACCTCGCGTTCGGGGAGACCGCCCGGTTCGACGACGACATGGAAGCCCTCAACACGCTGCCGCCGTGGTCCGAGCCGCGTGCGACCGGCGTGATCGCGAACATCCGCGGCATCGTCGACACGCTGCTCACGCAGGGCACGGCGTACCAGGCCGGCGACACCGTTTACTTCGACACCGCCGCGGCCGCCGACTTCGGCGCGCTCGCCCGGCTCGGCAACGACCGGATGGAGGAGATCTCCGGGGCGTGGGGTGAACAGCTCGACGACCCGAACAAGCGCAACCCGCTCGACTTCGTGCTGTGGCGCCCGAGCGGGCCCGGCGAACCCTCATGGGAAGCGCGATGGGGGAGCGGGCGGCCCGGATGGCACGTGGAATGCAGTGCCCTCGCCCTCCACGAACTCGGCCCGACGATCGACCTCCACGGTGGCGGCGTCGACCTGCTCTATCCCCACCACGAATGCTGTCGGGCGCAGTCCGAAGCGGTGACAGGCCAACCCTTCGTCCGGCACTGGATGCACCAGGCGATGGTGCACCTCGACGGACGCAAGATGTCGAAGTCGACCGGCAACCTCGTGTTCGTCGGCGACCTCCGGGAGCGCCACGAGGGTGCGGTCATCCGCCTCGCCCTCAGCGTGCATCACTACCGGCGGCCATGGAACTGGACGCACGACCTCCTGACCGAGGCCGAGGATCGGCTCGCCGCGTGGCGCTCGGCCGGCCCCGGCGATGGTGGGCTGCTCAAGGTCCGTGAAGCGCTCGACGATGATCTCGACGTTCCCGCTGCGATCGCCGCAGTGGACGAGGCGGTGGCGAGCGGTGAAGGCGTCGACCAAGCAGCGGCGTTGCTCGGCGTCGTGCTGTGAGCACGAACGGGACCGATCGGTGAACCGAATAGGCGCGACTTTGTGTGAATACATCGTGAAGAGGGGCACAAAGCCGCGGTTCCGATGCTTCAGCCACCGGCCCATGGGCCATGATGGGGCCGACGAGTTCAGGATGAGGTCAGATGTCTGACGGTGGACAACGACTCCAAGAGATGACGATGGCGGTCACCCGCCCGGTCTTCAGGGCGCTCTGGCGGATGCGGGTGACCGGACTCGAGAACATCCCGAGCGAGGGCGGGGCCATCCTCACCCCCAACCACATCTCGGTGATCGACAGCTTCTTCCTCCCCGCGGTCACGCCCCGTCCGGTCAGCTTCGTCGGCAAGGCCGAGTACCTCGACGACTGGAAGACCCGCAAGCTCTTCCCCGCGCTCGGCATGATCCCCATCGATCGCAGCGGCGGCGACGCCAGCCAGCGCGCCCTCGACACCGCCGCCCGCGTGCTCGAGAGCGGCAACCTCTTCGGGATCTACCCCGAAGGCACCCGCTCCCGGACCGGTTTCCTCCACAAGGGGCACACCGGGGCGGCCCGACTCGCCGTTCGCACCGGCTGCCCGATCATCCCGGTCGGCATGAAGGGCACGCTCGCGATCCAACCACCCGACGTGCCGATGCCCAAGGTGTTCCGGCCCGTCGAGATCCACTTCGGCAAGCCGATCCTCCCTGCCACGTCCGATGGTGTGAGCGACCAGCGTCTCCGGCTCCGCCAGATCACCGACGAGGTGATGTTCGAGATCCGCGAGCTCACCGGCCAGGACTACGTCAACGAGTACGCCGGCAAGTCGGCGGCACCCACGGCCGCGCCGACCATCCAGGAAGCCGCGCAGCCCGAGATGCCCGAGCGCCGGTCCTCCGCCGACGTCCTCAAGCCCGTTCCGGCCTGATCCGAGCCCGCGCCCGGCGGCGAAAGTCACCCCTTGGTGGGGTGGGGCACCGGTAGCCTGGAACGTCTATGAGCGACGTCATCTCCGTACAGCTGCCCGATGGCTCATCCCGCGAACTTCCGGCCGGCGCGACGACGTATGACCTCGCTTCTTCGATCGGTCCTCGCCTCGCCAAGGAAGCGGTCATCGGCGTCGTCGACGGCGCCGAGGTCGACCTCAACGTCGCCCTGACCGATGGTGCCTCCGTCGAGATCGTCACCGGCGACAGCGAGCGCGGCCTGCACACCATCCGGCACTCGACCGCCCACGTGATGGCCCAGGCGATCCTCGATCTCCATCCCGGCACCCAGCTCGCGATCGGTCCGCCGATCGAGTTCGGCTTCTACTACGACGTCGAACTTCCCGACGGCAAGACCCTCTCCGACGACGACCTCGAGGCGATCGAGGCCCGCATGCAGGAGATCGTCAAGGCCGACCAGGTCTTCGAGCGCCACGAACTTCCCGCGAGTGAGGCCGTCGCGTTCTTCGCCGACGAGCCCTACAAGGCCGAGATCATCGAACGGGTCACCTCTGGCGCGGCCAGCGGTGAGGACGCCGGCGAGATCGGTGGCGGCGACACCATCAGCTACTACTCGAACAGCGCTCCCGGCGAGGAGCCGGCGTTCCGCGACATGTGCACCGGTCCGCACGTCCCGTCGACCGGTCGTCTCGGCGCGTTCAAGCTCCAGTCGGTGGCCGGCGCGTACTGGCGGGGCGATGTCACCCGCCCGATGCTGCAGCGCATCTACGGCACCGCGTGGGCCGACAAGAAGGCGCTGAAGACCCACCTGCAGATGCTCGCCGAGGCCGAGAAGCGTGATCATCGCCGCCTCGCCGCCGAACTCGACCTGGTGTCGTGGCCCGACGAACTCGGCCCCGGTCTCGCGGTCTGGCATCCCAAGGGTGCCCTGATCCGCAAGATCATGGAGGACTACTCCCGCGACCGGCACGAGAACGGTGGCTACGAGTTCGTGTTCTCGCCCCACATCGCGAAGTCGGTCCTTTGGGAGACCTCCGGGCACCTCGACTTCTACGCCGACGGCATGTACCCGCCCATGGAGATGGACGGGGCCACCTACTACCCGAAGCCGATGAACTGTCCGTTCCACGTGATGATCTTCAAGTCACAGCAACGGTCCTACCGCGAACTGCCGCTGCGGCTGTTCGAGCTCGGCGCGGTCTACCGCTACGAGCTGTCGGGCGCGGTCCACGGGCTCATGCGTTCGCGTGGGTTCACCCAAGACGACAGCCACATCTTCACCACCCGCGAAGACATCCAGACCGAGCTGTCCTCGCTGCTCGACTTCGTGTTGTCGGTGCTCCGGGCGTTCGGCTTCGACGACTTCCAGGCGAAGCTCTCCACCCGACCGCTCGAGAAGTCGGTCGGCGAGGACGAGCTGTGGGACGAAGCGACCGCCGGTCTCAAGGCGGCGCTCGAAAAGAGCGGCCTCGACTACATCGTCGACGAAGGCGGCGGCGCGTTCTACGGGCCCAAGATCGACGTCGACGTCAAGGACGCGATCGGCCGGGCCTGGCAGCTGTCGACCATCCAGCTCGACTTCAACCTGCCCGAACGCTTCGACCTCGAGTACGTCGCGTCCGACGGTGAACGCAAGCGGCCGGTGATGATCCACCGGGCCCTGATGGGTTCGGTCGAGCGCTTCTTCGGCGTGCTCATCGAGCACTACGCCGGCGCCTTCCCGGCCTGGCTCGCCCCGACTCAGGTCCGGGTGTTGCCCGTCGCTGAGGTCCACGCCGACTACGCGCACGACGTCGCCGCCCGGCTGCGCACCGAGGGCTTCCGGGTCGATGTGGTCAGCGCGGTCGAACCGCTCGGCAAGCGAGTCCGCAACGGCAAGGTCGAGAAGCTGCCGTACGTGCTCGTCGTCGGTGACGACGACGTCGCCAACGACACCGTCGGCGTCAACCGCCGCGGCGAGGACAAGCCCGAGCGCGACGTCACCGTTGCCGACTTCATCGCCCGCCTGGGCGGCGAGGTCGAGTCGAAGGTCTGACCCGGGCCCGCCGTGGTGGAGCACCTCTGGGCCGGTTGGCGGAACGCCTACGTCCGGGGTGGTGATGACGCTGACCGGCCACGGATCCAGATCGCCGACGGCCAGACACTCTTCGAAGCGATCCTCGACGCCGTTCACCCCGATCGCGAGACGCTCATCCTGTGGCGCGGCGAGCGGGTCTTCGCGTTGCTCAACGCGTATCCGTACACCTCCGGTCACCTGATGGTGTTGCCGAAGCGAGCGGTCCAGCAGCTCGACGAACTCGACGACGACGAGTACGCCGAGCTCTGGCACGGCGTCCGTCTCGCCACCCGAGCGGTGCAGGCCGCCTACGAGCCGCACGGCATCAACGTCGGCGCGAACCTCGGCCGCGGGGCAGGGGCCGGGATCCCCGACCATCTCCACGTGCACGTCCTGCCCCGTTGGGACGGCGACACCAACTTCATGACCGCCATCGCCGACACTCGGGTGATGCCCGAGTCCCTCGGGACCACGTGGGAGCGCCTGAGGGCGGCGTGGCCTTCGGGGTGAGTGGTCCGACGCCCGCGGCCTCGGCCTCGGCGGCGGAGACGCGTGACGCCCGCGTGGGCCTAGCCTCACCTCATGGCCGAAACTGGCGACATGGCTGAGACCAGCGAGGAACTCGAACCCACCGAGACCGACGAGGTCGATCTCGGCGAGATCCGCGATGAGCTGCCCGCTGACCTCGATCCGTCGCAGGTCACCGCGCCGTACCTGTTCCCCAACAACAGCCGCCGCAAGATCCCGGCCGTGCTCTACACGTTGATCGGCGCCGGCTGCATCGCGCTCTGGGCCACGGCGGGCGACGACGCGATCCTCGTGAACGGCGGCTTCGGTGTCGCGGGCGCAGTGCTGATCGTCGTCGGGCTCTACCACTGGCAGGGCGGCTGGGACCTCTCCTTCGACGAGGAGCACGCCCTCGCCGCCGCGGCTGAGGAGGTCGGCTTCCCGGCCGGCCACGCGTCGGCCCAGCTCGGCTGGCGTGGTCTGCGGAGCCGCCCGACGTGGCGGATCCTGCTGTACAGCAACGAGAAGGTCCCCGAGAAGCGCGGCCTCGTGCTCGTCGACGGTGTCGACGGCGAGATCATCGACCGCTTCGTCGAGGACAACCCCGAAGACTGGACCGGCTACGACGTCTGAGCCGCGTCTGCGGGGCGACCCTGATCGGCCTCCTCCGCCACCGCTCGGTCGGACGCTGCTGCAACTCGCGCTCAGCGCCGCCGTTCTCGCCGCGGTGGTCGCCCTGGTGACCCTCGGCGGGTTGTGGCCGCTCGTGATGTTTGTCTTCCTCGGGCCACCGATGCTCGTGTGGGTCGGCTGGCAGGGGCTCAAGGCGGGCAAGCGGGCGAGGAGCGGCGGGACCATCTACTGATAGCCCAGTGCCGACGTGTGACCATCGTCAGCGCTGAACGGTGGGGCGGGGGAGTGCTGTTACCCTGATCCGGTCAACCCCGGGAGGGTTCATCATGTTCGACGGCAACCTGCGCACTCAGGTCGATCGTGGCCTCACCCCCATCGGCCGCAGCCTCGTCAAGACCGGCATCACCCCCGATGTCATCACCGTCATCGGCATCCTCATGTCCGGCGTCGCCGCCGTCACCATCGGTGCCGGCTACCTGCGCGTCGGCTTCCTGTTCCTGCTGCTGACCGCCATCCCCGACGCTCTCGACGGCGCGGTGGCCCGCGCCGCCGGCACCGGCTCCAAGCGCGGCGCCTACTTCGACTCGGTCAGCGACCGTCTCACCGACGGCATGCTCTTCGGCGGCGTGGCCTGGTACCTCGCCAGCACCGAACCGGGCCGCATCATGATGCTGCCAGTCGCGATCATGGGCCTGGCGATGTTCATCTCCTACCAGCGGGCCAAGGCCGAATCGCTCGGGTGGGACGCCAAGGGCGGGAT